>JAFDZF010000139.1 GCA_018267055.1 Bacteroidota bacterium
CCCTGGGCTTCGAGGGCTTCGAAGCGCTGTACAGCAAGGCGCAGCAGGACCACCTGTTCGACGGCTTCGAGACCGGCGCGCTCTCCCCGGCCCAGTTCCGCGACCGTATCCGCTCGCTCCACCGGATCGACATCACCGACCGGGAGATCGACGCGTGCTGGAACGCGATGCTGGGCACCATCCCCGCAGAACGCCTGGCCCTGGTGGACCGCCTGCGCGAGCACTACCGGGTGCTGCTCCTCAGCAACACCAACGCCATCCACGTGCCGGCGTTCGAGGCCATCATCGCCAGGGACAATGGCGTGGCCGATTTCAAGGGACTGTTCCACGGCGCCTACTACAGCTGCGACATCGGCCTGCGCAAGCCACATGCGGAAGCCTTCCATCACGTGCTCGAGCGCCACGGCGCCGCACCGGAACGCACGCTCTTCATCGACGACAGCATCCAGCATGTGGAGGGCGCGCGTGCGGCCGGCCTGCAAGCGGAACACCTCGAACTGGCGAACGAGGATGTCACCGCGCTCGTGGCGCGGCTGCGGCTGCTTACGGCTTGAGCACGCGCTGCCGAACGGTGGCGCCGCCCTGTTCCGCTTCGATCACATACAGGCCGGGCGGCGATCCGCCCAGGCCATAGCGGCCACCGGTCACCTGACCCTGGGAGACCATGTGCCCAGCGGTATCGAAGACCCGCACCTGGATCCGTTCATTGCGCAGACCTTGCACAAAGATCTCATCGTGCACGACCGCTGGCGTGATGCTCAACACCGGTCGTGACACCTCGGGATGCGTGATGTCCGTGCTCGTCTCGCGTGGCACGTGGACCGTGTCGATGAGGTAGTTGCATCCGGCATCCGGCCGGAACACGACGCGGTAGTACCCCGAGTCCAACCCCGTCCATAGCGCGTTGGTCGTTCCGGGCGGATACGACGGCGCGGCTTCGTTCCAGTCGGTGAGCCCGCTGTACAGCCAGACCTGCCCGGGCACGGGGCCCGCCGGTAAGGGATAAGGACCGCTGATCTCTGCTTCGGCCTGAACGAGCTCGATGGAGCCGTTGTGATCATCGTCCACCGTTGCGGTCACGCCCAGATCGAGCGCCAGGCTGTCGCAGTTGTTCACCACGATCGTATCGGTCGGCTCGAGGACCTGGCCGCAATGGAGGTCGCGCACGCGCAAGGTGTATGCATGCCCCGGTGGCACATCCGGGAAGGCGTGGACACCACCGAAACAGAAGACATTGCTCTGCGTGGCCAGCACGGTCGTGCCGTCCTGGATGAGGTCGATGTATGTCTGCGCCGCGTCGGGGTAGCAGCATAGCCCGTTGAAGACCGGCGTGTCGCAATACTGTGAGACCTGCGGGTCACCGAAGATGGTGCGCCCGAACCCCATCGCATAGCTCCCATAGCCGGCCCACACCCACTGTTCCCGCTCGACCACGAAGGTGAGGGTATCCGCAGGCGTGCCCCCGGCATAAGTGATGCAGCTGTAGCTGCCCGGCTCAAGTCCGCCCAGGCCGAACCCTTCATCACCCGTGGACCAGATGACCTGGGTGATGGCTTGCCCGCAGTTCAGCAAGGCACCGCCCAAACACTCGTCCCCCAGCGCATGCGTGGTATGGGGCAAGCAGCTTGTCTGTGCCACGCTCGCGATGCTCCAAAGCACGCTCATGAAGGCCAACAGGGCTTTCTTTCTCCGCGCTCCTTTTTGCATGCCCGAAAGACGGTGCTGCGATCGTGGAGTTGCTTCGTGGGCCGCTCCCCGCGTGCCGATCACCCGCGCTTGGCCCGCTTCTTCCGGGGCGCAGGCAGCCCCTCCGCCATGCCGATCAAGAGCGCCGCCAGGCCCGATAGGCTGCTCAACCGGTCCTCGGTGACGAGGTAGTAAGGCTTGGCGCCGGGGAACGGCGACGCCTGCTCACAGGTCCCGGCCAAGGCGGCACTTGCCGGCAGGATCTTCACGAAGAGCTGGTCGTCGCACACCAGGGCCACCACCTTGCCATCGGCGTACACGGCATATTCACCGAACATCGCGCGCACGCTGAAGCGGTCCGGATGGCCGAGCCGCTCGAGCACGAAGGCGATGGTGTCCTTGCGTGTGGCCATCAGCCGACCTCCTGGCAGAGCTCCACCAGCACGCCGTTCGCGCTCTTGGGGTGCACGAAGCACACCAGCTTGTTGTCGGCGCCGCGCTTGGGCTCCTCGTTCAGCAGCTGGAACCCCTCGGCCTTCAACCGGGCCATCTCCGCGCGGATGTCGGCCACCTCGAAGGCGATGTGGTGGATGCCCTCGCCCCGCTTGGCGATGGCCTTCGCGATGGGGCCGTCCTCCCGCGTGCTCTCCAGCAGCTCGATCTTGTTGGGCCCCACCTGGAAGAAGGAGGTGACCACGCCCTCGCTCTCCACGGCCTCCCGCTTGTAGGAGGGCGTGCCGAGCAGGCGGCCATAGACCTCTTCCGCTTTCGTGAGGTCGCTCACCGCGATGCCGATGTGTTCGATGCGGATCATGGGGTCGGTCGCCGAAGGGCCCCGGCGCGGGCGCCGCTAAAATGACGAAAGCCCTCCGACCGGGAGGGCTTCCATGGAACGGAAGGCGTCTTCACCGCTTGATGAAGGTCTCGCCCATCTTGTTGTCGTAGTTCAGGTAGTACAGGTCCTTCTTCAGCGTGCTCACGTCCACGCTGTTGGCGTAGCCGCGCTTCACGATGTTGCCGAACTGGTCGTAGATCTCGTAGAGCGTGTTGCCGCTGAAGGTGATCACGTCCTTCGGCTTGGCCGGCGACCAGGTGATGGCCGCCACCGAGGGATCGGTATAGGTCACGCTCTGGCTGAAGCGGGCCTTCTTGGTCATGTCCGTCTGGCGCACGCGGAAGGTGTTCTCGCCGCTGTGCGGGGTCACCTTGAACTCGTAGCTGTTCTCCCCCGGTGTGCCTTTGCCCATCACCTCGCCCACCTTCACCCATTTGTTCCAGCGCTTCTGCTCCACCATGAAGGGCAGCTCGCCGGTCTCGTTGGTGGTGGTCCAGTGGAACAGGCCGTCGGGGGTCACCTGCTGCTTCACGATGTCGAAGGTGCTCTTGGGCTTCAGCACCTCGGGGTTCAGCACCTGGGGGGTGCACCCGTCCTTGTGCATGATCTTCACCACCACCTTGTCGCCCACCTTCAGGCCGAAGTTGGCCATGTCGATCTCGAAGGCGTTGGAATTGATCTCGTCGGTGGCCACCTGGTCGTTCACCGTGACCTCGTACACGCAGAAGCCCACCCCGGCTTCGGAAAAGGGGTTCTGCACGAAGAGGTTCTTCCCCTGGTAGTTGCCTTCCACCACGATGACCCCGGCCCTCCCGGCCAAGCTGATGGCGAAGAGGCCGAGCACGAGCGGAATGCGAAGCAGGCGCATGATGGACGAGGTCTGAGGGGTCGAATATACGCGCATCGGAGGCTGTCCGCATGGGGCTGCGCGACCCTGTTCTACGCATCCCGGCACAGGGGGTTCCACCCTGCTAGTCATGATACTTGCGTACGCCGGCCCGCACCGGCAGGTCCACGAAGTTCTCCTTGGGGGGCACCGGGCACGAATACCGGTCGTTGTAGGCGCAATAAGGGTTGTAGGCGGTGTTGAAGTCCACCTCCACGGTGGGGCCCAGCGGGCCTTGCAGGTCGATGTAGCGGCCCCCGCCGTAGGTCTCCTCCCCGCTGGTGCCGTCGGTGAAGGGCAGGAAGAGGTAGTTCGCGTAGGCCGGGTCTTGCGCCGGATCGAGGCTCCGGTACACGATCAGCGTGCAAGGGCGCCCCTGCAGGGTGAAGGAAAGGCGGCCATGGGCCTGGTACTGCGGGCGCCGGGCGGTGGTGGTCACCATGCCAAAGGGGGTGGCGTCCGGCGTGGGGGTGAACCGCGCGGTGACGTGGAAGGCCGGGTCGTACGGGAAGCGGTCCAACCCGTGGAACACGCCCCGGTCCGCCGCTTTCAGGGGCGAGGTGGCGCTGTCGGCGAACTCGGCCTCCGTGCGCGACCAGAAGGCCGCCGCACTGTCCCGCCAGGCCTGCTCCTGGGCGTGGGCGCCGCCGGCCAGGGCGAGCACCAGGGCCAACAGCCCCGTGCGCATCAGGCGGGGAGCTTGGGCTCCACCGCGGCGGCCATCCGCTCCACGTCCTGCTCGGTGAAGCGCATGCCCGCCTGCACGTCCTCCACCACGAAGGAGCGGTCGCCCGACCGCATCACCTGGTAGAAGTGGACGAAGACCAGGCTGGGATCGTCGGGGAATTCGCTCTTGTAGACCAACAGGTCCGGCGTCTCCTTCAGCACGGTGTTCTTCTTCAGCAGGTCGCGGTCCAGGTCGGCCTTCAGGCGCGCGATGTCGCCCGGCTCCTCCACGATGGTGAGGCCGAAATGGTCCCCGGCCTTCACCTCCAGCTTGCCGATCTCGTCCTTCCACAGGACGGTGGGGGCCGCGCCGCCGGTGAGCTGCTTGTCCGGGGCGGTGAGCAGCAGCGGCACATCGAACTGGGCCAGGTCCACGGTGGCCGCGGCGGCGGCCTGGGCGCTGTCGGCCTGGGCGGCCATCCGCTTGGCGGCATCGGCCTTGCCATCGCCGCAGGCGGCCAGCAAGGCGGTGCCGAGGAGGAACAGGAAGGCGTGCTTCATGACCGCGAAGCTAGCGGCGCCCGTCAGGGCCCCGCTCCCCGCCCCGGGCAGTTGTGCACGCCCCGGCGTGACTTGCCCGGCGCCTTCCTGCTCCCCTACTCCGGCACCACGATGCGCACGCCCTCGGAGTGCGAGCTGAACTCCGGCGCGTACATGCACATGGCCGTGGTCACCCCGTTGCTGAAGTCGCCCTTGTGCGTGACCCGCAAGCTGTACTCGAACACGTAGGTGCCGGGCAGGATGCGGTCGAAGAAGAAGTCCATGTTGGCGTCGCGGATGCTCTGGTAGTAGCCCAGGCCGCCCTGGTACTTGTATCCGCTCAGCGCTTCGGTGGGCTCCAGCCCCGCGGCGCGGAGGTCCTTCATGTGCACGTAGTCCAGGGCGCGGTCGGTGCGCAGCTCGATGCGGACGGTGATCTCGTCGCCCGCCTTCAGGGCCTTGCCCGGCTCCAGGGCGACCAGCTGTGCGCCCTGCTCCGTGGGCTGCTTGAGGAACACCTGCTTGCGGAGGCGGAAGGGGCTCTCGTGGGGCGTCACCCGGTCCATCTGCTCCAGGTACTGCCAGTGCAGCGCCCCCCAGGCCACCCGGTCAGCGGTGCTGGTGACGGTGACCTCGCCCATGGCCGGTTTCACCTCGTTCGCGGTCCAAGTCTTCTCGAAGTAGCCGGTGCCGGCCTCGGGCTTCACCCCGGTGACCTTCTGCCCGCCCACGGTGATGACGGGCGCTTCGGTGGCGGCCAGCCAGTCGTCGCCGGTGAGCAGCAGCGCATAGCAGGCCTCGGCCGTGGCCTTGGTGGTCTTCCAGTCGGTGGTCTGCTTCAGCTTCAGCAGGTACAGGCGCAGCTGGCGCACGGCGGCCTCGTCCTTGGCCACCTCGTGGAAGGCTTCGATCATCAGCGCATGCGTTTCCGTGGGGAAGCTGTTCCAGGCCATGCCCGGCACGAACCCTTTCCAGTACAGGCCCAGCTCTTCGCTCTGCGTGGCGCGCTCCTTCAGCGAGCGCAGGATCAGCGGGGGCGTGGCCTTGTCGCCCAGGCGGTCCAGCGCCAGGGCGATCATCGCCTGCTCCTGCAGCCCGAACTCCAGCCAGGTGGCGGCCAGGCGCCGCTTGTAGAACTCCACCGCCGTGCTGGTGCCGCCGGTGATGGGCCAGCGCGGGAAGAAGCTGCGGGCATAGAGGTACTGCACCGTGCCGTAGTCCGGGCGGTACGTGTCCAGGTCCTCTTTCTTCCGTTCGCGGCGCATGCGGGCGTACTCCTGGTCCACATCCTCGTCCAGCCAGCGCACGGCGCTGTGCAGCATGGCCTGGGTCTGGCCGTCGGGGCGCAGGTCCGCGGCGTCCAGGCGCTCGAGGTGGCCGAGCCCCGCCACGATGTGCTGGGTGATCCACCGCGAAGGCTGCATGCCGCTGAACCACGGCCATGCGCCGTTGCGCAGCTGCATGTCGCGCAGCTTCTTCAGCGCCGTGGCCTGCTCGCCGCCCATGCGCTGCATGTCGAAGAGCAGGGCGATGCGGCCCTTGCGGTCGCGCTCACTGGCCGCATCGAGCACCCACGGGGTCTCGGACAGCACGATGCCCTTCAGCTCGCTGTTCTTCTCCAGCGCACTGGCGAAGGCCTCGGGCCCGGCCTGCTTCCACTGCTCGAACACCTGCCGGATGGCGGGGCGCCGGGCCACGATGGACGAGGCCAGGCTGTTCGCATAGAAGCGGCTGAAGACCTGCTCGGCGCATTCGTGCGGGTACTCCATCAGGTAGGGCAATGCCTGCACGGCGTACCACGCGGGGTTCGGCGTGAACTCCAGCTTGAGCGAGCGGTGCCGCAGCGTGGTGCTGGTATCGTCCTTCAGCTTCGCCAGGGTGAAGGTCCGCGTGCCCGCGCCGCTGATGGGCAACGGCAGGCTTTCGGTGATCAGCACGCGGTCGGTGAGCACCGGCAGCGGCTTCTCCTCGCCATCGGCGAACGTGCCGGCCCGCGCCGTCATCCGCACGCCCACCACCCCCACATCGGGCGGCACCGTCACGCTCCATTCGGCCGTGGCGCTCTTGCCGGGCGCCGCGGCGAAGGACCGCGTGTTCTGCGTGAGGCCGAAGGTGCTGTTCAGCGGGGCGTTCGTCAACGGGTCGAAGAGCTCGAGCGTGGCGGTGCCCTGGCGGCCCGTGGCCGGTGCCTGCGCGGCCTTCTTCGCCCGGCGGCCCTTGGGGGGGGCCGGCACCTCCTCGGGACCGAGGTCGGCATCGGGCAGCACATCGATCTTGGCGGTGAGGGTGATGCGGTCGCCTTCGCGGAGGAAGCGCGGCAGGTTGGGCACCACCATCAGCGGCTTCTGCGCGACGGCCTCCTTGGTGAAGCGCGCGCGCTTCAGGTCGGTGGTGTGGCCCAGGCCCAGCAGCTTCCAGCGGGTGAGCGCATCGGGCAGCGTGAACCGGAGCACCACGGCCCCGTCGGCATCGGTGAGCAGGCCGGGGAAGAAGAACGCCGTCTCCCGGAAGTCGGTGCGCACCGGCTGCGGACCACCGGCCGCGGGCGGCGTGGCGACCCCATCGGGCGGCGGCGGCGGAACGGCTTCGGCCTTTTCAAGCGCCACGAGGCCCGTCTCATCCGCGGCGTACGCACCGTCGAAACGGGCCATGCTCTGCTTGGGTGCATTGGGTACGGCCCCCCCCGCTCCCTGGAGCATCACCTCGGCCCGGACCATGTGGTTGGCAAAGGGGCCGCCGAAGTGTATGTACTGGTCGTCCGCCCCGAAGGTGTTCAGCACCGGGTACACATGGGCGGTGTCCCCGGGCAGGGCCTGGTCGGCCCACAGTTGGGCGTTGTTCGCCAAGCCGAAAGGCTCCACCCGGTCCCAGCCGAGCCGGGCCAGGCGCGTGGGCCAGACGTCCAGGTCCCAACCGTGCGGCACGAAGTGGTCGAGCGAGGCGTCGTACATCCCCGCCAGCAGTTGTGCGGCCACTTTCTCGCCCTGGGGCCCGGTGATGCGCAGCCGCCACTCCTCCTTGGCCCCCGGCAGCAGCTTGTCGCGGAAGGTCATCCATTCCACGCGCAGGTCCTTGTTGCTCCACGGCACGTCGATCGCCACGGTGCGCCGGTGCTCGCGGCCGCGCTCCACGCTGAGGAAATGCACCGCCAATCCACCGCGGTCCTCGTCGAGCACGGGCAGCTCCACCCGCTGCTGGCCCGGCTGCAGGGCGAACCAGCGGCGCACGGCCACGGTCCCCGCCCGCTCCACCTCCATCAGCACGTGGGCCTCGGGCAGCCGCGTGCTCACCAGCACCACCGCCTTGCCGCCGGGCTCCACCGTGGGCGTCACCGGCTCCACGTGCACGGCCTCGCCCACGAAGCCCGTGTTGCGCACCGTGGCATCGTACACCGCCACCACCTTGCGCACGGTCACTTCCTTCCCGTCGGGGTCCTTCGCGCTCGCTTCGATCAGGTACATGCCCACGTCCCAATCGCGCAGGCCCGCGAGCCGCAGGGCACGGCCGCCGGCGGTCCAGGCGGTGCGCTCCAGCACCGGGCCGGCCTTGGCCCAGTTCAGCGGGTCGTCCTCGTCGGCATAGGGGTCGGCGGGGAACCGCCGGGCGTGTTCCGCGGCGGAGAGCACGTGGCGGTCCGGGCGGTCGCCCACACGCGAACGCAGCGGCACGGCCGGAGGCACCAAGCGGCTGATGCGCACGTCCAGCGGGAGGTCGAGCGGCTGCCCATTGAGGTTGCGCACCTGCACGGACAGGCTGTCGACGCCCTGCCGGTCCAGGCCCTCGCCCACGTCCATGGTCAGGTCGATGCTGCGGTAGCCGACGCTCAGGGAGGTCTCGCTGCTCTGCGATTCCCCGTTCACGTCCGTGGCGCTGGCCTGCACCGTGTAGGTGAAGGTGGGATCGGCCGCGCGTGCGATGGAACGGTCGGCCTGGGCCAGGAAGCCGA
>JAFDZF010000013.1 GCA_018267055.1 Bacteroidota bacterium
ATCCAGAGCCGGATGGAGGAGATCCTCGAGCACGTGTACTTCGAGATCAAGAACAGCGGCCTGGAGAAGCAGCTCAGCGCGGGCATCGTGCTCACCGGCGGCGGCGCCCAGCTGAAGCACCTGCGTCAGCTCACCGAGTACATGACCGGCATGAGCACCCGCATCGGCTACCCCAACGAGCACCTCGCGAAGAGCAATGTGGAGGACGTCACCAGCCCGCTATTCGCCACCGGCGTGGGCCTGGTGATGAAGGGCTTCGACTACCTGGAGCGCCGCCGCCCCAAGCAGGCCGAAGCCGCCGCCTCCAAGGTGAAGGGCGCCTCCACCCCGCGCGTGGGCAACTTCTTCGACCGGGTGCTGAAAGGTGCCACCGAACTGCTGAACGACGACGAGAACTGATGGAAGCGGTCGGCAATGGGCAGGAGCAGGCGGCAACGAACGCCGCATTGCATGTTGCCGATCGCCCTTGCCTACCGCCCCTGCCAACTGCTGACTGACCCAAGACCCCGAGACCCATGAAATTCGAAATGCCCGCTGAACTGTCCTCGATCATCAAAGTGGTCGGCGTGGGGGGCGGTGGCAGCAATGCCGTGAACCACATGTACGCCCAAGGCATCCGCGGCGTCGACTTCATCATCTGCAACACCGACAAGCAGGCGCTCGACATGAGCCCGATCCCGGTGAAGCTGCAGCTCGGCGCTGCCCTCACGGAGGGCCTCGGCGCGGGCAGCATCCCCGAGCGGGGCAATGCCGCGGCGCAGGAGAACCTGGACGAGATCCGCCAGCTGCTGAGCACGCGCACCAAGATGCTCTTCGTCACCGCCGGCATGGGCGGCGGCACGGGCACGGGCGCCGCGCCGGTGATCGCCCGCATCGCGCGCGACATGGGCATCCTCACCGTGGGCATCGTCACCATGCCGTTCATGTGGGAGGGCCGCAAGCGGAAGCTCCAGGCCAGCTCGGGCATCGAGGAGATGCGCCAGGCCGTGGACACGCTGCTGGTCATCAACAACGACCGGTTGCGCGACCTCTATGGCAACCTCACGATGGACGACGCCTTCGGCCACGCGGACAATGTGCTGACGACCGCCGCACGCGGCATCGCCGAGATCATCACGAAGACCGGCAAAGTGAACGTGGACTTCGAGGACGTGCGCACGGTGATGACCAACAGCGGCGTGGCCATCATGGGCATGGCCGAGGCCGAAGGGGAGGACCGCGCCCTCCGCGCGGCCCAGGAAGCGCTGGCCTCGCCGCTGCTGAACGACAACGACATCAAGGGCGCCAAGTACGTCCTGCTCAACGTGGCCCTGGGCGATCGCACCATCTCCATGGACGAGATGACGGAGATTACCGACCACATCCAGGACGCCGCCGGCAGCAGCGCCGACGTGATCTGGGGCTACTGCAGCGATGAGAACCTGGGCGACCGCATCCGTGTGACGGTGATCGCCACGGGCTTCAACCAGAACGAACTGACGGGCACGCTGGAACAGAAGCCCGCACAGCGCAAGGTGATCCCGCTGGACAGCGAGCTGCCCACGATGATCACGGCGCCCATCGTGAACCCCGTGACCGGAGCTTCCGTCGCGCCCAAGGCCCAGCCGCCCGTGGCCGCCGAGCCGCCCGCGGAGCCGTATATCAAGACGGTGGCCCCGACCCCGGCCCCCGCGCCGATGGAGGAGCAGAAGCGCATCGAGTTCGAGGTGGAGGCCCCGCGCGCCCGTGTCGAAGTGCCGCCGCCCGCTCCCGTGGAGAAGAAGGTGTTCGACCTGTACGAAGCGCCTGCCGAGCAGCCTCCCGTGGCCACCGCGGCACCGCAGCCTTTCGCCCAGGCCGCGCCTTCCGCACAGCCGTCCGCCGCCGCCGCCGAGCCCCCGCGCACGTCGCCGTCGCCGGTGCAGCACCAGGCCCGTGTGGAGGAGCGCCTGTCCCGCATGCGGGAGATGAGCCTCCGCCTGCGCACGCCGAACGGGCTGGCCGACCTGGAGCGCGAACCCGCCTTCAAGCGCAAGAACATCGTGCTCAACGACACCCCGCACAGCACCGACAGCAACGTGAGCCGTTACACGCTAAGCGAGGAGACCGACGAGAACGGCGAGCGCCGCGTGGAGCTGCGCCGCAACAACCCGTTCCTCCACGACAACGTGGACTGACGGTCCCGCCCGATCCCCGAACGAAGGCCCGTGCACCGCACGGGCCTTCGTCTTGAGCGGCACTACCTTTCCGCTCCCAACGAACGCCCATGACCCTCCAAGAGCGCATCGACGCCGACATCAAGACCGCCATGCTGGCCCGCGAGAAGGACAAGCTGAACGCCCTCCGCGCGATCAAAAGCGCCATCCTGCTCGAACTGACGAAGGAGGGCGGGAGCGGGATGACCGAGGAGGCCGGCTTGAAGATCCTGCAGAAGCTGCACAAGCAGCGCGCGGAGGCCGTGGCCATCTTCCACCAGCAGGGCCGCGCCGACCTCGCCGCCGAGGACGAGGCCCAGGCGAAGGTGATCGAGGCCTACCTGCCCGCGCGGATGAGCGACGCCGAGATGCAGGCGGCGGTGAAGGCGGTCCTGGCGGAGATCGGCGCCTCGTCCATGGCCGACATGGGCCGGGCGATGAAGGCGGTGAACGCCAAGCTGGCCGGCCAGGCGGATGGCAGCGCCATCGCTGCGGTGGTGAAGCAGGTGCTGGCGGGAGGTTAGTCCACCTGGAACTTGAACCCCACGCCGTGCACGTTGTTGATGTGCACACGTTCGTCGTGGCGGAGGTACTTGCGCAGGCGGCTGATGAACACGTCCAGGCTGCGGCCCAGGAAATAGGTGTCGTCGCCCCAGACCATGTTGAGCACCAGCTCGCGGGGCAGCACCTGGTCGCGGTGCATGCAGAGCAGGCGCAGCACGTCGGCCTCCTTCTTCGTGAGCTTGCGCTCCTCGTCGGGGTGCTTCAGCTGCAGGTTGCGGTGGTCGAAGGTGTAGCTGCCGATCTCGAACACCTCGCGTGAGCGGGCGCCGCCGTCGTTGCCCTTGGTGCGCCGCAGGATGGCCTCGATGCGCAGCAGCAGCTCCTCGTGGCTGAACGGCTTGGTGAGGTAATCGTCGCCCCCGGCCTTGAACCCCGCGATGCGGTCGTCCGTCTGGCTTTTCGCGGTGAGGAAGACGATGGGGATGCGCGCGTCGGTGAGCCGGATGTCCTCCGCGAGGCTGAACCCGTCCTTCTGCGGCAGCATCACGTCGAGCACGCAGAGGTCGTAGGCGTGCTCGTTGAAGTACTTGAGCCCCTCCTTGCCGTCGCGGCAGAGGTGCACCGTGTAGCCTTTGCGCTTCAGGGCGTCCTGCACCACGAAGCCGAGGTTCTGGTCGTCCTCCACCAGCAGGATGTTCGCTTTCGCTTCGCTCATGATCGTCCGTTGGGTATGACGGGCAGCTCCAGGGTGAAGGTGCTTCCCTTGCCGAAGGTGCTCTCGACGGCCACGCCGCCGCCGTGCGCGCGGGCCACCTGTTCCACGTAGTGCAGGCCGAGCCCGAAGCCCTTCACGTTGTGCACGTTGCCGGTGTGCACGCGGAAGAACCGCTCGAAGATGTTCTTGAGGTCCTCCTTGCGGATGCCGATGCCGCGGTCCTGCACGGCGATGCGCAGGCGCCGCGCGTCGCGGGTCGCCGTGATGGTGATGTGCGGCCGCTCGGGGCTGTACTTCACCGCATTGTCCACCAGGTTGAAGAGCGCATTGGTGAGGTGCACCGGGTCGCCGCTCACCCGGGCGTCCGCCGCGTCCATCCGCACGTCGAGGGTGCCCGACCGTTCCTGGAGCTGGAGCGCGAAAGCGTGGCGCACCTCCTCGATCACCTTGCGCATGTCCACCGTCTCGCGCTTCAGCTGGGGGCCGTCGTTCTCCAGGGTGGCCAGCTGCAGCACGCGCTCCACCTGCTTGCGCAGCCGCTCGGTCTCCGTGCGGATGATGCCGGCGTAGCTGTGCAGGCGCTCGGGCTCCTGCGCGATGTGCGGGTCCGAGAGCACCTCGCTGCTGAGGGCGATGGTGCTGATCGGCGTCTTCAGCTCGTGGGTCATGTTGCCGATGAAGTCGTTCTTCATCTCGCCCAGCCGTTTCTGCCGCAGGATCACCCATACGCTGTAGGCGAAGAAGGCGAACACGATGAGCGTCACGATGGCCGGGTACACCCAGGTGACGGGGCTGCTGCCGCGCTTGGGCTCCCAGATCGAGCTGGTGCGCCGGGGGAAGAAGACGCCGAAGTAATGCCCGTCCTTGTTCAGTTTGAGCAGCTTGCTGTGGTGGGCCGTGTCCGTGGCGGCGCTGTCCTTCAGGCTCACGTAGTTGCCGTACACGATGCTGTCGGTGAAGCAGTCGTAGATGCCGTACTCGAAGTCGTCCTGGATGTTGCGCCGCTGGAACTCGCGCTTCAGCAGGGCCTCCAGCAGGTAGGGGTGGATGGTGTCGTTGATGGTGACGGCGAAGTAGTTCGGCCGCTCCTGCTTCACGGCGTCGAAGAGGTCGCTCGGGTCCTTGGTGATCGACAGGATGCGCTCGGTGACGTCGGTGAGCGCGATGGTGACGCGGTCGTTGAACTGCTTGTCGAGCTGCGTCTGCTGCTGCTTCTGCAAGGCCACCTGCTCGGTCTGGTACTGCTGCGCGCGATCGAGCCAGATCATCTGGGTGAGCACCACGCCCACCACGCTGAGCGTGGCCAGCAGCACCAGGGTGGCGAGGGTACGTCGGCGCATCGGGTCCACGCAATGTTACGGCCCCGGGCGCGCTGTTCCAGGGGGTTAACAGGTCGTTAGCACTTCCCGATCGGCGGGTCCGCATTTACCCCGATCGCGGTATTGGCGCCTCCCGCGGGTATCCGGTGCTTTGTGCCGATGTGCGACCGCATGGACATCCTGCACCATGGCCTCCACGGCTACGTGGCCCGCTGCTGCTCCTGCGACCGGTTCCAGGTGGCGTTCGGCACCACGCTGATGCATTTCGAGGAGGGCGGCCTGCGCGAGCTGGCGGCCGACGTGCGGGAGAACCGGGCGGTGTTCCGTGACCGCATCTGCATCGGGGAGAAGGCCTTCCTCTTCGACGCGGACGCGCCCAGCATGCGCCTCCTGCTCTGCTATGCGGAGCTGGAGCGGCTGGACGACCTGCTTTCCGAAGCCCTCTGGATGCACGATGTGCTCCAGCGCGTGCGGACGTAGGCCGGTGTGACGGGCGGGGGACCTAGAAGCCTTCTTCGCCGCCCCCGGCCTCGCGCGTGGGCTGCTGGCGGCGGCGGAAGAGGGAAGCGTCCTGCTGCCCGAACTTCCAGGTGAGCGTCACGCGGAAGTTGCGCATGTCGCGGCGCCGGTAGCTTTCCTGGTACAGGTAGGGGGTGTCCACCACGTTGCCCCAGCGGCGGGTGAAGAAGAGGTCGTTCACGGCCGCCACCAGTGAGAGGTTCTTCGCGAGGTCGTAGTTCACCGAGGCGTCCACGCCATATTGGTCCAGCGTCCGGCCCTGGGGCTGCACGCGCGGGCCCTCGTACTCGCCGTTCACCTGCACCACCAGGTCCTTGCGCAGGCGGTAGTTCACCATGGCCTTGGCGCTCCAGTTCACGCCCTGCCGCCGCAGCTCGCCGGCGTCGGCGCCCAGGCCGACGTCCACGTACTGCACCGTGCCGCTCAGGGTGATCTGCGGCCCCTTGGCGGGCTCCAGCTTCACCATGTTCTCCCAGCCCGCGCTCACGCTGTGGTCGCCGTTCACGAAGGTGGTGAGCAGCAGCGTGGTGTCCGAGGCGAGCGGCGTGGAGTAGCTCACGATCACGTCCTGCGTGTACTTGCCGAACACGGAGGTGAACCACGTGGCCTTGCCGTGCAGGAAGGGGAGGAGGTGGTTGACCTCGGCGAGGCTGCTCAGCTCGGGCGCCAGGCCGGGGTTGCCGATGCGCACGTTGCGGCTATCGCTGTTCATCACGAAGGGCGTCACCTGCCAGAAGCGCGGCCGATCGATCTTGCGGGAGAAGTTGACCTGCAGTTCCCGGCGGCTGCCGTCCCATTTCCGCGAGAAGTACACGGCGGGGAACAGCGCCTTCATCAGGTCCTTGGTGCCGTCGGGGTAGCGGTAGCCGAAGCGCTCGCCCTTGCCGCGCATGGTGATGTCGTACCAGCTCTGCTCGAAGCGGAGGCCGCCCTGCATGGACCAATGGGCCGTGAGCTTGTGGGACCAGTTGAAGTAGGCGGCGTTGATGCGGTTGGTGATGTCGTAGTCGTTGCTCAGCGCCGTGTCCGGCCGGGTGCCCGCACCGGGCATGGTCAGCGCCACGTCCAGCCAGGTGTGGTCGTTGGTCAGGTCGGCCTTGGCCCCCCACTCGATGCGGTCGCGCTCGCTCAGCGGGTCCACCGCATCGAACTGCAGCGTGAACTGGTCCAGGTCGGACCCGCCCTGGTTCTCCTGCAGGCGCGGGCTGGTGGGCAGCTGCCCATCGCTGGTGAAGGTGTTGGTGGCGTAGCCGGCCTCGCTGTTGCGGTCCCAGCGGTTGTAGGTGAGGTCGGCCGTCCACTCCTTGCCCTGCTTGGGCGATGTGCGGCGGAAGCCGAGCTGCGAGGTGAGGCTCAGGTTGCGGTTGTCCTCGGTGTTGCGCTGCGTGCCCCAGGTGTCCGTGGCGGCGGTGCTGGTGAAGTCCTGCCGGTCGTCGCTCTCCATGTTGCGCCAGCGGGCGCTCTGGGCGAAGGTGAGCGTGTTGCGGTTGTCGATGCGGAGATCGGCGCCGATGCGGCCGCCATGGCCCAGGCGTGTGCCGCTGGCCGCGGTGGTCTGGTGGAAGCGCCCCACGGTGGCGCCGTTCAGCCGGTCCTCGCGGTCGGTGCGGGCGTCGGTGCGGTTGCCGGCGGTGTTGTAGTTGTAGGAGAGGTTGAACCCCCAGCGCCCTTCGCGCACGTTGAGGTTGAGCCCCGCCTGGTAGCGGTCGTTGGTGCCTGCGCCCAGCTGCACGTTCCCGTAGTAGCCGGGCTTGGTGCTCTTCTTCAGCACCACGTTCACGATGCCGCCGCTGGTGTTGGCGTCGAAGGCCACCGAGGGGTTGGTGATGACCTCGATGCGCTCGATCTCGCCGGCGGGGATGTCCTCCAGCGCCAGGGTGGTGGGCTTGCCGTCGATGAGCACCAGCGGGTTGCCGCCGCGCAGCTGCACGTTGCCGTCCACGTCCACGCTCAGGCCCGGCACGTTCTTCACCACGTCCACCGCCGTGCCGCCCTGCGCGCTCAGGTCCTTCTCCACGTTGAAGACCCGGCGGTCCACCTGCATCATCGTGGTGGCCTTGTCGCGCACCACTTCCGCTTCCTGCAGCACCACCTGGTCGGGCTCGAGCAGCAGGTTGCCCAGGTCCTTCTCGGGGGCGTCCGGCGTGAGGGCCACGCGCTGCTCCAGCGTCTTGTAGCCCATGAAGGCGACGCGGAGGCGCAAGGGCCCCGTGGGCAGGCGGTCCACGGAGAAATCGCCGTTGCCCTGCACCAGGCCGCCACCGAGCACGCTGTCGCGGTCCGCCGCCAATACCGTCACCGCCGCGAACTCCGCGGGGGTGCGGGTCTGCGCGTCCAGCACGCGGCCGTAGAGGTGGCCGATGGCCGGGCGTCCGGCCCGCGCGGGCGGTTGGGCGTGCACGATGCCGGCGGCCAGCAGGGCCAGGGCCAGGAGGGCCTGTCGGGAATGCGGGGACTTGATCACGGGTACGGCCTTGCGCCTGCGCTCCGGCGCGTGGGGGGCGAAGGTACCGGGTGCGCCGGTGCGGCCTGCGGGGACATCGATGGTCACCGGCATGGCCTGGAACGAAGAAGCCCCTCCGCAGGGCGGAAGGGCTTCCAGGATGTCGGGAGCGAGCTTAGTACTCGTCGCGGCGGTAGCCGCCACGATCGCCGCGGTCGCGGTCACGGAAACCGCCACGGTCGTTGCCGCCGCGGTAGCCACCACGGTCACCACCGCCGCTGCGGAAACCGCCACGGTCGCCGGCGCCTTCGGTGCGCGGACGCGCTTCGTTCACCACCAGGTCACGTCCATGGAACGGCTTGCCGTTGGTGCCTTCGATGGCCTGACGGCCAGCGTTGTCGTCGGACATCTCCACGAACCCGAAGCCACGGCTGCGGTTGGTGGCCTTGTCCATGATGATCTTGGCCGAGGTCACTTCCCCGTAAGCTTCGAAGAGCTCGCGAAGGTCCTGGTCCTTGGCGCTGTAAGCGATGTTGGCGACGTAAATGTTCATGTGTTCCGGACTGACGTTGTGTTTGGGTTGATGCCTGTCGCCGACGCTCTCGCCAAAGAACCACCGGGGCAAAGCGGGGCGAAATTAGGGGGAAGTTCCGTTCCCGCAACAGTCTCAGGCGTTTTCATGGCCCCGGCGGACCCCTTTCCAGGGGGGACCCCCGGGCGCCCTCCCGGTCCGTCCCACCCCGTCAACTCCCCACCGGTCCATCACCGTTCCCTAGGCCGGAGGCGGGGGAGGGGGGCAGTTTAGCGCCTGCCGGCCGCCCCCCGCTGGGAAGGCCGGTTCAGCCCCCCACCCCCTTGGACCGCGCGATCGACCCCCGCCCCGCCCGCCGGCGCCGCCTGCGTTGGATGGGCCTCGGAGCAACCGCCCTGGCCGGCTGTATGGCGCTCTGGATCAGCGCCTTATCCACCCGGCGCGCCCGCGTGGAGGCGGACCGGGTGAGCGTGGGCACCGCCGTGCGCCAGGCCTTCAAGGAGTACGTGCCCGTGACCGCCAACGTGCTGCCGATCCGGACCGTGTTCATCGATGCCCTGGAGGGTGGCACCATCGAGGCGGTGTATGCCGAGGACGGCAAGGACATCGCCCAGGGCCAGCCCATCCTCAAGCTGAGCAACCCCCAGGTGCACATGGACGCCATCAACCGGGAGGCCCAGCTGCTCGACCAGCAGAACAACCTGCGCAACACGCGGCTGAACATGGACCAGCAGACCACCCGCCTGAAGGACGAGCTGCTGAAGCTGGACTACGACCTGCGGCAGGCGGAACGCACCTGGACCACCAACCAGGCGCTGATGGGCAAGGGCCTGGTGGCGCAGCAGGAGTTCGAGCGGAGCCGCGAGGAGCATGAGCTGCTGAAGGGCAAGCGCCGGCTGCTCGTGCAGAACATCGCCACCGATTCGCTCTTCCGGCTGACGCAGCTGGGGCAGATCAACAGCTCGCTGGAGCTCATCCACGCGAACCTGAAGTTCCTGCAGGACAACCTGGAGAACCTCACCGTGCGCGCGCCCATCGACGGGCAGCTGAGCGGCCTGCGGGCCGAGCTGGGCAGCACCAAGCAGCGCGGCGATCACCTGGCGCAGATCGACGTGATGACCGGGCTGAAGCTGCGGGCGCGGGTGCCGGAGCATTACGTGGGCCGCGTGTCCCCCGGCCTGCACGCCTCCTTCGCCTTCGGCGGCCGGGAATACGGCGTCACGGTGAACAAGGTCTTCCCCGAGGTGACCAACGGCGAGTTCGAGGTGGACCTCTTCTTCGAGGGCGGCCAGCCGGAAGCGATCAAGCGCGGGCAATCCCTCCAGGTGCGGCTGCAGCTGGGCGAGGAGAGCGAGGCCCTGCTGGTGCCCCGCGGGCCCTTCTTCCAGGACACCGGCGGCCAGTGGATCTACGTGGTGAAGGACGGCCGCGCCGTGAAGCGCGCCATCACCCTGGGCCGCCAGAACCCCGACCACTACGAAGTGCTCGACGGCCTCGAAGCCGGCGAACAGGTGATCACGTCCCGCTACGACCTCTTCAACAACGCCGACGAGGTCGTCCTTGAGTAAAGCACGTTCAGCCTTCCCACCCCATCATCCCACCTCCCATGAGCCTCCTCCGGACCATCGACCTCACCAAGACCTACCGCACCGACACGGTGGAGACCACCGCGCTCGGCGGCGTCAGCATCGACATCAAGGAGGGCGAGTTCGTCGCCATCATGGGGCCCAGCGGCTGCGGGAAATCCACGCTGCTGAACCTCCTGGGCCTACTGGACAGCCCCACCGCCGGGCGGATCCTGGTGGGGGACGAGGACGTGAGCCGCTACAACGAACGCCGTCGCGCCGACGTGCGCAAGAACACCATCGGCTTCGTGTTCCAGAGCTTCAATCTGATCGATGAGCTCACGGTGAGCGAGAACATCGAGCTGCCGCTGATCTACACCGGCCTGAAGGGGGCCGAGCGCAAGCAGCGGGTGCAGGAGGCCATGGAACGCATGAGCATCGGCCACCGCAAGGGGCATTATCCCCAGCAGCTGAGCGGCGGTCAGCAGCAGCGCGTGGCGGTGGCGCGGGCCGTGGTGAACCGCCCCCGCCTGATCCTGGCGGACGAGCCCACCGGCAACCTCGACAGCGTGCACGGCCTGGAGGTGATGGACCTGCTCACCGGCCTCAACAGCGGCGGCACCACCATCGTGATGGTCACCCACAGCGAGCGCGATTCCGGCCATGCCCACCGCATCATCCAGCTGCTCGACGGCAAGGTGGTGGGCGAGAAGGTGGACGTGTCGAAGGTGATCTGACCGCTGAAGGGAGCGGGAGCATGGCCTCCCGCTCCCGCCATCCTCCACCCTAACGACGAGAACGGATGTTCAGGAACCACCTCCTCATCGCCTGGCGCAACCTCAAGCGCGACAAGCTCTTCGCCGCCCTCAACATCCTGGGCCTGGCCATCGGCATCGTGGCCTGCCTGCTCATCTATGTGTACGTGCAGGACGAGCTGAGCTTCGATGCGCACCACGCCAAAGGCGACCGCATCTTCCGGGTGCAGGGGCACTTCAACTTCGGCGATTCACAGGACGATTTCGGCATCACCCAGTTCCCCCTGGTGCCCACCCTGCTGAAGGAGTACCCCGAGGTCGAGAGCGGCAGCCAGCTCTATGTGCTGAACAAATGCCAGTTCACCTATAACGGCCGCACCTACGCGGTGGACGACGGCTATTACGCCGACACGGCCTACTTCCGCACCTTCGATCACCGCTGGGTGGCGGGCGGTCCGGATGCGCTGGACCAGCCGGACAACCTGGTGATCACGCAGCGCTTCGCGCGGGAGCTCTTCGGCGATGCCGACCCGCTGGGCAAGCTGGTGGAGCGCAACGGCCGCACCCTCAAGGTGGCCGGCGTGATCGATGAGCGGGCCTACAATACGCACGTGCCGCTCGGCTGCTTCCTGAGCCTGCTGGGCATGCCGCCGAAGGCGAAGGAGCAGCTGATGACCACGTGGGGCCAGGTGACCTGCTACAACTACGTGGTGCTGGCGCCGGGCAGCGATGAGCGCACGTTCCAGGGGAAGATGGACGCGTTCACCGCGAAGTACATCCTCCCGTTCTGGAAGAACATCGGCTTCAAGGGGACCATGCGCTTCAACCTGGAGCCGCTGCGCGAGGTGCACTTCAACAACGACCTCATCTACGACACGCCGAAGAAGGGCAACAAGGCCTATGTGCTCCTGTTCGCCGTGGTGGCCGTGCTCATCCTCGCCATCGCGTGCATCAACTACATCAACATGAGCACGGCCGACGCCACCCGCCGCGCGAAGGAGGTGGCGCTGCGCAAGGTGAGCGGCGCGCAGCGCGGCCAGCTGGTGGCGCAGTTCATCGCCGCGAGCGTGCTGGTCACCCTCATCGCCGTGGCGGTGGCCCTGGCGCTGCTGTACCTCCTGCTGCCGGGCTTCAACGAGCTCAGCGGCAAGGAGGTGGGCCTGGGGCACGTGCTGCGCGGCGGTTTCCTCGCCGTGGTGCTGGGCATCGTCGTGCTCATCGGGGTGGCGGCCGGCAGCTACCCGGCCTTCTTCCTCAGCCGCTTCGCCCCGCAGCTGCTGCTGAAGGAAGGGGTGGCCAGCGGTGCCGGGCGCCAGCGCGTCCGCAAGGTGCTCATGGGCGCGCAGTTCGCCATCGCCCTCTTCATGGTGGTGGGCACCCTCGCCGTCTTCGCCCAGCTGCACTGGCTGCGCACCAACGACATGGGCCTGCGGAAGGAGCACGTGCTGGTGGTGAAGATGCCGCAGCCGCGCCCCGACGATACGCTGGCCTGGGACGCCATCCGCCCGATCAAGAGCGAACTGGCCCGCGAGAGCTTCGTGCAGGGCGCGGCCTTCACCGACTTCACCCCCGGCGGCGGCACCCAGCGCTGGGTGCTGCGCGCCCGGACGAAGGACGGCGTGGTGGACAAGCCGATGCCCGCCATCAGCTGCGATGCGGACTATCCCGCCCTCATCGGCATGCAGCTCACGGCGGGCCGCACGTTCGATCCCGGCATCCCCACCGACCGGACCTCCGCCGTCATCGTGAACGAGAGCTTGGTGAAGGCCTTCGGCTTCACCGAGCCGATCGGTAGCGTGCTCTACGTGCCCGGTGATGCGCAGGCCACGCCCCCGGAACCGGACCAGGAGCTGAAGATCATCGGGACGGTGAAGGACTTCCACTTCGCCAGCCTCCACACGCCCATCGAGCCGCTGGTCATCTTCCAGGGCGATCCGCGCTACGGCGTCGGCAACCTGCTGCTGCGCCTGGCCCCGGGGGATGTGCCGGCCCAGCTCGCCGCGTTGCAGGCGCGCTTCAAGCAGCTGGAGCCCGATGCGGAATGGGATCCCGTGTTCCTCAGCGATAGCATCGCCCGGCTCTACCAGGCCGAGGACAAGCTCTTCCGCGTGTTCACCGCCTTCGCCGTGCTCGCCATCCTCCTCACGGTGATGGGCCTCTACGGCCTGGCCTACTTCACCGCGAAGCAGCGCACGCGCGAGATCGGTATCCGCCGGGTGATGGGAGCGCCCCTGCTCGACATCGTGCGCCGCTTGAACCGGGAGTTCGTCGTGCTGCTCGGCCTGGCCCTGCTGGTGGCGTTCCCGCTTGCGTTCTATGCCATCGGCCGCTGGCTGGAGACCTTCGCCTACCATGCCACCATCTCGCCGCTGCTCTACGTGGCCGCATTGCTGATCACGCTGCTGGTCACCGTGCTCACCGTCACGGTGCAGGCCTACCGCGCGGCCGTGGCCGATCCGGTGAAGGCGCTGCGCTATGAGTGATCGCGGCTGCGGCGCGCGGCCAGGGCCTGGGCTTCCACCGCCTTGATCCAGTCGTGCTTGCAGGTGGAATAGGTGTAGGAATCCTCCGGATGGAGGCGGGCGCACCGCAGTTTCTCCTGTTCGTAGGCGTGGGCCATGTCCGGCCGCTCCCGGAGGTGGTCGCGGAAGGCCAGGTGGCGCTCGACCTCCGGGGAGCCCTGCGCATAGCCATGGAGCTGCACGAGGCGGCGTCCGCTGCGCGGGTCCGACAAGGTGCAGTAGCGCCGGCCGGGCAGCCCCAGCTCGCCCCACCAGCCATAGCCCAAGGCCTCCACGGCGTGCTGCGCACGGTCCAGCTCGGCCATGTCCCGCACCACCGGCATCAGGTCGATGATCGGTTTCGCCATGATCCCCGGTATCGCCGTCGAGCCGATGTGGTGCACCGTGACGATCGCCGGTACCGCTGCGTGCAACCGTCGGGCCGCCGCTTCGGCCAGCGCGGGCCAGCGCGGGTCGTAGGGCACCAGCTCCACGGGGATCGGCGTGAGCGGACCGGTCATGGTCGCGAAGATCGGTGCGGCCGGGCCCGCGCTCAGCGGAACAACGTGATCGTGTCCCCGGGCTGCGGGATAATGAGCTTGCAGTTGGCGCAGGGCGCCTTCACCTCCTTGCCGTCCAGCTCGCCTTTCCGGTGGTGGTACACGATCACCGTGCGCGCATCGATGGAGCGGCCCTGCTTGTTCACCGCATCGATGAGCCAGGGCGTGACGAAGGCCACGTCGATGTTCGTCGCCTTCAGCAGCGCGGTGGGGTCCTCCGTGTCGCCGGTGAAGTACAGGCGGCGGCCCGACCAGGCCACGATGTACGAGTCGTGCGGCGCGTCGCCGTACGGCGTGGGGATCGGGTACACATAGAGGCCGTGCGCCTGCGCCCGCTCCAGCGCGCGGTCCATCTCCTCCGGCGACAGCCAGGGCGCGATGAGCTCCAGCCGGGTGCGGCGGAAGAGCGCGCTGTCGAAATGGTCGGGCTGCGCATGGGTGATGAGGGCGGTGCCCCGGGCCTGGTCGAAGCCGTCGGGAACGACATAGGGGTCGGAGCCGGCGCTGCCGCTCGCATAGGGCATGTCGCTGTAGAGCGTCCAGTCGCCCAGGTCGATGCGGAACGCGCAGTTGCCGATGAAGGTGGCCGTGGGCCGCTGGGCGTGGAGGGCCGGGAAGGCGAGGAGGGCCAGGACGGGAAGGAGGTGCCGCGCTTGCATGGGGTGAAGTTCGGCAGGCGTCTGCTTCGCGCCGCGCGCACCGTTCATCACGCCCGCAACGGCGGCGCACCGATCGCTTCCCCGGACCGGCGGGCCGCGGCAACTTGGCCTTCCCCCTGCTGCACCGCCATGTTCACGGACCACCTCCTCCAGGCCTTCCGCCACCTGCGGCGGCACATGTCCTACGCGTCGATCAACGTGCTGGGGCTGGCCATCGGCCTCGCGGCCTTCACGCTCATCGGGGCGTACGTGTCCGACGAGAAGGGCTACGACACCTTCGCGCCGCACCATGAGCGCATCCTCCGCGTGGTGGGCGACCTGCAGCTCGATGGCCAGGGCGAGCGCTCGTCGAGCTGCGTGTTCGGCCTGGGGCCGCGCCTGCTGGCGGACCATCCCGAGCTGATCGACCGCTTCGTCCGCTTCTTCGACATGCAGGAGCCGAGCATCCCCCTGCGCGTGGACGACAAGCGCTACAACGAGCAGGACGTCTACTTCACCGACAGCGCCGTGTTCGATGTGTTCGGCTACACCCTGCTGAAGGGCGATCCGAGCGCGGCCTTGAGGGAGCCCAACACCATCGTGCTCACGCCGGAGATGGCGCGGCGCTATTTCGGCGACGCCGACCCGATGGGCCGGCTCATCCGCTGGGACAAGGACCGCGACCTGATGGTGACCGGCGTGCTGGGGCCCGTGCCGCGCAACTCCCACATCCGCTTCGACGCGCTCATCTCCATCCGCTCGGTGCTGGCGATCTGGAAGGGCATCGAGGACCGCAACTGGGTGTGGAACCCCTGCTGGACCTATGTCCGCCTGAAGGACGGCGTGACGGCGGACGAGCTGCAGCGCGTGTTCCCCGACTTCATCCACAAGTACTACCCGGACTTCCTCAAGGAGCAGGTGCACCATGGCCTGCAGCCCCTCGCTTCCATCCACCTGGGCAGCGACCTGGACTATGAGATGGCGCCCAACGGGCAGCGCGGCACCGTGAACGTGCTTTGGGCCATCGGCGTGTTCATCCTGCTCATCGCCTGCGTGAACTACATGAACCTGTCCACGGCGCAGAGCGCGGGGCGGGCCCGTGAGGTGGGCGTGCGCAAGACCGTGGGCGCACGGCGCGGCCAGCTGGTGGCCCAGTTCCTCGTGGGCGCCGTGCTGGTGGCCGTGCTGGCGGCGGTGCTGGCCGTGGCCCTCATCGCCCTCGCGCTCCCGTGGTTCAACGGCATCGCGGACAAGGCCCTCGCCATCGATGGGGCCCTGCTGCTCCGCCTGCTCCTGATCGCCATCGGCGCGGGGCTGTTCGCCGGGCTCTATCCGGCCTTCTTCCTCTCCTCGTTCCAGCCCGTTTGGGTGATGAAGGGGCGGTCGTCCGGCGCCCTCCAGGGGCGCACCCTGCGCAAGGTGCTCGTGGTGGGGCAGTTCGCCGTGGCGCTCGCGCTCATCATCGCCACCGTGTTCGTGCGGCGCCAGTTCGATGCGCTGCGCACCGCCGACCTGGGCTTCGACCGCGCGAACATCATCGTGCTGCGCGTGCGCCCTTCCATGAGCGGCTTCATCTTCCCGATGATCCCCGCCATGCGCAACATCAGCGGCGTGACGGCCGTGGGCTATGCCAACGACATCATCGGCAAGAGCCACAACGCGCACGAGCTCAACCACGAGGGCATGCCCGCCGGCCAGTGGAAGTATTACCCGGCGCTCATGGCCGGCTTCGGCCTGAAGGACGTGCTGGGCCTGCGGATGGCGGCCGGCCGCTGGTTCGATCCGGCGGTGCCGCGCGAGGATTCGCTTTCGCTGGTCATCAATGAGCGCATGGTGAAGGAGCTGGGCTGGGGCACGCCGCAGGATGCCATCGGCAAGCGGCTGAACACGCCGGACGGCATGGAGCACGTGATCGGGGTGGTGGAGGACTTCCACTTCGACCCCCTCTTCAAACCGGTGGAGCCCTTCTTCTTCGACGTGTGCCCCGGGGACCGGATGACCTTGTGGTTCCGCTGCGTCTACGTGCGGATCGCCGCCGGCGACCCACGGCCCACCATCGATGCCATTCACCGGATGTGGGACGGCAGGATGCAGGAGTTCCCCTTCGAGTACACGTTCCTCGATGGCGAGCTGGAGGCGCAGTACCGGGCGCAGGGCGTGCTGGCCACGCTCGTCACCGGCTTCGCCGCGCTGGCGGTGCTCATCGCCTGCATGGGCCTCTACGCGCTCGCGTCCTTCAGCACCGAGCGGCGCACGCGGGAGATCGGCATCCGCCGCGTGCTGGGGGCGGGCCGCTTCACCATCACCGCCCTGGTGACGCGGGAGTTCCTGCTGCTGGTGCTGGCCGCGGACCTGGTGGCCTGGCCGCTGGCCTTCTTCGGGGTGCGGCACTGGCTGGAGGGCTTCGCCGTGCGCACGGCCGTCGACCCCTGGGTGTTCGCCGCCGCCGCGCTGCTGGTGCTGGGGATCGCCCTGCTCACCGTGCTGTACCGCGCGCTGCATGCGGCGCGGCTGGACCCGGTGAAGGCGCTGCGGCACGGGTGAGCGATCGTTCACTTCCTGTTGACACGCGCATGACGATCCCCAAGGGACGGCAGCACCCGCACCCGTACTTTTGCACCCGGCGGCCCCAGGCCGCCTTTCGCTGCCATCGCTCAATGAACCAGACGACCTTCGCGAAGACCGCCCCGGTCTTCTTCCAGCGCCTCCGGGAGGTGACCGAATCCTACTTCAAGGAACGCAACCTGAGCAAGACCGGCGACCGCCGCCTCTACATCAAGACCGGCGTGCTCTGCGCCGTGCTGGCCGGCCTCTACGTGGTGCTGGTGTTCTTCACCCCGGCCTCGCCCTGGGTGTCGCTGCTGCTCTGCGCCGTGATGGGCGTCACCGTGGCCTCCATCGGGTTCAACGTGATGCACGACGGCGCCCACGGCAGCTACAGCAACCGCAAGTGGGTGAACGAGATGATGGCGCACTCGCTCAACTTCCTCGGCGGCAACGTGTACCTCTGGAAGCTGAAGCACAACGTGAACCACCACACCTTCACCAATGTGGAAGGCGTGGACGACGACATCGACATCAAGCCCTGGATCCGCGTGCATGAAGGGCAGGAGAAGCGCTGGTTCCACCGCTTCCAGCACATCTACGGCCTCTTCCTCTACGGCTTCACCTACCTCTTCTGGATCTTCTACAACGACCTGAAGAAGTACTTCACCGGCAAGATCGCCGACCACACGCCGATGAAGCCCATGGACACCAAGGAGCACCTGCTCTTCTGGGGCTCCAAGGCCTTCTACGTCGGCCTCTTCATCGTGCTGCCCATGTTCATGGTGGGCGTGGTGAGCACCCTGGTGGGCTACGGCGTGATGGTGTTCGTCACCGGCGTGATGCTGGCCGTGGTGTTCCAGTTGGCGCACGTGGTGGAGCACAGCGACTTCGTGGTGCCCGAGGCCGGCGCGGGCCACATCGAGGCCGAATGGGCGGTGCACCAGGTGGTGACCACCGCCAACTTCGCCACGCACGACCGCGTGTGGAACTGGCTCTTCGGCGGGCTCAATTTCCAGATCGAGCACCACCTCTTCCCGCGCATCAGCCACGTGCACTACCCCGAGCTGAGCAAGCGCCTGCGCTTGGTGTGCGCCGAGTTCGGCATCGCCTACCGCGAGTTCCCCTCGCTCCGCAGCGCCCTGCGCTCGCACTTGGTGCATCTGCGCCAGGTGGGCATGGCCTGATCGCCGCTTCCCGAAGCGCCGTACCCGCCAGCGGATCGCGCGTGCCCCGGCCCGACCGGCCAGGGAGGGCGGAAGGACCGAGCTTATCGGACGATCGTGCGCAACGTGCGGCGTGTGCCGTTCCTGAGCAGGTCGAGGGTGTACACGCCGGCGGGCAGGGCCAGGTCCAGCAGCGTACGGCCCTCGTCGGCGCGTTGTGCATGCACCGTGCGCCCTTGCATGTCATGCAGGACGATGCGTTCACCCGCGTAAGTGCCGGCCAGTGTGAAGGCCCCGCTGTTCGGCACCGGGTACAGGGTGAGATCCGCTCCGCTGGCCGGTCCGTCCACGCCCGTGGTCGTGCTGATGTCGTAGCGCGCGAGCAGCATGTCGTAGGGTGCGCCGCCGCTGGCGGTGTTGCCCGCGAGGAGCACTTTGCCGTCGGGCTGCACGAGCATGTCCTCCACATAGGTCCAGTCGCCGAAATCGCCGATGATCCAGCCGCCGGTGCCGAAGGACACGTCGTTGCCTTCGCCGTTGGCCACCGTGCGCATCAGGTAGGCGTTCGCGCCGCCGCCGAAGGGCAGGGAGGTCCCGGCCGCCAGGATCCGGCCATCGGCCTGCATCGCGGCGCCGCGGCAGTATTCGTTCGCTCCGTTGTTCACCGACCACATGCCGGTGGTGCCGAAATCGCTGTCGGCGCCGGTCGCATCCACCTGCACGAACAGCAGGTCGTACGCGCCGTTGAAGAGCGTTTCGCCCGTCATCACGTACCGCCCGTCGCTCCGCACGAAGAGGTTGTACGCATAGGAGCGCTGCGCGGCGTCCACCACGCGCACGCCGTTCCCGTTGAAGGGGGCATCGAGCTGGCCCGCGGCCGTGGTCCGGAGGATGAACGGATCCCATTCGCCGTTGGCCTGCGTGGAGCCCGCCACGACGATGCGGCCGTCGCCCAGCAGCTGCATCGCGTTCGGCGTCCATTGCGCCGGCACGGGATGCGTGGTGGGATACTGCATCCGGCCGGTGCCGTTGAAGGTGGCATCCAGCGTGCCGCCCGCCGTCAAGCGTTCGATGGTGGCCGCGCCGTTGACGTCGTAGCCCGGACCGGTGATCAGGATGCGGCCGTCGGGCTGGAGCACCAGGTCGGTCACGAAGCTGCCGTCCGTATGGAAGAAGTCGGTGAACACGCCCGCGGTGCCGAAGCCATTGTCCGGCGAGCCGTCGGCGTTGAAGCGCCATACGGTGAAGCCGTTCGTGCTGCCGTTGCTCGTGTAGCCGCCCACCACGATCTTTCCGTCGGGCTGCACGCGCACGGCCTCGCCGCCGGAGAAGCCCGCTCCCGTGGGGAGGATCAGGTGGCCGTCCCCGCTGAAGGTGGGATCGGGCGTGCCATCGCTGGTGAAGCGCGCCACGAGCAGGTCGGTGCTGGTCTCGTCATAGGACCAGCCTGTGCCGACGATGCGGCCATCGGCCTGCAGCGTGATGTCGCGCAGGATATCGCTTCGCCCCGCGTCCGCGCGCACCACGCCTCCTGTGCCGAAGGTGGGATCGAGGGCGCCGACCTGGGCGGTCAGCAGGAGGGGAAGGCCCGCGAAGGCGAGCGGCAGGGCGGAACGAAGGGTCATGGGCGACGGGGATGAACGTTGCGGTAAAGCAATCCGCGCGTTCCCCGGGCCGCAATCCCGAAAAGTCGTGGACGCTCCCCCGGGCCGTGGGTGCTATTCCTTCACGAAACGGACCGGCAGCAGGCCCGTGTCGGTGCGGAGCAACAGGCAATAGGTGCCCGGGGTAAGCGCCGACACGTCCACCAGTAGCTCGTGATCGGCACGGGTGAAGGGGATGCCGTGCATGCGGCCCACCGCATCGATCGCCTGCGCGGCGATCACCCGCTTGTCCGTGCGTACCCGCGCCGCGCCTTGTGCCGGGTCGGGAGTGAGCGTGAGGGCCGTTGCCGTGGGATGTTCGTCCACACCGGTCGGATCCGCCACGAACAGGCTGGTGCCGCCGTTCCTGTAGCTGCCGTCCAGGGAACGGTAGTTGGTGATCCGCACCAGCGGTTCGCGCATGTCGGGGGAGAAGTACTCGTATGCGTCCAGGGTGTACGAGCGGAAGTCCTCTGCTGGTATGTACAGCGTGTCCTGGATGTGCAGGCGGAACACGCCGCTCACCGTTCCCCAGGGCATGGTCGCCGCGCCGTAGGCATCATAGGTCACCGTATGCGTGCCGCTGAACGCCCCGCCCGGTGGCGCATGGATGCCGCTGAACGTGTCGGTGTACGTGTCGCCGAAGGACATCGGGTAGCGCACCACGTCCAACGGGTCGTCGTATGTCCAGGCCTCGTTGGGGAAGGGGGCCGTCCTCAGCAGCTGGAACGCGGCGGGTGTGGCGGCGAAGACGTCCAGGGAGCTCGTTGTGCCGTAGTGCAGCACCGCGGTGCAGGCGGCCGGGGCGGCGGGTCCGGGCGTTATCCAGTCGTACAGGATCGGCGTGTCGCAGCCGGGCACCGCGCTCATGTCCCAGGTCTGCGCCGGGCCCGCGGTGCCGGGGGCGACGGTGTCGCAGTAGGAGCGGAGGAAGTGCTGGCCCGGCTCGCGCGAGGCCATGCCCGCGGGGATGTCGGGCTGGGCCATGCCCCGCAGGGCGAGCAGCAGGAGGGCGAGGACCGGCACGTGCTTCATGGGGCCCGGGGTGCGGCGTGGATGCATCCGGCGAAATTCCACGCGCCGTACGGCCCGGACAATCCCGAATGTCCGTGTGATCAGACCAGCCGGTCCTTGATCGCCTTGCTCACCGCCTCGGTGCCGCTGCTCACGTGCAGCTTCTCATAGATCTTGCGGATGTGGCTGTCCACCGTGTGGTAGC
>JAFDZF010000140.1 GCA_018267055.1 Bacteroidota bacterium
CACGCTGAACAACCCCGCCGATCCGCGCACGCAGGACCGGGTGGCGCTGGTGCTGCACACCGGCGTGAAGGCGAAGGGCCTTGTGCTGCAAGGCCGCATCGCCGATCCGGAGGGCCTGCTGCAATGGGTCGCCAAGGACCGTTGCCTGGTGACCTTCCGGGACGTCCGGGAGATCACCGCGAAGCGTTCCGCCCTGCAACACATCATCCGCGCGTGGATCGCGCACCTGTAGAACCCCATATCCCCGTACCATGAACTCCGCACCTGAGATCCTGCATACCACCGCCCGTCCCACGGCAGTGATCCACCTCACCATCCCGCACGCCGAGATGATGCAAGCCTTCGGCCCGGCGATCCATGAGCTGATGAGCGTGCTCTCCGCCCAGGGCCTCACACCCGCCGGCCCGGTGTACGCCTACCACTTCAAGATGCGCCCCGGGATCTTCGACTTCGAGGTGGGCGTGCCGGTGGAAGGCACCGTGAAGCCCGCCGGTCGCGTGAAGCCGAGCCGGCTGCCCGCCCGCAAAGTGGCGCGCTCGGTATACACCGGTCCTTACGAGGGCCTGCCCGACGCCTGGGGCGCGTTCGACCGCTGGATGAAGGCCGAAGGCCTGAGCCAGGCCGAGGACCTGTGGGAATGCTATGTCCACGGCCCGGAGTCGGATCCCGACCCGAAGACCTGGCGCACCGAGATGAACCGCCCACTCATCGGGTGACCGGAGGACCATGGCCGCTCCTGCACGAACGAAGCGCGCGCCGGCGAAGCGTCCGGCCGCTGCGATGGACGTGGCGGCCGTGCTGGCCTGGTTGGAGGCGCATGCCTCGCGGAAGGTGCGCGACGAGATGGGGCCCCGCTACGGCATCCACACGGACAAGGCGTACGGCGTGGCCATGGGCGATATGCTGAAGCTGGCCAGGACGATCGGTCGCGACCATGCCCTGGCCGCGGCCCTGTGGGACACCGGCTGGTACGAAGCGCGCATGGTGGCCGCGATGGTGGAGGAGCCCGCGCAGATGACGGCTGCGCAGATGGACCGCTGGTGCAGGGATTTCGACAACTGGGGCATCGTGGACACGGTCTGCTTCAAGCTGTTCGACCGCCTGCCTCCGGCGTTCACCAAGGTGCGGCAGTGGGCGAAGCGCCGGAACGAGTTCGAGAAACGCGCGGGCTTCGTGCTGCTGGCGTGCCTCGCCCTGCACGACGGGGCAGCGGAGGAGGAGGACTTCCTCGTCTGCCTGCCATTGGTGGAGGAAGCCGCACAGGACGACCGCAACTTCGTGCGGAAAGGCGTGAGCTGGGCCATGCGCGCCATGGCCGGCCGGGGCCCGCGGGTGCACCGCGCGGTGCAGGCATCGGCCGAGCGCCTGGCCGCTTCCCCCGATCCCGCCCGCCGCTGGCTCGGCAAGGACGTGCTCCGACAGATCAAGCGCTCCCGCAAGTGAGAACGGACCGCATGCCCCCCATGGCGTCCTCCACAGGATGCCCCGGAACGACCCCGCTATGAGCACCATCATCCCCACCGACCAGCGCACCCTGGTGATCACGCGGACCTTCCATGCGCCCGCACGCCTGGTCTTCACTGCATGGACCAGGCCCGAGCACCTGGTGCACTGGTTCGGCCCCACCGGCTTCACCCTGCCCACCTGCGAACAGGACTTCCGCGAGGGCGGACGCTACCGCTTCTGCATGCACGCCCCCGATGGCAGCGACCATTGGGTATGGGGCGAGTACCGGGAGATCCGCGCGTACGACCGGCTGGTGTTCACCTGGGAGCGCGAGGACGCGGACGGTGCGCCGTGGGTGGACACCGTGGTGACGCTCACCTTCGAGGAAGAGGACGGCCGCACCCGGTTCACCCTGCACCAAGCGCTCTTCGCCACGGGGAGCGACCGCGACGAGCACAACGGGGGATGGAGCGAGTGCCTGGATCGCCTGGCCCTGTTCGTGCATACCGCCTGATCATCGCCGCCATGCGCCTGCCCCCATCACCCGCCGCACCGGACCGCCGCGCCTCCCGCGGGGGCTCCGAAGTGGACGCCTACGTGGCGGCGCTCGCGCACCCGCAGCAGGAGGTGATCGAGGCGGTGCGTGCCATCGTCCGCAAGGCCGACCAGCGGATCGGGGAGCGCATGAAGCGGGGCGAGCCGAGCTTCTACTTCACGCCGGCCACTGCACCGGCACGGGCGGTGGACATGGCCGCCTTCCACACGCGGGCGCGCGGCCCCGTGCAGCTCATCTTCGTCTTCCCCCAGGGGCTGGTGCGCGACGGCACCGGCCTGCTGCAGGGCGACTGGCCCGACCGCCGCGACGCGCGGTTCATCGACCTGCGGGACGTGCATGCCAAACGGATCCCCTTGACCCGCGCGGTGAAGGCCTGGATCGAACGCCTGGAAGGATGAGGGACGATGTCCGGATCGGCCCCATGGATCGTCACGATCACACCCCCTGCACGGCCCGCGACGCCGGTAGGTTCGCACCCCGACAATGACCACTTCCGCCCCCCACGCCCCATCGCCCGCCGATCGCGAGATCGTGAACGAGCGCCTCATCCAGGCGCCGCGCGAGCGGGTCTTCCAGGCCTTCACCAACCCGCACGTGCTCGCCCGCTGGTGGGGGCCGAAGGGCTTCACCAACACCTTCGAGGAGTGCGACGTGCGCCCCGGCGGCTCCTGGCGCTTCACCATGCACGGCCCGCAAGGCATGGACCTGCGCAACCACAATGTCTTCCTGGAGGTGCAGGCGCCCGAGCGCATCGTGATCCAGCACCTCCAGCCCGTGCACGACTTCACGCTCACCGTCACCCTGGCGGAGCAGGGCAAGGCCACGCGGCTCACTTGGCGGATGCGCTTCGCCACCGCGGAGGAGCACGAGCGGATGAAGGACTTCATCCACGGAGCGAACGAACAGAACCTGGACCGCCTCGAAGCCCAACTGATCTGAAGCCAACGGCCATGCTGCACCTCGGACAGCCCTCCCTGCCCATCGCCCCGGTGATGGGCATCGACCGTGACCTGGTGATGAAGCGCGTGTTCTGCGCCCCGGTGGACCAGGTCTGGACGGCCTGGACGGAGGCGGCCTGCCTGGCCCGGTGGTGGGGGCCGGACGAGTGCGTGAACACGGTGCGCGCGCTCGACCTGCGGCCGGGCGGGGCCTGGCACATCGACATGCGGCTGGCGAACGGGCTCACCTACCCGCTGAAGAGCGTCCTTCGTGAGGTGGTACCGGGCGAGCGGCTGGTGCTGCTGATGGACGTGAGCAGCCATCCGGCCTCGTGGCACGCGCGGCTCGACGGGTTCCGGGGGCGCCCCGCCACGGGCCCGGACCGGATCATCCGCACGGCCGTGACCATGGACGGATCGGACGGGGCCACCGCGCTCACCATCCACCAACGGTTCTCCACCATCGAGGAGCGCGACGCCTACGTGCAGATGGGCGCCCGCAACGGCTGGGGGCAGAGCCTGGACCGGCTGGAGGAGCTCCTGATCCACCCTTGATCGCACCGCTTCCCATGGCACGCTACATCGACGGCTTCGTCATCCCCGTTCCCCGGAGGAACCTCGCCCGGTACAAGCGCATGGCCGCCCTGGCCGGGCGGGTGTGGCTGGAGCATGGCGCCCTGGAGTACTACGAAGCGGTGGGCGAGGACCTCTCGCCCGAAGGCGTCGCCGTGCCCTTTCCCCGGCTGACGAAGGCGCGGGCGGGCGAGACGGTGGTCTTCTCCTGGATCGTGTACAAGAGCCGCAAGCACCGCGACCAGGTGAACAAGAAGGTGATGGCCGATCCGCGCCTGCAGCCGATGATGCCGGAGCGCCTGAAGGACCCGCCCATGGACCTACAGCGCATGACCTTCGGCGGCTTCGACATGCTGGTGGACATGCCGCCGGCGGCAAGGAAGAAGAGCGCCCGGCGCTGAACGCGGCGGGAACGACATACCGACAACAACAACGACACCCCCTGACCAACGACCATGGCAACGATGATCTTCGTGAACCTGCCTGTGCGCGACGTGAAGCGCTCGCGGGCCTTCTTCGCCCGGCTGGGCTACACCTTCAACGAGCAGTTCAGCAATGAGAACACCCTGTGCATGGTGATCAGCGACACCATCTTCGCGATGCTGCTCGAGCACGACCGCTTCCAGGAGTTCACGCCGAAGGCCATCGCCGATGCCACGCGCACCACGGAGGCGATGCTGGCCCTCTCGTGCCCGAGCAAGGAGGAAGTGGTCCGCCTGGCGGACCTGGCCCTGGCGGCCGGCGGCACGGAGACGCGCCCCCCGCAGGACCACGGCTTCATGTACGGCCGCAGCTTCAACGACCTGGACGGCCACATCTGGGAGCTGATCTGGATGGACCCGAAAGCCGTCGCCGGACAATGAGCCACGCCGCCATGACCGCCCGGACGAACGATGGTCCCACCGCCGATCGCGAGATCGTGATCACCCGCACGTTCGACGCCCCGCGCACGCTCGTGTTCAAGGCCTTCACCGATCCGCGGCACGTGGACCGGTGGTGGGGGCCGACGGGGTTCCGCAACACCACGCTGGCGATGGACTTCCGTCCGGGCGGCCGATGGCGCTACATCATGCACGGCCCCGATGGCCGCGACTACCCGAACCACGTGCACTACACCGTGATCGATGAGCCGGAGCTGCTCGAATACGAGCACGGCAGCGATCCCGATGCCCCGCCGCATTTCCACGTGACGGTGACGTTCGTGGAGGAGAACGGCCGCACCACGCTCACCATGCGCTCGCTCTTCCCCTCGGCCGCGGCCCGCGACCACGTGGTGCGCGAGTTCGGCGCGATCGAAGGCGGCCATCAGACGCTGGAGCGGCTGGCGGCCTACCTGCCCACGATGGAGCGATAGGGAAGGGCTCCCTTCCAGCCCGAGGGGTCTACCTTCGGGCCATGCGCCTCCTTTCCACCGTACTGCCCATCGCCGGGATCCTGGTGCTGGCCTCGTGCAACGTCACGAAGCACCTGGACAAGCAGAACACCAAGGCCTTCCGGAAGAGCGGCCTCCGCGAGCACGTCTTCACCGACGCCCGGGGCGGGCATCACGTCTGGGCGAGCCCGGCCAGCGGCAAGCCGAAGCTGCTGCTGGTGCACGGCATCACCAGCTCCAGCGCGATGTGGGCGGTGAACCTGCCGGCGCTGGGGAAGGACCACGACCTGATCGTGCCGGACCTGATCGGCCATGGGCGCACCACCGCCACCTGGAGCGGCAACAGCGTGGACGCGCAGGTGGCGCACCTGCTGCTGATGCTGGACAGCCTGGGCGTGCGCGAGCCGGTGGACCTGGTGGGCAACTCCTACGGCGGCGCCGTGGCAGCCAACTTCGCCGAGCAGCATCCGGAGCGGGTGAGGACCCTGGTGATCTGCGACGGTCCCGCCAGCGACTACACGGCGGCCATGGCGGACAGCGTGGCACGGTCGGTGGGGGCGAAGGACATCACCGACCTCTTCACGCCGAAGAACGCGGACGAGCAGTACCGGCTGCTGGCCATCGCCTTCCACGACCCGCCCAAGGTGCCGCGCTTCGCGCTGAAGCAGATGCAGGCGAACATGGCGGCCCAGCGCCAGGCGCACCTGGCCCTGCTGAAGGACCTCCTGCAGCGCGAACGCGATTACGCCACCAAGACCTACGTCTGGCCGATGCCGGCCTATGTGATCTGGGGCGATGGCGACCGCTTGATCCCCTTGCGCACCGGCCAGGGCATCGCACGGCGGAATAGCCTGGGGGCGGACCACCTGATCGTGATCCCCGGATCCGGGCACGCGGTGAACATCGAAACGCCGAAGCCCTTCGAGGAGCAGTTGCTGCGGATCCTGGGGGACGGGCCGTGCCCCGATCCTGAACTGCGGGCGAAGTACCACGACGGTCCCTGCACCATGGAGTACATGCCGGTATGCGGCTGCGATGGGAAGACCTACCCGAACGCCTGCGCGGCGCAGCGGGAAGGGGTGCGCGTGGTGACGAACGGGGCCTGCAAGTGACCAAGGATCCGGTCCATCATTCGTCATGCTGGATCCACATGGAGGTGATGCGACGGCCATAGCTTTGAGGGACGACCCATTCCCCTAACCCCAAACCCTGTACGATCATGAGCACAGCGACCGCCGTGAGGACCACGCAGCAAGTGGCCGATCGCCTGGTGGCCCTTTGCCGCCAAGGCAAGTTCGTGGATGCCATCCAGGAGCTCTACGCGCCGAACGTCACCAGCACCGAGCCCGAAGGAGGCCCGGGCCCCGCTTTCGTCAAGGGCTTCGACGCCGTATTGGACAAGAGCGTCCAGTTCGGCAACGGCATCGAGGAGGTGTTCAGCAACACCATCAGCGACCCGGTGGTCGCGGAGAACTTCTTCAGCGTGGCCATGTCCATGGACCTTTCCATGAAAGGCATGGGCCGCCTCAAGATGGAGGAGATCGCCGTGTACCAGGTGCGCGATGGCAAGATCATCAGCGACCATTTCTTCTACACCCCGATGCCGGCCCCCGGCAAGAACTGAGGGTGCCCGACGCACAGGAAGGCCTTCCGCGTTCCTGGCGGTGCGCGGCCAGGAGGTCTTCGTCCGGAACTGCAAGCGCTGCCACGGTCCTGATGGCGCCAAAGGGTTCCTCGGCGCGAAGGATCTCCGTACCAGCCGCCTCGCCGCCGACTCCATCCTGCTGTACGTGAAGAGCCTCCGGCATTGATTGCGGAGCCCTGAACGCGAAGCGCCGTCCTACACCAGGACGGCGCTTCGCGTTCAGGAGCGGACCGCTCAGCGGCCCGTGATCACCAGACCCAGGGCGCGGTCACCCCGGACGGTCCGCACGTGGAGCGTATAGATGCCCGCGGCCAGGCCGCTGGCCATGTCCACCGTGCCGTTCGTGACCGTCGGCCAGCGGGCGGACCGGACGATGGCGCCCGAAGCGTCCACCAGCACCACCTCCACGGGGCCTTCCACATCGCCGATGCGCAGGCGGAAGGTGCCGTTGTTCGGGTTGGGGAAGATGCTCATGGGCATGTCCGCGCCGGCATCATCCACCCCTGTGGAGAAGTCCACCGTACCGGACGCATCCACGGAACAGCCGTACTGGTCCATCACGGTTACGGTGTGGTCGCCGGGCGCCACGCCGGGCACGCTGTCGGTGGCGTCGGTGGTGTCCCACAGGTAGGAGAGGCCGCCGTTGTCACCGGTCACCTCCACCCACATGCTGCCGTCGGGGCACATGGCGCACGAGGCGTCGAGCGTATACACCGTGGCGGCGATCGCGCCGCAGGTGTCGAAGGCCACCACCACGTCCAGGGAAGCCATGCAGCCCAAGGCGTCCGTGGCGGTCACCGTGTACACCCCGTGCGGCAGATCCGTGATCGCGGGACCATTGCCGCCCTGCGGGGTCCAGGTGTAGCCCACCGCGCCATTGCCGCCGGTCACGCTCGCCGTGGCCGAGCCATCGGCGCAGGCGGCGCACGTGGCCGGCAAGGCGGACGCCTCCAGGGCGAAGCCTGTACAGGGGTGACCGAAGTCGGGGCGGATCACGTACGACTTCGCGAAGGCCGTGCCGAAGTCCTCGTTATGGCCCCAGCCGGGCAGCGGCGAGGAGGGCCAGTCCACCCAGGTGGTCGCATCGGTGAAGATGCCCGAGGTCTGGCCCACGGCCAGCGTGCTGTCGAACTCGATCGCCGTCACCACATAATGGCCTGCGTCCAGCACCTGGGCGCCACCGTGGATGCGGATGGTGTAGAAGCGCGCGGAATCGTCGGGATAGATGATGGTGTCGGTGCCCGCCACGATCGCGTTGGGCGCGCCGCCCACCATGTCCCACACCACGAGGCCGGCGCGGCGGCCGGTATAGCCGCGGGTGAAGAAGACGCCGATCGAGGTGAGGGTGTCCGCGTCGACCACCTCGAACGACTGGCCGAGGTAGCCGCCGTCGCCGGCGCCGATGCCCAGGGAGCCGGTCACGTCGCCGTTATCGCGGGCGTACACCGAGTCGGTCACGACGAAGGACTGGAAGAGGGTGTCGTTGGACGTGACCTGGTCGGCGCCGGAGGTCTGCTGCACCACGTAGCGCACGGTGTGGGCGCCGATGGCATCCGGCACATAGCCGGGAACGGTCCAGTCCATGGAAGCGCCGGAAGCGAGGGCGGCTTGTGGCGTGGAGGCCTGGCTGAACACCGGGACCCCATCGCGCAGCACGTCCACTTGTCCGCTCACGTTGGTCAGGGCCTGCGTGCCGTTGTTGCGGATGGTGCCATGCAGGGTCAAGGGGGCGGCTTGGGAGAGCGGCGTGAGGGTGTACCGCGTGGGGAGATCGACGCTCAGCATCTGGGCATCGACCTGCAGCTGGCGCTCCACCACGATGTCGTCGATCAGCAGGAGGAACCGGTCGTTGGACGTGTTGCGGAACGCGATGCGCACGGTCTGGCCCGCATAGGCGGCGAGGCTCACCGTATGGGTGGTCCACGCCGAGCTTTCGGCCGTGGTACTGAAGAGCTGGGTGGAGGCGCTCACCTGGTTGCCCAGCACGCCCGTTCCGCCGGTGGGCACATCGGGCATCGCCATCAGGCGCACTTCATAGCCGTCGCGGAAGTCGGGATCGTACGCCACTCCCCTCCAGTGGAGCACGTTGTTGTCGCTCAGGGCGATCGGCGGGGTCCACATCCAGTCATCGGCGGCGCCCACGGGGTTGTACCACGACGTGCTGAAGGCCACGGAGTCGGCGACATTGAAGGAGAAGTCCTCCCGGCGTTCCCAAGCCTCGTTCACATAGGCCACGGCGGCGTTCGGCGTGCGGTTGTCCACGTTGCGGAGCAGCCAGCCCGAAGGGAACGCGTACGTGCCGGGACCACCGGCCGTGGGGCCCGGGATGCCGTTGAAGTCCTCCTGGAAGATGATCTGGGCGGAGAGAGGTAGGGTGGGAGCGAGCAGCAGGAAGGTCGATCGGAAGAGTGTTCTGCGCATGGAGAGGGTGTTGGTCGGTGAATGTTGAACGCCCCCGAAATAGCGCATGTTCCGGTCCTCGCGAGGACCGCCAGCGGACCGACGATCAAGGATCCGATGTTCTTAACGCGATCATGGGAAGCTCGTTCTCGGTCGGACGGGCCCGCCATGGCAAGCGCTGGAGCGCCGTCCTTTCCATCGTGCCTACTTTGGGCCGCCGCCATGACGACCATCGACTTCACCAAGTTCAAGAACACGCACTACCGGGAACAGCTGACGCGCTCGGCCCCACCGCCGGCGCTGCGCTCCACCGTCACCGTCATCATCGGTGGCACGGGGGCCGTGGGTGGGCAGGTGCTCATCGAGCTGCTGGGCTCGATGGAGCAGCAGCATTTCCACCACCCCGCATGGGCGGGTGTGGAGCGGCACATCGTGGCCACGGGCCTCGACCGGGAGGAGATCGAGCGGTTCCGCACGAAGCTGTACCGCCCGTTCGGTGGCGGCACCAGCAAGGGCCACGGCTTCGAGGAGGTGGAGGGCACGGGGGACGTGGTGCTCCGCCGGGCCAGCGGCATCACGCTCCATTTCAAGATCTTCCGGCTCACCACGTCCATGGACACCCGCGGGCTGGAGGCCCTCCTCAGCGCGCACGCTGCCGAAGGCGTGGACCGGCTGCTGGAAGCGGTGGAGCGGGCCGGGATCGAGGTGAAGGGCGACCTTTTCTCGTTCGTGTCGGGCACCGTGGACGGTTTGGGCGGGACCGCGAACAGCCAGTGCGCGGTGGTCTCCGGCATTCCCATCCCGAGCGTCGCGGCCTACCATTTCCAGGAGGTCGATGCGCTGATGGCGCGGACGGGCACGCAGCGGATCGACGCGGACAAGGCCGTGGAGCGGGCGATCAAGACGCGGGTGATGCGTTCGCTGGCCTCCCAGTTCGGGGCCATGCGGACGTCCCTGGGCGCCGAGGTCGTCATCGCGCACACCACGGCCGTGGGCGGCATGTACGCCATCGAGAACGGCACGCCGCGGATCCGCCTGGGCTATGCGCACAGCGCGCAGGACGGGCAGTTGCTGGAGAAGCAGTTCTACGCGAACCTGCTCACCGAAGCCTATTCGGCGCAGGGGCTGAAGACCTTGATCACCGCGGCGGCCATCGGGGTGGACGGCATCTTCCCCAACGGCCCGCTGCCGATCGACAAAACGATCAACGGCAAGCTGCAGGAGGCCATCGCCGCCGGCACCCTGCCGTTCCCCGCGGCCCTGCTGGCGGGGCAGCAGAACCTCGTCTTCCCCGCGGTGGAAGTATCGCCGGCGTTCCCCCTCGCCGACGCGCAGGGGGCACCGGTGCCGACAGCCTCGCTGCGGTTCGCGGAGGAAGGGCACAACCCGCCGCCGAAGCTGCGGGTGGACCTCGCCCTGCGCAGCGGGGAGAACGGCCTCTTCTCCGTGGACAATGCCTATGCGCTCTACCTCAACATGAAGGTGGCCACGCAGGAGGAGCTGGCGCACATCATCGCCTACAACGTGCTCTTCGGCGACGACGCGCAGCGGCCCTGGTTCGATGCCGATGGCGTGTGCTACCAGACCGAGACCGAGAACGCCTCGCTCGTCTTCGCCCTGCTGAACAACCGGGCGGAGTTCCGGCGGTACCAGCTGTCGGCCTTCACGCCCAAGGCCTTCCAAGCGCTGGGCTCGTCCAAGCACCAGGGCGAACTGCACACCTGGGGCCTGTACATGCTGCGGCACCGGCTGAAGCACGTGGACCTGAACGGCATCGCCGAACGCGTCACCTCCAAGTACACCGAGCCCGAGGTGATGGAGTTCATCGACCGCAATTCCACGCCGCTCACCATCGAGGACCTGCTGGTGATCGACCCGCAACGCTTCGCCGCGGAGTTCGCCGAGCTGCTGGACGTGCGGAGCGCCGAGGACATGGCGCGGTTCATGGGTTTCCAGGGCAACCTCGACGCGCGCTTCATCCGCGTCTTCTTCCAGCACCTGGCCGGCGCGGTGCGCCGCGTGGTGGACACCATCGTGTCGCTCGGCACGCCCATCCTCTTCCAGCGCGACGGGCGTGAACGCCTGCTCACCGGCCCGTACGCGGCGCCGATCACCTGCGTCATCCACGGCAACGACACCTTCGCCGACCACGTGAAGAAGGAGGCCGCGCGCGCCAAGGCCCGCGGGGAGAACGTGCTGGATTGGCTCGTGGCCAACAACGGCATCGTGGACCTGCGGCCCACGGCGGTGGTCACCACGGCCCGCTCGCACCTGGCCGGCCTGGACCCGCGCATCTGGCGCTGCACCACGGAGGAGGCCTTCATCGAGCGCGTACGCATCCTGCAACAGGAGCAGCGGCGCGGCGGCGAGGTGGACCACATGACCTCGAGCGGCATCATCGCGGTGAGCGCGCGCATGAAAGGGCTCTATGCGGAGCTGCGCCGGTTCGATCTCTCGCTGGGCAGCCTCAACACCTGGCGCGCCCTGTTCCCCACGGACAACAATGGGCGCCACCTCGTGCTGCCCGGCCTCTTCGAGGCGATGCGGATGTACACCGAGGGCCTGGGGAAGATCACCGGCTTCGAGGTGCTCTATCCGGGTTTCGGGTACTTCCAGGAACACTAGCGTCGTCCGGCATGCCGCTTGCGCGCGGCCGGGCATATGCGAGCCGATACGATCATCATCGGCGCCGGCCTGGCCGGGCTCGCTGCCGCGGAGCGGCTGACGCAGGCCGGGCAACAGGTGCTCCTGTTGGAGGCACGGGACCGCGTGGGCGGTCGGGTGCTGACGCAGCGCATCCCGGGTACGGACCTCCCCATCGAGCTGGGGCCGGAGTGGTTCGATACGCACGGGGAACTGCGCCAGGCGCTCGAGGACGATGGTTGCCGCCTGCGCATCGCCCGCGGCCGCTTCCTGCTCCGTACGGAGGAGGGCTGGGCCCCCATCGACCAGGAGGACGACAATGACGATCCGCTGGACCACCTGCGCCGGCTGGAAGGGCCCGATCGCCCGCTAGCGGAGGCGCTCCGGCAAGCCCGCTCCGCCGGCCTGGATCCCGCCGATGAACGCGCGCTGCTCCGGTACGTGGAGGGCTTCCACGCGGCCGACCCCGCGCGCTTGAGCAGCCGGTGGCTGCTGGAGGTGGAGAAGGACCGGTCGGCCGCCGCATCGCAGGTGCGCTCCGTACAGGGCGTGGACCGGGCGGTGATGCATTTCCAGCGGCGATTGGGCGATCGGTGCATGCTGCGCACCGGATGCGTGGTGCAGACCATCGAGTGGTCGCCGGGACAGGTGCGCGTGCAGGCGAAGGAGGCGGCGGACTTCACGGCCTACGAGGCCGTGCGGGCCGTGGTCACCCTGCCGCTGCCCATCCTGCAGCATCCGGAGGCGGTGGACGGTGTGCGCTTCGATCCCCCGCTGGCGGGCAAGCGCGAGGCGCTCGGGCAACTGGCGATGGGCCATGTGGTGAAGCCGGTGTTCCTCTTCCGGGAGGCGTTCTGGGAAGCGGAGCCGGCCCTGCGTGATGCGCTGTTCATGCAGGACCCGCGCCAGCCGGTGCCCACGTGGTGGACGCAGCGACCGGAGGAAGCGCCGCTGTTGTGCGGCTGGGCCGGAGGCCCCGTGGCCGATCGGCTGACAGGCCGGTCGGGCGAAGCCCTGTTCGATGCCGCGATCGGCTCGCTAGCAGGCATGCTCGGCCGTTCCCGTGCGTTCCTGGAAAGCCAGGTGGTGGGCTGGCGCGTCCAGGACTGGGCCGGTGATCCCTTCGCGCGCGGCGCATACAGCTATGTGCTGGCCGGAGGGATCCACGCCCATGCCTCCCTGGCCGCGCCGCTGGAGCGCACGCTCTATTTCGCGGGCGAGGCGACCTGCGGCGGCGGGTACAACGCCACCATGGAAGGGGCCGTTCGTTCAGGCCGGCGCGCGGCGCAGGCACTGCTGGACGAGCTGGCCCGCCATCCCTAGGCCGCCTTCGGCGCGACCGGCCTGCCGGCATCGAGCACGCTCCAGAGGTACGTGACGAACGCCGCGACGGCCGTGGCGGTGCGCAGGGCATGGAACTGCTTCCAGACCAGGCGCTGCTCCTGCCAGCCTTCGGGGATAGTGCTCACGGTCCAGTCGCGGATCAGGTTGTCGATGGGCACTTCCACCAGCAGGGTGATCAGCAGGGTCGCCACCATCAGCGCGAAGGCCGCGACCAGCCATCCGAAGCTGCGCGAGCGCCGGTCGGGGTGCACGGCCATCGACCACACCATGGACAGCAGCGTGAGCGGCATCAGCACCCGCATGGGCCACGCGATGTTGGCGATGATCGTCCGCCCGATCTGCAGGAAGGCCGGTGCCTCGAAGGTGTCCAGCGAGCGGGTGAGGGTGGCCCAAGTGCCCCAGAACACGCCCATCACGAGCGCGGTGAGCGACAGGCCGATGAAGCCGGCGGTGCGGTATGCCATGACGGACAGGGCTGCACAGGGAGGACGTTCGGGGCCTGGTGATCCCTCTACGCCTGTAGGAACGAAAAAGGGCCGCCCGGAGGCGGCCCTTCACGAAAGCAGGGAGGGGCCTTACTGCTTGATGAACGGGCGGGCCGTCAGGCGGCCATCGGTGAAGCGCACGCGCGCCACATAGGTCCCGGCGGGCAGCGCGGCCACGTCCAGCACGGCGGGCAGCCCGTTGGTGGCGATGGTGCGCACTTCGCGGCCGCTCATGTCCATCACGCTGACGCCAGCGATCCCTTCCGTGGAGGTCACGCGCAGCACGTCGGTGGCGGGCGAGGGGGCGAGGCTGAAGGTGCCGCCCTTCACCGTGCGCACGCCGGTGGAAGCGCCGAAGGCGAGGTCGTCCACCGAGAGGGTGCTGCCGGCCGAGGCCGCGTTGGTGCTGGAGATCATGTAGATGGTGGCCGTGTCGGGATCCAGCGCACTGGTGTACTCGATGTCCATGCTGAACGGTACCCACGTGGCCTGGGTGCCCATGGCCATGGCCGCACCGGAGCCGACGTCCTCGCGCTGCTGGGTCTCGGGGTTCCAGCGGGTGAGCGTCAGGGTCACCACGCCCATGTCACCGCCGACGACATCGAACATCCACTGGCCGGTGAGCGTGGACGAACGCTCGGTGTGGGGGAAGCCCTCGGCCGCATCCGCCGAGGCGGCCGTGAACATCAGGCCGGGGACGACGCCCACGCCATCGATGTTCCGGGTGGTCAGGTGCACGTAGGTATCGCCCTGCGGTGCCGGGGCGCCCTCTTCGCAGCACAGCACGCCGCCCAGCATGAAGGTGAGGGAATTGAAAGTGACCCAGCCGTCGGGCTCGTTGTAGTCACCGGCGCTGGTCCAGTCCTCGAAGCCGCCATTGGGCACTTGCGCCAGGGCGGTGGTGCCGATCAGGACGGTGGAGGCGATGGAAGGAAGTAGTCGTTTCATCATGGAGAACGTGTTTTGGATGCCCAAAGGTCGTTTTCCGGAGCTCCCGACGATGACCTTTTATCGAACGATCGCTACCGCGACCCGGTGGCACCGCATGCGGACGAGGGATAACTTTCGCCTCATCCCGATGAAGCGTCCGCACGTCCTCTTCCTGTTGACGGCCGTCCTGGCCACCGCCTGCGCCAAGGAAGAGCCCCTGCTCAATGCCACGTTCCACGCGAAGTGCCGCGATTGCGTGGTGAGCTATGCCGGCGGCGTGAACGGTTCGCGCCGGGACACGCTGCGCGGCGTTCCGGACGGCGCCGGTGACACGGTCGCGGAAGAGGGGACCTGGCGGGTCGAGGTGAAGGACGGCGACAACCTCTTCCTGCGCGCCTGCCGCATCCACACCGACACGGCCTTCGGTGCCATCGAGCTGTGGATCGATGGCGACGTGCGGCCGATCTCCACCGCGGTGGACACGGCGGCCGACTGCGCGGAGATCAACGCCCCGGCGCACGCGCGCTGAGACCGGTCAAGCCTCAACGGACACCGCCGGTGTGGGCATCGAACCAGGCGACCAGCTCCGCCCGCTGCGCTTCCGTGAGCCGCGCGGAGGGGTGCAGCCAGGTGTAACTGGACAGGGGCATCTCGCCTTCCGCGACGTGCTCGCCGCTTTCCGAGGCCTCGTGCGTTCCAGCGAACAGGTCCCACCGCGAGAAGTTGAGCTCCTCGCGTGCCTCCTCCACGTGGTGCTGCACCCAGAAGTTCACCGGGGTGATGTAGGTCCAGAAGGGGTAGACGGTGTGATCGCTGTGGCAATCGTAGCAGGCATCGGTGACCAGGGTGCGGATGTGCTCCGGCGCCTGCGTCATCACCAGCAGGTCCCGCGCGGGATCCGGCGGCGGCGTCCGGCGGTCAGGCTGGATGAACTGCGCCAGGAGGAAGAGGCCGAGCAGGATGAGGAGGACGCGCTGGATCATGCGGATGAAGATCGGAAAGCGCGGCCAAGCTGCGCGCCCGGCATTGTCCGGGTATCAACAACGCATGTCCGGCATGTAATGGCGCTTCATGCCACGGAACCGGACAGGGCGGTCGCTCAGCGGACGAGCACCAGCCAGTGCACCTGGCGCTCCGAACCGCCGCGGGCTTCGATCCACGCCACCGTGGTGCCTTGGGGCAGCAGGTGCTGGTCCAGCGGCAGGAGGCGGTCCTCGCCGGCGGACAGGTCCGCGTCCAGCAGCAGGTACAGGGCCCGGCCCATGGCGTCCACCACGCGCACCCGCACGCGCTGGTCCACGGCGCTGTGCACCCGCACCGTGGCCGCTTCGTCCACCGGGTTCGGCGTGACGTTCACCTCCAGGTCGCCCGTGGCCGTGCTATCGGCCGGCGGTGGTGCGCAGGCGCCCAGGTGGCAGCCGTGCGCGAGGTGGGCGGGCACCCCGTTCGCGCTGATGCAGATCGTGTGGGCGTTGGCAGGGTTGCCGGGCGGAACGTGGCACACCAGCACCTTGTTGCCGTTGTTGCCGCAGCGTACGTCCACCACGTTCACGAACACGCTGTCCGAAGCCGTGCAGGCGGTATCGTCGGTGAGGGTCACCTGGTACCAGGCACTTGCAGTGTCGCACACCTGGATGGACGGGCCGGTGAGGCCGTTGCTCCACACCAGCGTGGCCGGGTCGGCACCGTTCACCACAGGGGCCAGGGTCGTGCAGGCCAGCGGGTCATAGCCCCGGTATAGCGTGACGGTATCCGCAGGCAGGTCGATGGTGCACTGGGCGCCCGCGGTGAGCGCGGTGAGGAGCAGGACGGTGGATGCGTAGGAGCGTGGCTTCATGTCGGCGAAAATTAGACGGATGCCATCCGGTAGGTCAAATGGAAGGCCAGCCCAGGCCTGAGCGTCAGAGGTTTGGAACGAAGGGGCATCCTGGGGCGGATGTACCAGCGGAACGGGAGCGGTAGGTTCGCACCACCATGCGCCCGCCGCTTTCCGCCGACGAGGAGCGCCTGCTCACCGAGCTGGCCGCGCGCTCGCCGAGCGACCGGGTACCGCTGTTCCTGGAGCTGGCCCGCCGGCAGAGCGCCCGCCGCCGACCGGCCGACCTGCTGATGCAGTTCGAGCGGGACGCCTTCGTGCGGGCATCCGATGCGGACCAGCGTACCGTGGTGCGGTTCGATGCAGCGGCCTTGGAGGCGGCCGAGGGTTTCGAAGCCGTGCTGCTTTCGCCGCTGGCCCCATTGGGCACCTGCTCCGTGGTCTCGCCCACCACCCAGGACCGCTCCATCACCACCACGCGCAACACCGAAGTGGTATCGGATCCCACGAACGTGCTCGCCCTGGCCTGCGCGCGTCGTCTGCTCGCCGGTGAGCGGCACGTGCGCTTGTGCACCGTGCACCAGGTGGTGCGCCCGCAGCGCTTCCCTGCGAAGGCGGGCTGGTCGCAGCATTTCCGGCTGTTCGCGATGGTCGAGGCCGGTCCCTCCCGTGCATCGCACGGCTTCGAGGTGGAGGCCGTGGTGGGGCATGCGGCCGTCCTCGTGCGCTTCTTCCGGGCGTGCGAGCAGCTCGGTTGCCGGTTCCCCGGCCTGCGCGCGGTCCTCCACGTGGCGCCGGATGCGGAGGTGCTCGGCGGACGTATCCGCGAACGGCTGACAGCGGAGCTGCCGGTGCTGCCCGTGGCGGTGGAGACCTTGCGCTCCGGCTACTACCAGGGGATCCGCCTGCTGATCGGTGCGGAACGGCCCACGGCCGAGGGTACCTACTGTGAGCTGGCCGACGTGGGCGTATTCGACTGGGCCAGCACGCTCACGTCGGACCGGCGCATGCGCTTCGTGGCCTCCGGCCTGGGCATCCAGTTGGTGCCGTTGCTGTTCCGCGTGTGACTGTTCACCCGGCGCCTTGCAGCACTCCATACCGCAGCAGGTGCGGTGGCCGGGAAGAGCGATCGCCGCATCATGGCGGGGCGAAGGTCTACGCCCAGGGCTACTTCACCAGGGTCACCGCTCCCTTCAGATCTTCCGGCTCCTGGTAGGGAAGACGGTAGCCGATGCGGTAGGCGTAGACACCCGGCGGCGATGGCTCGCCTTTGCAGGTCCCGTCCCAGGGCGCCCGTGGATTGTCCGAAGTGAAGACCACCGTGCCCCAGCGGTCGAACACCTGGAGAGAGAAGTCCTTCGGCTCGCAGGGCCCATACCAACCCCAGGTATCGTTCAAGCCGTCATCATCGGGGGTGAAGGCCGAGGGCATCCAGGCGTTGCACCGGTCCGCGCAGTCCTCCACGTCGAGGGTGTGCCGCACTTCCACCACGCCGCAACCGAGCGTGGCCTGCAAGGTGACCTCCACGGTGCCATCATGCGCGAACCGCACGTCCGGATCGATGGCCGCCGATGCGGGTGCGGCATCGCCGAAGGTCCAGTGCGCGGCCAGCACCGCGGAATCCGCCAGCAGCGTGAACCGGGTATCCTCCTGCATGCAATGCAGATCGATGCTGAAGTCCGCCGCGCACAGGCATTCCCGGTTGCTGATCTCGACCAGGGCTTCATCGGTGCACCCGTTCGCGTTCGTCACCATCACGGTATAGGTGCCGGGGGCGGAGATGGCTGCGGGATCGCTCACCGGCTGGCCCGCCCACCCGTACGAAGCGGACAGGCCGACGGTCGAGAACACCGCACCCAGGTCCACGGTCTGCCAGGGACACAGGGAGAAGGAGAGGTCAGCGCCCAACGCAGGTCCGGGGTCGATCGTGAGGGCGACGATCGCTGTATCCGTGCAACCCGCGCTGTTGATGGCGACCACCTGGTAGGTCCCGCCGGCGTTGACGGAAGTGGGAGCGGGCACGGACGATCCGTCGAGGGTCCACGCACTGCCCGGACCGGCATCGGCATACAGCGCGGTGAGGTCATAGGTGGAACCTGCGCAGATCGTGATCGATCGGTCCGCGCCCAAGGTGGGTACGGGTGCCAGGTCCAGCGTGACCGTGGTCGTGGCCGAGCACCCCGAGCTGTTGGTGATCGTGAGGAGATAGGTCCCACCGACGCCGGCGGCGGAAGGGATCGCGACGGGGACGCCGTTCAGGGTCCAGGCCGTCGCATCGGCACCAGTGGCATACAATGCGGTCAGGTCCACCGTTGCGCCGGTGCAGAGGGTCAGTGAGGTCGCCGGGCCCGGAACGGGTGCAGGCGCGAGGGTCAGCTCCACCTCAGCGGTATCCCGGCAGCCGGATGGATCCATTGCCACCAAGGTGTACACGCCCGGGAGGCCCACCGAGGACACATCGGCCACGGTGATGCCGTTCAGGGTCCAGGCGGTGCTCAGCCCGGCCGTAGGGTAGAGCGCCGCCAGGTCGAACGCGCCCCCAGGACAGATCGCAGCCGATCCATCGGCACCCAAGGCCGGAAGCGCCAACAGGTCCAAGGTCACGGCGGCCACGGCGGAACACCCCTGCGCGTTGGTGACGGTAAGAACGTATGCACCACCGATACCGACAGCGGTCGGGTCCGCCACCGGCACCCCATTGCTCGTCCATGCCGTGGCATCCGCACCGGTGGCATAGAGCACGGTCAGGTCCACGGTCGTGCCGGCGCAGGTGGTGATCGCGGCATCGGGCCCCAGGAAGGGAGCGGGGAGAAGGGTGAGGCCCACCTGCGCGGTATCGCGGCAGCCGGCGCCGTCGGTGGCGATCAATGTGTATGCACCGGCGGTGCTCACCGCCGAAGCATCGACCACGGAGGAGCCGGAAAAGGTCCATGCGGTGCTCGATCCGGTAGTGGCGTAAAGCGTGGTCAGGTCATAGGTGGAGCCTGCGCACATGGAGACCGACAGGTCCGGCCCAAGCGTCGGTGCCGGCGCAACGTTCAGTGTGACGGTGGCCGTGGCCGAGCAACCGGAGGCGTTCGTGGCGGTGAGGGTATGGACGCCACCGGTCGTGACGGTCGTTGGGTCCACCACGGGCGCCCCGTTCAGCGTCCATGCCGTGGCATCCGCACCGGTGGCATAGAGCGCGGTCAGGTCCACGGTCGTGCCGGCGCAGATGGTGATCGTTGCATCCGCACCCAGGACGGGAACGGGAACAAGGGCCAGGGCCACCTGCGCGGTATCGCGGCAACCGGCGATGTCCGCAGCGACCAGGGTATAGATGCCGGCGGCGTTCACCGCTGCCGCATCCGGCACGGAGGAACCGGCCAGGGTCCACGTAGTGTTCAGGCCCGAAGTGGCGTACAGCGCGGTCAGATCGAAGGAGGAGCCCGCGCAGAGCGTGGCCGCCTGATCCGGGCCCAACGCCGGCGCCGGTCCGATGTTCAAGGTGACGACGGCCGTGGCCGAGCAGCCGGATGCGTTCGTTACCGCAAGGACATAGGCGCCGCTGGTCGTGACGGCGGTCGGATCGATCACCGGTGCGCCGTTCAAGGTCCACGTCGTGGCATCCGCGCCGGTGGTGTAGAGCGTGGTCAGGTCCACGGCCGCGCCGGCACAGGCGGTCACCGCTTGGTCGGGGCCGGGCACGGGGTCCGGCAGAATGTTGAGCGTGACCAGGGCCGTGTCGTTGCATCCGCCCGGGTTCTGCCCGATCAAACGGTAGGTCCCCGGAGCGGTGGCCGCGGTGGCCGTGGCCGTGGTGATCGGCGTGCCGTCCAGCGACCACATGGGCGTGGATCCGGCCAAGGGGAACAAGGTGGTCAGGTCCATGGCGCCGGCCCCGCTGCATCGGTCCACCACCTGGTCCGGGCCGAACGATACCGGCGTGGATACGATCACTTCGAAGCTGGCCCAATACCCGCAGCCGCTCCACGGTTCGAACGCGTCGATGTAGTAGATGCCCGGCTGGGTCACGGCGGTGGGATCGGCCACCCATCCACCACCGGCATACGAGACGTTGTAGGAATAGCCGGGAGCGGAGGTCTCATAGAAGCCGAGGATGTCCACCGTTCCGCCCGTGCAGATCGCGGCCGAGCCATCGGGGATCCAGCCCCAGCACGGCGGAGGGCCATTGAAGCCGAAGGTGAACCCGCCGTTGGCCGTCGATCCGTTGAACCACCCCGGCGTCCAGGTGCCGCCGGGCCCGATGCCGCCATTGGCGCAGGCGGTATCGATCACGGTGATGGTCCAGATGCCGTCCGCGAACTCGCCGTCGAAGACGCTGAGGCCGCCGCCTTGGGCGTTCCATAGGCCGGTGAACGGCGCCGATCCCATGGTGATGGACGGGGACCAATCGTACGCGAAGATGGTCCCGGTATAGTTCTGCCCGCCGGCCCCGTTGAACGCCGAGAGCAGCAGCTCGGTGCCTTGCGGCGAGGTCAGCAGGATGCGGAGGGTCTGCGGGTGATCGGTGGTGATATCGATCGCGAGCTGCCCCAGCGTGGTCGACCAGAACGTGCCCGGCGGGGCCAGCCAGCCCATGCCCACCACGTTGGCCGTGAACGTGCTGGTGTCGCACAGCGGGATGGGGCCGCTGCTGAAGGGCACTGGTTGCGCGCTCGCCGGTGTGCACAGCCCCCAGGCGAGCGCGGCGATCACATGACCTCGGAACGATGGAAGACCTGCCATCACCGGTGCAGCATCAGGCTGCTGATCGGTTGACGGGCGCGGAGCGGACGGGTTGCTTGCGGGGGATAGTGATATAATCCGCAGCCGCGGGGGACGGGCCCTTTCCGTCCGTACTTTCATCCCGCATGGCCATGGACTATTACCAGGTGCTCGGCGTGGAGCGCAACGCCACCGTGGACGCCATCAAGGCGGCCTATCGCAAGCTCGCACGCAAGTACCACCCCGACCTGAACCCCAACGACAAGGAGGCCAAGCGGAAGTTCCAGGAGATCAACGAGGCCAACGAGGTGCTCAGCGATCCCGAGAGCCGCAAGAAATACGACAAGTACGGCGAGCACTGGAAGCACGCCGACCAGTTCGAGGCGGCCGAAAAGGAGCGTGGCGGCCGGCAGGGAAGAGCGGGTGGGACCGGTGGTCAGCCCTTCGAGGGCTTCGGTGGCGGCAACATGAACGAGGAGGACCTCAACGACCTCTTCGGCTCCATGTTCGGCGGAAGCGGTGGCGGGCGCCGCGAGGTGAAGTTCCGCGGCCAGGACTACCAGGCCGAGTCGCACCTGGACCTGCTCGACGCGCGCACCACCCACAAGCAGACGCTGAGCGTGAACGGCAAGCAGCTGCGCATCACCGTGCCGGCGGGCGTGGAGGATGGACAGACCATCCGCATCCCCGGCCAGGGCGGCCCCGGCGTGAACGGCGGCCCGGCGGGCGACCTCTACATCACCTTCGTGGTGAAGGACCATCCGCGCTTCAAGCGCACGGGCGCCGACCTGCACACCACCCTGGACATCAACCTGAGCACCGCGGTGCTGGGCGGCGAGGCCGTGCTGGAGACCCTGGACGGCAAGGTGAAACTGAAGGTGGCGCCGCACACGCAAAGCGGCACCCGCGCGAAGCTCAAGGGCAAGGGGTTCCCCGTGTACAAGCACGAGGGCCATCACGGCGACCTCTACGTCACTTATCAGGTGAAGCTGCCCACCACCTTGACCGACGAGCAGCGCGCCTTGTTCGAGCAGCTCGCCAAGACCGAACCCCAGCCATGAGCACGGAACCGCTGATCCCCATGGACCTGTACTGCCGGCACGAGGAGCTGGACATCACCTTCGTGCAAGCGCTCACCGAACGCGGGCTCATCCACGTGGTGATGCAGGAGGAACGGTCCTACATCGCTTCCGACCAGCTGGCGCGCCTGGAGCAGCTGGCGCGGATGCACTTCGACCTGGACATCAACCTGGAGGGCATCGAGGCCATCAGCCACATGCTGGAACGCGTGGACCGCATGCAGCAGGAGATGCGGGCGCTGCAGGAACGGTTGCGGGTGTATGAGCGGGAATAGGAGGGTCCGTCCGTTCACTTCATCCTCGTCAGGATCGACATGACGACCGAACAAGACCGATCACGATGACCGCCCAGTGGATGCCGATCGCGACCATCAAATAGATCAGCCAACCCAAAGCGGTGCCCTCCGTACTGCGGAAATGAAGTGCGTACAGAAGCGGCAGGCTATACGCAAGGAGGATACCGATGTGGATCCCGATCGTACGGCTTCGGTCCGGACGCTTCAGTACCGAGGCGGTCATCGTGATCCCGAGGAGCACGTAACAGAGCAGTAGGTAGATCGTATCCTCGGTCATTCCGGTCGCGGTCCCATCCGTACGTATCGAGTTCCTTCGATCGCCATGAAGGATCCGCGAGGGAACTTCACTCAGGAGATCGGGCGTAGGACCAAGCTATCAGGAATGCCCAGCTCAGCTCGCAGCTCTGAACAACGCCTCCTTGACCGGGTGCTTTTCCAAACAGCCTTGCCATCAGGCTGTCTCGCGGTCAGCAAGTATTTGCCCCTGCTGTTCTGAACGACCAGGAACGTGTCATCGAACGCAATGGCGACCGGATGGAGCATGACGGAATACCAGGTCGTATCGCGGTGGGGGGATCCCTCCCCATCATCCCAATGGATATATGCAGGGAACCAAAGGCCATAAGTGCCATGGGGGCCGGTACCAAGCGACCACTTTCCTACTTGCTGCCTTGGGGGGCTCAGGTCATCCGAGAGCGTAGCACATGAAGTTGCAAGCACCGCGACCGATATGGCCCAAGCGGTCCGCAGTAGTTTCAAGCCTGGTCCAGCTTCTTCACCATGGTGAGGATGGCCGCGATGGCCACCGTCTCCCCGGTCTCGTCGTACACGTCCACCAGGAACTTCACGATCCCCTTCGCTACATCCTCCGGCGACTTCTTCTCCTGGTCGATCTTCTCCTTCACGGTGAAGCGCACGCCGATGGTCATGCCCGGATACACCGGCTTTACGAACCGGCATTCGTCCAGACCGTAGTTCAGCAGTACGGGCCCTTTCTTCGGATCCACGAAGAGGCCGGCGGCCTTCGATAGCACGAAGTAGCCGTGGGCCACGCGTCCGGTGAAGATGGTGCCCTCCAGGCTGGTGGCGTCCATGTGGGCGTAGAAGTTGTCGCCCGAGACGTTCGCGAAGTTGTGGATGTCCGCCTCGGTCACCGTGTGCTTGGCGGTGACCACCGTGTCGCCCACCTGCAGCTCCTCGAAGTGCATGCGGAAGGTGTGGCGCTCCGTTTCGGTGTAGCGCGCGCCCTGCTGGTACTGTTGTGTGAGCGCGGTGATGGTGGTGGGGCTGCCCTGGATGGCGGTGCGTTGCAGGTAGTGCAGCACGCCGCGCTTGCCGCCCATCTCTTCGCCGCCGCCCGCGCGGCCGGGCCCGCCGTGCACCAGCGTGGCCAGCGGACTGCCGTGGCCGGTGTTCTCCTTGGCCATGTCGCGGTTGAGCACCAGCATGCGGCCGTGGTGGCTGGCGGCGCCCCAGACGAACTGCTGGGCGTACGCGTCGTTGTAGGTGGCGATGGTGGCCACCAGCGAGCCCTTGCCCAGCTTGCTCAGCGCCACGGCGTCGTCCAGGTCGCGGTAGGGCATCAGCGTGCTCACGGGCCCGAAGGCCTCCACGTTGTGGCTCACCTGGTTCTTCCAGGGATCGGGGTTGTGGAGCAGGATGGGGCTCATGAAGGCCCCCTTGGCGGCGTCGGCGCCGGTGAGGGCGACCTGCTCGGGATCGCCGAACACGATCTGCGAGCCCTGCATCAGCTCCTTCAAGGCGCGGCGCACCTCTTCGCGCTGGGTCTTGCCGGCGAGGGCGCCCATGCGCACGCCCTCGGCACGCGGATCGCCGATCACGGTGCTGCCCAGGCGCTTGCCCAGGGCGATCCGCACGTCCTCGAGCACGTTCTCCGGTACCAGGATGCGGCGGGCACCGGTGCAGCGCTGGCCGCATTTGAGGGTGATCTCCCGGCCGACCTCCTTGATGAAGAGGTCGTACTCCTCGGTGCCGGGCACGGCGTCGGGGCCGAGCACGATGGCGTTGAGGCTGTCGGCCTCCATGTTGAACGGCACGCTCTCCTCGATGAGGCGCGGGTGGGCCTTCAGCTTCCGGCCGGTGCCGGCGCTGCCGGTGAAGGTCACCACGTCCTGTTGTTCCACATGGTCGAGCAGGCCTTCGGCGCTGCCGCAGATCAGCTGGATGGCGCCTTCCGGCACGATGCCGCTGGCCACGATGTCCTGCACCATGGCGGCGGTGAGGTAGCTGGTGACGGTGGCGGGCTTCACGATCGCGGGCACGCCGGCCATCCAGTTCACGGCCACCTTCTCCAGCATGCCCCAGATGGGGAAGTTGAAGGCATTGATGTGGATGGCCGCGCCCTCCTTGGGCACCATGATGTGGTGGCCGATGAAGGTGCCGCCCTTGCTGGTCTTGATGGGGTCGCCGTCCACATAGAAGGGCATGTTGCCCAGGGTGCGGCGCAGGCTGGCGTTGGCGAAGAGGTTGCCGATGCCGCCCTCGATGTCCACCCAGCTGTCGGCCTTGGTGGCGCCGGTGCGGTAGCTCAGCTGGTAATAGCTCTCCTTGCGCTCCATCAGGTACAGCGCCAGGGCCTTCAGCATGCGGCCCCGCTCGGGGAAGGTCATCCGGCGCAGGGGTGGTCCGCCCACGGTGCGCGCATAGCGCAGCATGTCGCCGAAGTCCAATCCGCCGGAGGACGTGGTGGCGATCAGCTCACCGGTGCTGGCATCGACGAGTTCAGCTTGCTTGCCGCTGCCCTTGACCCACTGGCCTTGGGCGTAGTTCTCTAATTGCATGGTGGCGAAGGTACCGCCCGCGTAACGTCACGCCGGAGACCGGGCGATCGAAGAGCGCGGGGCCCGGTCCATCGCCCCTGCGCCTCCTGCCCATCTTTGCGGACCATGGGGGCCCGGACATCGACCGACCGCCGCCGGGCCGTATGGGCCTGGGCCACGGGCATCGCCTGCCTGTTGCTCGCGCAATACGCCGTGCGCAAGTACTACCGGCCGGAGTTCTTCGTGTTCGACCCGCTCTCCATCTTCCTGTTCATCGGCTTGTGCGGGGTCGTGTATGCCGGCGTGCTCATCACCGCGATCCGGACGTGGGGGCCTGGGACACGGCGGGCCTTGTGGTGGCCGGCGGTGTTCCTCGTGGCGACGATCGGCATTCTGCTGTTCTTCTCCTCCCGCTGGCAGGAGCGGTCCTCCGCGCCGGTGTTGTTCGATGCGTATTACGATGGCGACATCAACGGCGTGGGGCTCAGGCTTCGCAGCGATGGCACTTACGAGGCGGTGGACGGGGCCACGATCGGGGGCGACATCCTTTATGGCGACTATCGGCTGATGGGCGACACGATCATGCTGGGGCGCGAGCACTTCCGCTTGGGCGATGCGCATTGGCGCTTCGGCAACATACTCCTCATAACCGACACGGGCGTGGTCCAGGCACCCGCCTACCGGGGACAGGACCGGTACCCCTTCGTCATGCGCATCACGCAGGACGACCGCCCCTTCCTCCCGGTGCGCTGAGCTAGGCTGGGGTGAGATGCAATACCCCCAACGCCACCAATGTGGCCACCGCGATGGCGCCGAAGCCCACGCCCACGTAGCGGCGCAGCGTGCGGTCGCCGAAGAAGAGCACGATGGCGTACTTCATCACCGTGTTGGACAAAGTGGCCAGCAGGATGGCCGTCACGCCCGTGCGGTAGGCGTCCGGCGCGGTGGACCGGCGGGCGAGCGAAAGGGTAATCGCGTCCATGTCGGTAGCGCCGAACACCAGGCTGGCGCCGTAGAGGCCTTCGGTGCTGAAGCGCTGGTCGGCCAGGGCCATCAGCCATTGCACGGCCATATAGATCGCGGCGAACTGCAGCGCCACGCCGAAGTTGAGCGGGTTGGAGAGGGCCATCTTTTCCGCCACCCCGTCCTTGCCACCATCGCGTCGGTGGAGGAACAGGGCCGCTCCGATGGCGACGGCGGCGATGGCCAGGACGGGCAGCGCCAGTCGGCCGGCGAGCGGACGGTTCACCGCCCACGTCTCCAGCAGGATCCGCGGGTACAGCACGGCGGACGCGGCGACGATGGCCACCGCCTCCACCGCCCGCTTGACGCCTGCCTGCCCGCGTGTGCGACGGGAAAGGCCGAGGGTGACGGCGGTGCTCGATACCAGGCCGCCGACCAGGCCGGTAAGGAGGGTGCCCCGCTCCGTGCCCAGGATCTTGGCCAGCAAGTAGCCGGCCAGGCTGATGCCCGAGACCAGCACCACCATCGTCCAGATGTCGCGCAGGTCCCACACGCCGCCGGGACCGAACGGCCCCGCCGGCAGCACGGGCAGCACCACCGCCGAGATGATCACGAACTGGACGAAGGCCCGGATCTCCTTCGGCGTGAGCGTGGCGATGAACCGGTGCAGCGGCAGCTTGAACGACAGCAGGAGGGTGATCGCCACGGTGAGGATGGTGGCGAGCAGCACGTACCCTTGGAAGACCACGGCGCCCACCAGGAACGTGAGCACGCTCGACAGCTCAGTGGTGATGCCGTAGCTGCCCGACCGCGCCGTCAGCGCATAGGAGGTGATGACCAGGGCCGCATACAGCACCAGGGCCGCGGTGAACAGGAGCGGGCCGTAGCGCTCCGCCAGGAAGGCGGCCAGGAAGCCGAAGAGCGCCACGAGCGTGTAGGTGCGCACACCGGCGAACTGCTCTTCGCGATCGACGACCCGCGCGTATTCCCGCTCCAGGCCCACGAGGAACCCCAGGCCCAGGGCGATCAGCGCCCGCACCAGCAGCTCCTGGAGCCCTTCGGTCCATGGGACAAGGTCCTCCATCCGCGATCCGTCGAAGGTCCAAGTTCGGGTTTTCCGCCCGGCCCGCTCACCGGCTCATGGCACCCACACCTTCCCCGCCCAGTGGGCACCAGTGGGGGTACGCATCGTCCACAGGTAGAGGCCGGCCGGACAGGGGAGGCGGTCCCGTTCCCCGGAGAGGCGGTGCGTCCGCAATGTGCGGCCTTGGAGGTCCATCAGGGCCAGTTCCGCACCGCGGGTGCCGCCGGCCAGCTCCAGCAGGCCCGGGCCGGCGGCCGTGAGCAGGGGACGGGCGACTTGCGGGTCTTCGCCCAGGCCGACGGGGAGCACTTCCATGCTCCAGCTCACCGTGTCGCTGTTGCCGCAGGGATCGGCATAGGCATGCGTGAACGTGTACACGCCGGGGCCGGGGAGGGTGAACGTGGGTTCGGCGTCGGTGGACGACTGCCCGTCGGAGCAGGTCCACAGGTGCGTGCCCTGGCCGGGGTGGTGGAAACTGACGGCATAGCCATCCTGGCTGCTGCCCGTGATGGTAGCATCGGTGCCGTTAGGCACGTCCAGGTTCCAGGTCGCGGCGCTGTCCAGCACGATGCTGCTGGCGATGCCTTGCAGGGTGGCCGCGATGCTCGTGGGCAGCGAGGCGGTGTAGGAAGCGCCTACGGTGCTTTCGCGGAACAGGGTGCTGTAGAACACGCAGGCCGCCAGGTAGGTGCCGGCCAGGGAGGGATGGCTGCCATCGCCGTTGTACAGGCCGATGCCGGGTTGCGTCTCACGCACCCGCTTCCAGGCCGCTCCCACGGGCGAGACGTAGGCGTCGTTGTCGACGCCCATCTGCAGGTAGCGCTCGCGCAGGAGCGCCTGCATGCCCGCATACGTGCACACCGGCGGCCAGCCGATGCAATTGTCCGCGTCGCCGTTCTCCCGGCCCCAGGTCATGTAGAACACGGGCCAGGTGCATTCGTCGTTCGCTTCGATCAGGTCCACCAGCTGGGCGGCATAGAACAAGGTCGTGGCCGGGTTCGGGAAGGCCGGCATCTGGCTTTGCTCCTGCAGCACCACATAGTCCCACGGCTGGGATGCAATGGCGTCGAGCGTGGGCGCGTAGGCCGCATGCTGCGAGAACGAGAAGCCGCCCGGGGCGGACATCGCGATGTCCACCGTATCGCCCAGCGACAGGGCCAGCTGGCGGAAGGTGTTCGGCAGGTCGTTCACATAGGTGTAGCTGTTGCCGATGAAGAGCACCGACGTACGCTGCGCCTGGAGCGGGAGGGCGAGCAGGCCGAAGAAGAGGAAGCGGGTCCGCATACGGACAAAATAGGCGTAGGCCCACCACAGGCGCCGGACAGATGACCGGCCGTCGGAGGGATCCTGACGGGGCCGTGGCCGCAGGGGGATCCTCCGCATGCCTGTCCGCCCTATTTTCGGAACGGTCCTTATACGACCATACACGCTTATCCATATACCCATGAAGCATCATGTACTCCTTCTCCTGGCGGCCGCTTCACTACCGGCGGTCGCGCAAGTACCGTCCAATGTGCCCACCAACGGCCTGGTGGCCTGGTATTCCCTGGCCGGCAATGCCAACGACGGCAGCGCCAACGGCCTGGGCGGGTCGGGCATCGGCACCACCGGCACCACCGACCGCAACGGCGTGGCGAACGGCGCGATGGCGTTCGCGTTCTCGTCCTATGTATCGGTACCGACCCACACGCTCTTCAATACCGGCGATGAGCTGACGGTGACCGCGTGGGTGAACCTGAGCGACCCTTCGGCCAACCAGAAGATCATCGGGCGCACCGACCTCGGGTTCAACTCGGGCTTCATCCTGGGCGTGGGCAGCGGCGGCATGAACCCGGAGCTGTGGGACAGCAACGGCATGCCGCACAGCTTCACGGCGGGCGTCATCAATGCCGACGCCTGGACCCACCTGGCCATCACGTGGTCGGCGGGCGGCGGCCTCACCGCGTACATCAACGGCACGTCCGTGCTCAACGTGGCCGGTGACGGGGCCCCCATGGGCTCGAACAGCGACCCGCTGATCATCGGTGGCTCGCCCTGGAGCCAGTCCCCGCTCTACTTCCCCGTGAACGGCAGCATCGACGACGTCGGCATCTGGGACCGCGTGCTCTCCGGCAGCGAGATCGATGGACTGGTCGCACCCGCCACCGGCATCACGGAGGCGGCCACGGCGACCCGTCCTCTGGTGGCGTACGATGCGGCGCACGAGCTGGTCACCATCACCGGTGGATCGGGGCACTATGCCCTGGTGGACGCCCTCGGCAATGTGGTCCGTACCGACCGCCTCGTGGACGGGATCACCGTGGTGCCGGTATCCGCGCTGGCCACGGGCATGTACTTCGTCCGCCTCGAAGGCACGGCCCAGCGCACCCTGCGCTTCGTGAAGCCCTGAGCGAGCTGCGCGGTCAGTGCCACGTCACCGTGGCGCCGCCGCTCAGCCAGCGGCCGGGCAGCGGCACGTTCGCGCGGTCCATCTGGTCGGCATCGAGCAGGTTGTAGCCGCTGATGAACAGCTGCACCGGTCCATGCTGCCAGCTCAGGCGTGCATCGAGCCGCAGGGTCTCCGGATAGCGCACGGTCCGGTTGTCCGGATAGCGGGCGTAGTTGCCTTCGCGCTGCTGCCAGATGGCGTTGATGCGGAGGGTGAAGGCCCCTGCACGGCGCTGGCCCCAGAGCACCAGCCGGTGCCGCAGCTGGTCCAGCACGTAGAGCGAGGTGAAGTCGAAGGCCTTCCGGTCGCTCCACTGGTAGGCATAGAGCACGCCCATGGAGCCGAGGGTGTCGCTGCTGGTCCACGCGGCGTCCAGTTCCAGGCCCTGGATGGATACCTCCGTGAGGTTGGCGGCGTGCACCGTGGTCTCGCCGGGCAGCAGCACCCAGTCGATGAGGTCGTGGCCCTGCCGGGCGAATGCGGCGAAGGTCGCCCGCCAGCGGTGGCCGTGATACCGGTGGCCCACTTCCACCTGATCGCCGTGCTCCGGCCGCAGGTCGATGCTGCCCACCGCGCCGCCGCGGTTGTAGTAAAGGTCCGTGTAGGTGGGCAGGCGGAAGGCCCGCGCGGCCGATACGAACGAGGTGTGCGACGGGGTCCAGGCGAAATGCAGGTCGGCGCCCGGAAGCCATTCCGGCGTGTACGCGCTGTTGATGTTCAGCAGCACGCCCGCGTCCACGCCCAGGCGGCCTTTGCTCCAGCGATGGTCCACATGCACCGCCCCATTGGTGCGCGCATCGCTGCGGGTGTATTCCTCGCGGGAGCCCGCCACCGGCACGGGGTCGGCCAGTGGCTTGCCGAGCACGTTGCTGAAGATGCCTTCCTGGCGCACGTGCACGCCCAAGGCGGTGGTGCCACCCTTCCAGGTACGGCTCACCTGGGCCTCGGCGCCCCAGACGCGGGTGCGGTGCGCATTGTGGAAGGTATAGAACAAGGTGGGCGCGAACCGCGCCGTGTCCGCCTCGCCGCGGATGAAGTAGCCGTTGCTGTAGCGGTAGTGGTCCGCATCCTCCCGGAACAGCTCGAAGCGGTCGTTGTGCTGGCGGAAATAGCTGCGCACCGTCCAGTTCCAGGTGCCGCGGTGCCGCAGCTCCAGCCCTCCGATCATCGTGGTGGTGATCTCCTGCTGGTCGGGGTAGCGGGAAGAATAGAAGTCCTGCGCCCCGAAGCGCTTGTAGGCCCAGCCGCCCTGCCCGCGCAGCTCGATGCGCTTCCAGGCCTTGCCGATGGCGAGGTGGGCGCCGCTCTGGTCGAAATCCGTGTTGGGCCGGAAGCCGTCGCTGTGGCCATGGTGGCCCGAGACCCGGAAGCCCACGCCCTTCGTGGTCCATTCCTGCATGGCCCGCACGCGCCAGCTGCCGAACTCGCCGCCATCGACGGTGAACGAGCCGCGCGTGCCCTGCGGGCGCCGGGTGATCAGGTTCACCGCTCCGCTGAACGCGCCCGCCCCGAAGGTGCGCGAGGCCCCCCCGTAGAGCACCTCGATGCGTTCCAGGCCGTCGCCCAGCAGGGGAAGGTCCATCAGGTGGTGGCCGGTCTGCGGGTCGCTCATGGGGATGCCGTCCACCAGCACCAGCACCTGGTCGAAGGTGCCCCCGCGTATGCCCAGGTCGGTCTGCACGTCGAACGGTCCGCGCTGCCGCACGTCCACCAGGGTCTGGTCGCGCAGGATCTCGCTCACCTCCGGACGCGGAGCGTCCTTCAGCATGCGTGCATCGACCACTTGCAGGTGGCGGCCCGCCCGTTCCAGGGGGCCGGGGATGCGCGTGGCCGTCACGCTCACGCTGTTGAGCCGGGTGGTATCGCCTTGCGCGAAGAGGAGGGGACCGGAGAGGAAAGCGAGGAGGAGGGTGGAGAGGGGGCGGTGGAGCATGCGGTGGAAAAGGAGGGCGAAGATGCTCAGTCCGCCACGAACCGACGGAGCCGGGCGCTCAACCCTTCACCACCCGCTGCGCCAGCGTGCCTTCCGCATGCACCACCTGGAGCAGGTACAGGCCCGCGGGAACATCGGCCACATCAAGCTCGAGGCGGCCGGTGCGCTGCGAGCCGAAGTCCCGCACCGTACGGCCCTGGCCGTCCAGCAGGCGGACGGTGAGCGGGCGCAGGTCCGGGAGCAGCGTCACATTGAGCCGGTCGGTCGCCGGGTTGGGCGCCACATGCAGCACCGCCAGGCGGCCGGCGTCGCTGATGCCCAAAGGGGCGCTGGCGGCGTTCACCTTCAGCGCATCGAAGAAGCCGTGCGCCTCCGCGGCGGCGGGATCCATGTTGAGCACCACGCCGAACTCGCTCCCCGGGAAGCCGGGCGCATAGAGCTTGGGCTCCAGGAACACGCCGGTCCAGCTGTGCGAGGCGGTCTCCGCATTGTCGTAGTAGAAGCTGTAGCCGCCTTCACGATCGAGCCAGCCCAGGCCGATGCGTGCGATGTTGCCGTCCTTGAAGGCCCCTTCCACACGGATGAAGGCGCTCACACTGTAGTACAGCGTCGGGTCGTACGCGATGGGGTGGAAGAGGAAGGGCATTCCCCAAGGCTCGGCCAGCGGGGGCGAGCACAGGTCCTTGCTCTCCTTCGAGATGCACCACGGGCTGTTGTACCCCGGCGCGAACACCGGAGTGTTCCCGGTCCAGAACCAGCCTTGGTCGAGCGTCCCGGATTCGAAATCCTGGGTGAACGTCTGTGCGTGCGCAGGCATGGCGAGCACCAGGACGGGCATGAGCAGGGCGGCGGTGCGCATGGGGGCGGAGGCTGGGTCGCAGAAAAGATACGGCGACATCGCCGCCCGGAGCCTGCTGCGGACAGGTCGTCCCCTCCGGCGGGGGCTACCTTCGGCACCCGTCCCCCTCGCTCATGGCGCGTGCATCGCTCTCCCTGCTGCTCGCTGCGCTCACGGTCCCCGTGTTCCCGCAGGTCTTTACCAACCACCACATCACCGCCCCGGTCGTGCGCCGCAACATGGCCATCGACCTGGGCGCCGGCCACACCTTCTACGCTTGCGAGCGGGCCTTCGGCTATGATTCCAGCCGCGTGGAACTGCTGTGGACCGATGCCGACCAGGTGGTGACCCACGCGCGCTCGTACCGCCTGCTCTTCCCGCTCACCTTCCTGAACACTGCGGTGCAGCTGGACGACGGGTTCCTCATGGGCGGCATGAACCATGGCACCAATGCGCCCTGCCTGCTGAAGACCGACGCGGCGGGAGAGGTGGATTGGTGCGTGACCGTGGGCGGGCTGACGGCCCAGGACCAGATCGTCCAGTTGACCCCCTATGGCGGCATGTTCGCAGCCTACACCTATCCCGGCGGCACCTATGCCGACCGGCTGTACCGCCTCTCCGGAGCGGCGGACGACAGCAGCCTCCAGGGTGTCCTGATGACGGCCCCAAGCGGCGTCACCTTCCGCATCTATGAAGGAGTGGCCGCCTCGAGCGGTGAGATGGTCTGCGGCGCGGGCATGGATGTAGCCGACCCCGGCAACATGCGGGCGGTGGTGGCCCATGTGGACGACAACGGGGTGCAGTGGATGAACCACTACGACCTGGGCAGCGGCCCTGCGCAGGTGGAGGATGCGAACGGGCTGACCCGGCTGTCCGACGGGAACTTCCTCTGCATGGGGCAGACGACGGCCAGCTCGCCTTTCGAGGCCTTCGTGATGAAGCTCGATGAGGCGGGCAACGTGATCTGGAGCAAGCGGTACACCGATGCCAGCGGCGGGCTGCTGTTCACCTGCGCGCAGGAGCTGGCCGGCGGCGAACTGCTCGTGGCGGGTGTGAATGCGACCTACACCGGCACCTTGGTGAAGCTGGAGGCCGACGGCGATCCGATCTGGACCAAGCGCTACACCAGCAGCTTCGGCACCGACCTGTTCCGCGACTTCTACGTGGACGATGCCGGCGGGCTGCAGCTCATGGGCCGGGTATGCCGCCTGTCGCTCGATGCGAGCGGCGAGGGCTGCGACCTGAACGAGGTGACGACGGTGACCGCCACGCCGAACACCCCGGTGGTGATCCCCGTGGCCATGACCAACGCGCCGGCCAGCCCCATCATGCAGCAGCTGGCCTGGTCCACGCGCACGCCCGAGCTGGCTTGGGCGCCCACTTGCACGTGGAGCGGCATCGGCGATGCGACCGATGCAGGCCCGCTGCATGCATTCCCCGTGCCCACGGCCGGACGGGTGTACCTCGGCGAGGCTGGACAAGTATCGCCGGGCACGCGGGTGCGTGTCCGCGCGCTCACGGGTGGAACGGTGCTGGAGCGGCCGTACGGCATGGGCATCGATCTGGGCGACCGACCGGCCGGCATATACATGCTGGAACTGCCCGACCTGCAGCGGCGGGTGCGCGTGGTGAAGCAGTGAGGGCCGCTATCGGGCCGGCCCAGGCGATCGGAGCCGATCGCGGTAGCGCTTCGACGAGCCGGCCTGCCCAAGCAGGCTCAGCATGACAGGGATAGGAACACGAAGCCCCGGTGCGAACGCACCGGGGCTTCAGCATGCAGCGGACGGGACGCTTACTGCTTCATTTCCGGTTTCAGGCCGTATTGCGGTGTCACGCCCATGTTGGCGAAGAAGAACGACCATTTGTCGGCCTGCTCCTCGATGATCTTGCTCGTGGGCTTGCCCGCGCCATGGCCGGCGTTGGTCTCCACGCGGATGAGCACCGGGGCATCGCCTTGCTGGGCGGGCTGGAGCGTGCTGATGAACTTGAAGCTGTGCGCGGGCACCACGCGGTCGTCGTGGTCGGCCGTCATCACCAGGGTGGCGGGATAGCTGGCCGGTTTGATGTTGTGCAGGGGCGAGTACTTACGCAGGTACTCGAACTCCTCCTTGCTGTTGTCCGCGCTGCCGTATTCCGGCACCCAGCCGAAGCCGGCCGTGAACTTCTGGAACCGCAGCATGTCCATCACGCCCACCTCGGGGAAGGCCACTTTGCAGAGGTCGGGGCGCTGGGTCATCACCGCGCCCACGAGCAGGCCGCCGTTGCTGCCGCCATTGATGGCCAGGTGGTCGGTGTCGGTCCACTTCTGGGCCTTCAGGTACTCGGCCGCCGCGATGAAGTCGTCGAACACGTTCTGCTTCTTCTCCTTCATGCCGGCCTTGTGCCATTCCTCGCCGTACTCGCCGCCGCCGCGCAGGTTGGGCATGGCGAACACGCCGCCCTGTTCCAGCAATAGCATGCGGCTGGTGCTGAAGCTCGGGGTCAGGCTGACGTTGAAGCCGCCGTAGGCATAGAGCAGCGTGGGGTTCTTGCCGTTCTTCTCCAGCCCTTTCCGGTGCACGATGAACATGGGCACCTTGGTGCCGTCCTTGCTGGGGTAGAACACCTGTTCGGTGACGTACTGCTCGGGATCGAACTTCAGGTCCGGCCGGTGGTACAGCTCGCTCTTGCCCGTGGCGTAGTCGTACTTGTAGGTGCTGCCCGGGTCGGTGAACGAGGTGAAGGAGTAGAAGGCATAGGTATCCTTGCGCTTGGCGCCGAAGCCGCCGGCGCTGCCGAGGCCGGGCAGCTGGATCTCCTGCTCGCCGGTGCCGTCGAGCTTGTAGCGGTAGATGCGGGTGGTGGCATCCTTCAGGTAGGTGGCGAAGAGGTTGCCGCCGCCGGTACCCACGCCCTGGAGCAGGTCGGCCTTCTGCGGGATGATGTCCTTCCAGGCCGACGGGTCCGGATGCGCGGGATCAACGGCCACCAGGCGGTAGCGTGGGGCGTCCACGTCGGTCTGCACCAGGAGCTTCCCGCTGGCGGGGTCGAGGTCGAGGATGCTCGTCTTGTGGTCGAAGCCCTTCTGCAGGGCCGTCCAGCGGGTGGCGGGCGTGGGGATGCCGCCCTTCCGCAGGTCGTGGTAGTACATCTCGAAGCCGTCGGTGCCCGTGCTTACGTACAGGGTGGCGAACTCTTCCCCCTCGGTGACGCCGGCGCCCACGTAGAGCCGCGGGTTGGTCTTGTCCTCCCATACCAGCACGTCCTTCTCCTGCGGGTCGCCCACCTTGTGGTAGTACACCTTCTGCCACTCGCTGGCGGCGCTCAGCTCGGTGCCCTTCTTCGGGGTGGGGTAGCGGCTGTAGAAGAACCCGTCCTTGTACCAGGCCACGCCGCTGAACTTGGCCCACTTCAGCACGTCGGGCAGCTGCTTCATCGCCTTCAGGTCCCAGAGGGTGATGTCCTGCCAGTCGCTGCCGGCCTTCTGGGTGCTCACCGCCATGTAGCGGTCGTCGTTGCTGGCGCCCATCAGGCTGATGTCGGTGGTGCCCGCGGCGTCCACCTGGTTGGGGTCGATGAAGACCTTGTCCTCGCCGTTGAGCCCCTGGCGCACGTAGATCACGCTCTGGTTCTGGAGGCCGCTGTTCTTGTAGCTGAAGAAGAGGTCGCCCACCTTCGTCGGCGCGCTCACCTTGGGGAAGTTGTACAGCTCCTCGTACCGCTTGGCGATGGCCGCGCGGAAGGGGATCTTGGCGAGGTAGTCGTTGGTGACGGCGTTCTGCGCCTTCACCCAGGCACCGGTCTCGGCGCTGGTGTCGTTCTCCAACCAGCGGTAGGGGTCGGACACTGGGGTGCCGAAGTGGTCGTCCGCGATGGTGGTGTCCTTTCGCGTTGGGGGGTAGCTCATCTTCTGCGCGGTCTTCTGCTCGTCCTTCTGCGGGGCACCGCAGGCGGCGAGCGCGAGGGTGGCCACGATAACGGATGGTGATCTCATGGGGCTCTTGTGGTGAAGAGCCTCAAATGTAGCCGCGCACGGCGGCGCCGCACGGAAGGCCGTGGGACGAACGGGTGGGGACTACGCGGTCTTGCGCACCGGGTAGGGCGTCGAGCGCAGCTCGTACATGGTGCCGGGCACCGGCAGCAGGTCCACCGAGGCGTTCAGCTGGTCGGCCAGGGTGTGGATCAGCTCCATGCCCAGGCTTTGCGGCTTCTCCCAGCGGCGGCGGTCGGGGAGGCCTACGCCGTCATCGCCCACGCGGAGGTTCAGGCCGCTCTCCGTGCCGCTGAGGTGCACGGTGATGGTGCCCTGCTCGCGTCCCTGGAAGGCGTACTTGAAGCTGTTGCTGATCACTTCATTGATGATCAGGCCCAGCGGGATCAGCGTGTCCACGCCGAGCGTCTTCACCCGGATGTCCACGTCCATCTTCAGCTTCACGCGGATGTTGTAGGCGCTCACCAGGTCGCGCACCAGGCTGTCGAGGTAACCGCTCACGCCGATGTTCGCCAGGTCCTTGCTCAGGTAGGTCTGCTCGTGCACCAGGGCCATGGCGCCCACGCGGTTGATGCATTCGTTGAAGAGCTCGAGCATCTTCGGGTCGCTCACCTTGTCCGTCTGGAAGCGGATGAGGCTGCGGACGATCTGCAGGTTGTTCTTCACGCGGTGGTGGATCTCCTTGATCATCACCTCCTTCTCCTCCTTGCTGAGCATGGTCTCGCGCAGCTCGCGGTTGGTCTCCTCCAGGTGCCGGCTCGTTTCGCTCAGCAGGGCGGAGCGCTCGCGGCTTTGCACCAGCAGGCGGCGCGTCATGCCCACCAGCAGGGCGAACACCACGGCGAACATGCAGGCCAGGAAAAGCAGCGTCTGGGCCTCGTCCCAGTGCCCGCTCAGGATGCTGGTCTGCGCCACGAGGCCCTGCTCGTGCACGGTGCGCACGGCCCCTTCCACGTGGTCGCGGGCGCGTTGCAGCAGCAGGGCGAAGACGGCTTCGGAACGGTGCGCCGCGCCGGCGTCCACGCTGCCCTTCACCACCTCCTGGTGCAGCGAGTCGCAATGGTGCAGGGTGCCTTTCAGGCGCTCGTGGAGGCTGCCGATGCTGGGCTCGTTCCCGTAGCGTTCGGTGATGCCGTCCAGGGCGGCGTTGGTGCGCTGGAGCTCCTGCGTCCAGTTGTGCTGGCCGGTGTTCACGTCCACGCGGTGGGCCAGGCCCAGCTGGTCCACGGCCCCGTGGAGGCGGCTCAGGCGGTCCAGCAGGCCCACCTGCTCACCGATGCGGTCCTGCACCTTGCGGGCGCGCGACACCAGGGCGATGTCCCAGGCGATGAAGAGGAGGGCGAGGAAGGCGGCCACGAAGGGCCAGATGCGCCAGCTGGATGCGTTCAAGGCAGGGAAAGTTGGCCCCTTGAACGCACGGCCGGCGGGGCAGGGTTACGTCAGGGTGCGGCCGCGGCGCGCAGGCGTGCGGCGAAGGCCTTCATCACCTGGCCGATGCGTTCCGACGACCGGTCGCGCATGTCCGCGTGGAGGCGCTGCGCCAGGCCCAGGCTGATGCCCGGCACGCGCGTCATCGGCCGGTCGCCGGCATAGATGGGGCCCAGGTCGATGCCTCCGCCCATGGCGCCGCGGTTGCCGGTGTGCACCAGCTGCGCCACGCGCACGCGGCACTGGCCGTTGTCGCATTGCACCGTGATGCGGTAGGCGATGGTCCCCATGGTCTCCTCGCGCGCGCTGAGGGCGGTGCTGCGGTAGTTGAAGCGGGCCGCTCCCTCGATCACGCCGTTCTCCTTGTCCTCCCGGTCCAGCCGTGCACCCGGCTCCTGGCCGAAGGTGAAACCCCAGGCGTCCAATGCCGCCGCATAGATGCGCGCCTTCGACAGCTCCAGTCCGATGGCATCGGTGATCACCAGCGTGCCCGCGGCGTCGGTGGCATCCTGCGCCATCGCACCTGCGCGGACCTGGAGGAGCAACAGTGCGAGCAGGCACGTCCGCATGGCCCGCAAGTTAGCGGCGCGCCCGTCCGTGATGCTGTGAAAGTTCCTTAACGGGTCGTCACACGTCGCACCGCACGCGTGTAGATTTGCCGCACTCCCGATCAAGCATGATGGTCCCAAACAAGCAAGCGAACCCCGCCCTGAAGGTCGGTGTGTTCTATGATGGCAGCTACTTCACCCACGTCAGCAACTACTACAACTACGTGCATCCCCACCGCCGCCGATTGCACATCGGGGGGCTGCACGATTTCATCAAGCACATGGTGGCGGAGCGCGAAGGCACCCGGCCGAACCTGTGCCACATCATCGATGCGCACTTCTTCCGCGGCCGCTTCAGCGCCAAGGACGCCAACGAGAAGACCAACCAGCTCTACTACGACCGCGTCTTCGACGACGTGCTGATGTACAACGGGGTGCAGACGCACTACCTGCCCGTGAAGGACCTGATGGGCCGCAAGCGCGAGAAGGGCATCGACGTGCTGATGGCGCTGGAGACCTATGAGCTCTGCATGCTGAAGCGCTACGACGTGGTGGCCCTCATCGCCAGCGACAGCGACCACGTGCCGCTGGTGCGCAAGATCCACGCGCTGGGCTGCAAGACCATGCTGCTGGGCTGGGACTTCGAGTACGTGGAGGAATCCAGTGGCGAGACGCAGACAACGAAGACGAGCACCGACCTCTGGAACTCGGTGACCTACCCGCTGGAGATGGCCGACCTGATCGAGGAAGGCCTGCGCGAGAACGATGAGCCGGTGCGCGACATGTTCGTGCTGAAGGAGTCCGGTCCCCGCGACCCGGAGGCCGACCGCCCGCTGGTGAGCATCTCCGACTACTCCAGCGAGGAGCGCTACACGGGCGAGATCATGAGCCTGCACAACGGCTACGGGTTCATCCGCTTCCCGGACAACAACGTGTTCTTCCTGCACGACGACCTGGTGGACATCGAGTTCAGTTCGCTCGCCGTGGGCGAGGAGCTGGAGTTCAATGTGACCACGAACAGCCGCGGGCAGCGGGTGGCCAAGCACATCAAGCGCGTGTCCGACCTGGTCAGCCGCTGACCGGCCGATCCCTTTCCCGGAACGCCCGCCCTGCGCGGGCGTTCGCTTTTCCGGTCAGGCGGGGAGGGGCAGCCGTACGGTGAAGGTGGCGCCCTGGCCGGGCCCGGGGCTGGTGGCGTCCAGCGTGCCGCGGTGCCCCTGGGCCCAGCGGCGGGCGCGGGCCAGTGTGCCGCGGGCCTGCATCTCGCCATCGGTGCTCCGCGAGGAGAGCAGGGCGTAGCGGACGAACACACGGCCCAGGTCCACGTCGGTGAGGCCCACGCCGGGGTCCTGCACCGCCGCCACGGCGTGGCCCTTGTAGGTGCGCAGCGTCACCCGGACGCACGCGCCGCGGGGCGAGAACTTGCTGGCGTTGGAGAGCAGCGCATCGAAGAGCTGCTCGAGCAGGTGGGCGTCGCCCTGGACCGTGAGCGCCTCGGGCCCCTCGACCTCCACCGTCTGCTGCTTCTTGTCGAACCGGAAGGCGAGGCCCTGCACCGCCTTGGCGATCAAGGCCCTCAGTTCCACGGGGGCCTGCTGCACCTGGGCGGGATCGCGCGGCACGCGGAAGTCGTCCATCAGCCGCTCCACCTCGGCCTGGCCGTTGAAGAAGTTGCGCTCGGCGAAGGCGAGCACCTCCTCGCGTTCGGGGCCGTCGGGCAGCTCGCGGACGAGGCGCAGGGCCTCCCACAGGGCGCCCATGCGGTTCTTCAGGTCGTGCGCGAAGGTGTGGAGGCGCTCGTTGCGGGCCTCGTCGGAGGAAAGCGGGTCGGGGCGGCGCGTGCGGCCGGGCTCATCCATGGGCCACCAACATGCGGTGCAGCACATTGTTCAAGCTGTCGGGGTCGATCGGCTTGAGCAGGTAGTGGCAGCCCTTCATGGCACGGATGCCTTCCACGATGTCGGGCTTGGTGCTGGCGGTAAGGAAGACCACGGGGATCGGGTCCGTGCGGTGGATCTCTCGCGCGAGCTCGAGGCCGTTCTTATCGCCTTTCAGGTAGACGTCCATGATGATGACGTCGGGCCGGTCCTGCTTCAGGATCGCCTCGGCCTCTTCGCTGCTGCGCGCAGTGCCCATCACTTCGAACCCCATCTGCTCCAATTGCAGACGGTAGCCGAACGAGATGATGGCCTCGTCCTCGATGATCAGGATCTTTTTCATGGGAGAGCCCTGCGAAGTTATGCACGCATACGTTGCTCGTGGTCATGTTCGATCCGCTCGAACTCCTCCACGCTGAGCGCCTTCTCCACATAGCCGTTCACGCTGGCCAGCCGGTGGGCCATGTCCATGTCCAGCGGGCGGTTGCTGCTGGAGCACATGATCACCGTGGTGCCCCTGCGGGGAAGCAGCCCGTCGCGCTCGCAGCTCTCGAGGAACTCGAAGCCGTTGGTGCCGGGCATGTTGATGTCCACCAGCAGCAGGTCGGGCCGCTCGCTGGTGCCGTGTAGGTGGCTGAGGGCGTCGTCCGCGCTGAGGAAGGTGGTCAGCCTCCCGGAGAAGCCGGCCTTCTTCAGCATCAGGCGCGTGATCAGGTGATAATCGTCCTCGTCATCCACCATCATGATGTGCTCGATGAGTTCCCCCCCCATGGTCGTGTTCGTGAAATGTGGTCGCTTTTACGCAGGCAGGGGAGGCGCGGTTATCCCTTGGACCGGAGCTAGTTGAGGTCGCGGTCCAGCCGGGCGATGCCCGCGGAGCCCCCCAGCACGTAGAGCACGTCGTTCTGGAGGATGCGCTCGCCGCCCCCGATGGGCTGCAGCACGCGCCCGGTGCGCCGGATGGCGAGCACGGTGAGGCCGTAGCGCCCGCGCAGGTCCACCTGTTCCAGGGTGCGCCCCACGATGCGGCTGCGGCCCAGGTCGATGGGGATGGCGGCGATCTCCGGCGCGTCGAGGTCGGGCCCGGCGGCCTGCATGGGCGCGCGGTCCGGGGCATTGCGCAGCACGCCGTAATGCTGGCCGCGGATGTGGGCCACCATCTCCTGGATGCTGCGCTCGGGCACCAGGTACTTGCGCAGCACGCGGTAGAAGATCTCGATGCTGGTCTCGAACTCCTCGGGCACCACCTCGTTGGCGCCGGCCTGCAGGTTGGCCTCGATCTCCTTCACATAGCGGGTGCGCACGATGAGGTAGGCGGTGGTAAGGGCACGCACGCTGGCCACGATGCGGCGGGTGCTCTGCGCATCGGCGATGGCCACCACCACCACGCGCGCGGCCTCCACGTGGGCCTTCTCCAGGATGTGCGCGTTGGTGGCGTCGCCGTGCACCACGTGCATGCCCCGGCGCGTGGCCAGCTCGGCCAGGTCGGGGTCCTCTTCCACCACGGCGCAGCGGATCTTGGCGCTCTGCGCGGCCAGGCCCACGTTCTGCCCGTTGAGGCCGAAGCCGATGATCACCACGTGGTCCTTCAGCGTGCGGCGCTCGGTGCGCTCCACCTCCTTGCGCACGCGCATCAGGCCGTCGAGGCGCTCGCCCACCGAGCGGGGCAGGAACACGGAGAAGACCTTCCGCACCAGGTCGTCCACGTTGGCCAGCACGAACGGCGTGGCGCCCATGGTGAGGATGGACACCCCGAGGAAGACCTGGTGGTGCGCCGGGGTGAGCAGGCCGGTGGACAGGCCGCTGACGGCGAGCACGAAGGCGAACTCGCCCACTTGGAACAGGGCCAGCCCGCACTGCAGGGCCGTGCGCACCGGATGGCGCAGCACCCACACGGCCACGAAGGCGGCGAGCGTCTTCACCACCATCACCAGCAGGGTGAGGCCGACCACCGTGAACGGGCGCTCGGTGAAGAGCACCGGGTCCACCAGCATGCCCACGCTCACGAAGAAGAAGCTCATGAACAGCTCATGGAAGGGCTGCACGATGCCGGTGGCGTGGTAGGCCTGGTCGGTGCCGCTGATGATGAGCCCCGCGAAGAAGGCGCCCAGCGCCAGGGACAGGCCGAGGGCGGAAGTGGCCCAGGCGGCGGCGAAGCACAGCACCACGATGGTGATGATGAAGAGCTCGCGGTTGCGCCCCTTCGACACCACGCGCAGCAGGCGCGGCACGGCGAACCGGCCGCTGACGTACACCGCCACGACCAGCAGCAGCATCTTGCCCAGCAGCCACAGGAGGTCGCCGGCGATGTCACCGCTCTTGCCGGCGAGCATCGGCGTCACCAGCATCATGGGCACCACCAGGATGTCCTGGAAGATGAGGATGGCCGCGACGATGCGGCCGAAAGGCGCATCCATGCGGCCCTTCTCCTGCAGGATGCGCAGCACGATGGCCGTGCTGCTGAGGGTGACGAGGAAGCCCACGAACACGGCCGCCGGCAGGGGAAGGCCCAGCAGGCGCCCCAGGGCGGTGCACAGCCCGATGGTGAGCAGCGCCTGCAGCGAGCCGCCCACCAGCACGGTGACCCCGATGGAGGCCAGCTTCTTCAGGCTGAACTCCATGCCGATGACGAAGAGCAGGAAGATGACGCCCAGCTCCGCGAGGAGCTCCACCGTCTCCACCTTGTCCACCCACCCCAGCATATGCGGCCCCGCCAGCATGCCGGCCAGGATGAAGCCCAGCACCGCGGGCAGCCGCAGGCGGCGGAAGAGCAGGATGATGCCCACGGCCAGTGCCAGCACCACGATCAGCTCCTGGAACAGCCCGCCCTCCATGCCTTACTTCTTGAACACAAGCCACACGGCCGCGATGAGGAACAGGCCGGCCAGCGCATGGTTCCAGCGGAAGGTCTCATGGCGGAAGGCGATGAGGCTGAACACCACGAAGACCGCGAGCGTGACCACCTCCTGGACCACCTTCAGCTGCACCAGCGAGAAGGGACCGCCGTAATCCACGTGGCCGATGCGGTTGGCCGGCACCTGGAGGCAGTACTCGAAGAAGGCGATCCCCCAGCTGATGAGCACCACGGAGAAGAGCCCCAGCTTCGCCAGGGTGGGGTTGTCCTTGAACTTCAGGTGGCCGTACCACGCCAGGGTCATGAACACATTGCTCGATACGAGCAGGGCGATGCTGGAGAGTCCGCGCATGGCGCGAAGGTCCGGACCGATGCCGGCGGCGGGGGAGGGCCGGGCGGACGATGGTCAACGCGCGCGTGTTGATCGTCTACTTTGCGGCCATGTTCGAGCCGATGCATGCGCCGCTGTCGCGGCGGCAGGTGTATGTGCGGCGCCAACTGCGCTTCGTCCTGGCCGCGGCGGGCTTCATCGCCTTCAGCCTCGCCCTCGGCACGGCGGGCTACATGGCCCTGGCCCACATGCGCCTGGTGGACGCCTTCCTGAACGCGAGCATGATCCTGGGCGGCATGGGCCCCGTCGGCGACCTGCCCAACGATGCGTCGAAATGGTTCGCCTCCTTCTATGCGCTGTACAGCGGGGTGGCGCTGCTCACCATCGTGGCCATCCTGCTGGCGCCCACCGTGCACCGCTTCCTGCACAAGTTCCACCTGGACGAGAAGGACGCGCGCAAGTGGAAATGACCGCGGGCGGCCCGGCATCGGCTATCCCTCCCGCGTCTCGTTCCACGTCCGGTAGCGCGCGGTGATGGGCGGGCGATCGGCCGGCACTTCGCGCAATGGCTCCACGGGCTTCAATGTGGCGTGCAGCTCGGCGGGGAGCTGCTGGTACAGCCGGGTGCCTTCCGTCTTCCAGGCCAGCATCCCATCGCTCACGTCCTTCACGGCCCTGGCCGGATTGCCGATGATGACCTTCCGCGCCTCCCAGACCGAATCCGCCGGGAGGAAGGCGAGGGCGCCCACGATGCAGCCGTCGCCAAGCACCACGCGGTCCATCAGCACGGCGTTCATGCCCACCAGGCAGTTGCGTCCCACGGTGGCGCCATGGACGACGGCCCCGTGGCCGATGTGCGCGCCCTCCATCAGCCGCACGGTGACGCCCGGGAACAGGTGGACGGTGCAGTTCTCCTGCACGTTGCAGCCGTCCTCCACGATGATCTCGCCCCAGTCCCCGCGCAGCGCGGCCCCGGGCCCGATGTACACGTCGCGGCCGATGATGACGTTGCCCGTGACCGCGGCCTGCGGATGCACGAAGGCGGAGGGGTGGACGACCGGCGTGTAGCCGTTGAAGGCGTAGATCATGCCGCGAAGTTCGACCGCTTCTCCTTTCCACGGCCCCTGGCCGGCAGCCAAGGGCCGGAGGCCGGGCGCGTTCAGGTTAAGTCTCGGTTAAGTATGGATGGGCTGCATGTTGATCCCGGGGACCCCGCTACTTTTGGCCGCGCTTAACCGCCCCCCATGCCATTCGGAGCCTTCTTCCGCCTCTTCAAGCCCAAGGACCGCATCTTCTTCTACCACTTCGAAGCCTCGGCGGCCAACGTGCTGAAGATGAGCGAAGACCTGATGCTGGTGATGGCCACCGAGCCCGGGGCGCACCGCACGGCCCTGATCCAGCGGCTGGAGCTGCAGGAGCATGCGAACGACGATCTGACGCACACCATCTTCACCGAGCTGGCGCGCAACTTCATCACGCCGATCGACCGGGAGGACATCCATTCCCTGGCGAGCAGCCTGGACGACGTGGCGGACTTCATCCTGGCGAGCGCGAAGAACCTGGAGCTCTTCCACATCGACAAGCCGGACGAGACCTGCCGCGAGCTGGCACGGCTGGTGAACGCGGGGGCCAAGATCGTCCAGATGGCCGTGCAGCACCTGCGCGACCTGAACAAGGGCGGTGCGCACCACCAGTTCGTGATCGACGTGAACAGCATGGAGAACGAGGCCGACGAGGTGTTCGACCGGGCCATCGAGAACCTGTTCGCCAACGAGAAGGACCCCATCCGGCTGATCAAGTACCGCGACACCTACACCACGCTGGAGCTGGCCACCGACAAGTGCGAGGACGTGGCCAACGTGATCGAATCCATCATGCTGAAGTACGCCTGAGCGCATGAGCCTGCTGGTGGTGATCATCGTGCTCGCGTTGGTGTTCGACTACATCAACGGGTTCCACGATGCGGCGAACTCGATCGCGACGGTGGTGAGCACCAAGGTGCTTTCGCCCTTGCAGGCGGTGATCTGGGCGGCCCTGTTCAACTTCGTCGCCTTCTTCATCTTCAAGGACCACGCGGTGGCCAACACCATCAGCAAGACGGTGCACCGCGAGTTCATCACCCTGCCGGTGATCCTCAGCGGCCTCATCGCGGCCATCATCTGGAACCTGCTCACCTGGTGGTACGGCATCCCCAGCAGCAGCTCGCACACGCTGATCGGCGGCTTCGCCGGCGCGGCCCTCACGCACGCCCTGGCCACCATGGAGCACGTGTCGCTGGCCGAGGTGGTGGAGAGCGACAAGATCATCAAGACCGTGGCCTTCATCGTGCTGGCACCCTTGCTGGGCATGATGGTGAGCATGTTCGTCACCCTGGTGACCCTGGTGCGGCACACTTGGTACCGCGTGGGCCTCATCGTGGTCACCTCCATCTTCACCTGGTTCCTGTTCCTGCACCTGCAGCAGAACAAGCTGGAGGACAACATGGCCAAGGTGCTGAACGTGGGGCCCCTGGGCGAGCTGGCCGCGACGGATCCTGCGGCCAACGCCGCGTACGAGGAGGCCCGGGCCAAGCTGGAGAAGGCGAGCGACCTGCTGGCCGCCTACCCGGGCACGCCCGCGACGGAGGTGGCGGCGCGCATCCAGGCCGAAGTGGACCCGTCCATCGACGCGGCGAAGCTGGCCAAGGAGATCGGCAAGGCCGACAACTCGTGGATCCGCTACGGCATCATGGCGGTGTCGCTCATCTTCATCCTCACCTACCTCTACGTGGAGAAGGTGCGCACCCCGAACGCCCACAGCATGGGGCGGATGTTCAAGCGCCTGCAGCTGGTGAGCTCGGCGGCCTTCAGCGTGGGCCACGGCGGCAACGACGCCCAGAAGGTGATGGGCATCATCGCGGCGGCCCTGATTGCCAATGGCGACATCAGCGACATCAAGGAGATGCCCAACTGGGTGCCGCTGGCCTGCTACACCGCCATCGGCCTGGGCACCCTGAGCGGCGGCTGGAAGATCATCAAGACCATGGGCACGCGCATCACCAAGGTGACGCCGCTGGAAGGCGTGTGCGCCGAAAGCGCCGGCGCCATGACGCTGTACCTCACCGAGCAGATGGGCATCCCCGTGAGCACCACCCATACCATCACCGGCGCCATCATCGGCGTGGGGGCCACCAAGCGCCTGAGCGCGGTACGGTGGGGGGTGACCATCCGCCTGCTCTGGGCCTGGATCATCACCATCCCCGTGAGCGCGCTGCTGGCGGCCCTGGCCTACTGGGCCTACCAGCTCATCGCCGGTTAGCCGCCCGTCACGGCGACGTTAAAAGTCGTGAAGCCTTGAAGGGGCTCCCGCCGCCGGTGTAAATTCGCGCCGTGCAGCAGCAAGTGCCCTTCCGTTCCCCGGCGTTCCTGATGGCCCTGGCCATCCTGTTCGCGGGCTTGCTGCTGTCCACCACCGTGCTGCCCACCCTGCTGAGCTGCTCCACGCAGACCTGCATGGCCGCTCCCGCCCCCGTGGAGGAGGAGCAGCTGCACAGCCGTGACGTCCATAAGCTGGGTACGGTCCCCGATCGTTCCTGGTGCTGCTCCACGCTCCTGCTGGGCCAGCGTATGCGTGCCGCCTTCCGCGACCGCGACGTAGCCCTGCCCAACGGCCCCATCAGCGACGTGCCGTTGCAGCCTCCCAAGGTCGCCTAAGGTCCTGTTGGTGATCGTGCCCCAGGCACGGTCCCGTCCCTTACCAGCTGGTGTGCACCGGGATCCGGCACATCAGGTCCTGGCATGCGACCGGGTCCCTTAGCGCAATTTCCCATGAAGAACCTGTTCGGGTCGGTCAAGCGCGACCTGCCCGCGTCCATCGTCGTCTTCCTCGTGGCCGTGCCCCTCTGCCTCGGTGTGGCCCTGGCCTCCGGCGCACCCCTGATCGCCGGCCTGCTGGCCGGGGTGATCGGCGGCGTCGTGGTGGGGGCCTTCAGCGGCTCGCAACTGGGGGTCTCGGGCCCTGCGGCGGGCCTGGCGGCCATCGTGCTCACGAGCATCGGCTCGCTGGGCTCGTTCCAGCTGTTCCTGCTGACCGTGGTGATCGCGGGCGTCCTGCAGATCATCATGGGCTTCGCCCGCGCCGGTGTCATCGGCTACTACTTCCCCTCGGGGGTGATCAAGGGCATGCTCGCGGGCATCGGGGTGTTCATCGCCCTCACGCAGTTCCCGCACGCCTTCGGCTACGACAAGGAGCTGGAGACCGACTCCCTCACGCCGGACCGCCAAGGCGGGGTCTTCGCGGACCTGGTGCACATGTTCCACGACATCAACTACGGGGCCCTGCTGGTGGCCGTGGTGGCCATGGGGCTGCTGGTGCTGTGGGAGCGTCCCTTCATCAAGCGCAACAAGGTGCTGGGCATGGTGCCCGGCCCGCTGGTGGCGGTGGTGGCGGGCATCCTGATGAGCCGGCTGGGCACCATCGCGCCGCTGCTGGCCCTGGGCGACAACCACTACGTGCGGCTGCCGGACGTGGCGGGCACGCCCTTGCGGGAGATGTTCCCCGGCCCGGACTGGAGCGGGATCACCAACATGAAGGTGTGGACCACGGCGCTGACGATCGCGCTGGTGGCGAGCCTGGAGACATTGCTCTCGGTGGAGGCGGCCGACAAGCTGGACCCCGAGAAGCGGATCACGCCGACGGACCAGGAGCTGAAGGCGCAGGGCATCGGCAACCTGGTCGCGGGCCTGGTGGGCGCGCTGCCCATCACGCAGGTGATCGTGCGGAGCTCGGCCAACATCCAGACGGGTGCGCGCACGAAGCTGTCCACCATGCTGCACGGCACGTTCATCCTGCTGGCGGTGCTGCTGATCCCCGGGGTGCTGGGGATGATCCCGCTGGCGGCGCTGGCGGCCATCCTCATCCAGGTGGGCTTCAAGCTGGCCAAGCCGAAGCTCTTCCAGGAGATGTGGGCGGGCGGCTGGACCGTGTTCGTGCCCTTCGTGGCCACCGTGCTGGGCGTGGTCTTCTTCGACCTGCTCAAGGGGGTGTTCGCAGGCATGGCCCTGGCGGCCTTCGTGATCCTGCGCAACAACTACAAGGTGCCGTTCCGCCTGGCGGAGCGCGACACCGAACCGGGCGAGCCGCTGCGCATCGAGCTGAGCGAGGACGTGAGCTTCCTGAACAAGGCCAGCATCCAGCGCGCCCTCACCGCCATGCCGCCCGGCTCGCACATCATCATCGACGCCGGCCACACCGTGGCGCTGGACCCCGACGTGCTGGAGATCCTCCGGGACGAGCAGGTCCGTGCCCTGGAGAAAGGCTCCACCGTGGAGATCGTCGGCCTGCGTGAACATCGCCGCACGCGCGTGGCGGCCCGCCTGAGCGAAAGACACGTGCATCGATCCTACCGCGCGGCCGACCACGCGATACCCAACAAGACCGAACAATGACCACCCATAACAAGGAAAGCCTCCAACGCCTGACGCCCGCCGAGGCGCTCGCCATCCTGGTGAAAGGCAACGAACGTTTCGTCAACAACCTCAAGACCAACCGCAACCTGCTCCAGCAGATGAACGAGACCAAGGAGGGGCAGCACCCCTTCGCGGTGATCCTCAGCTGCATGGATTCGCGCACCAGCGCCGAGCTGATCTTCGACCAGGGCCTGGGCGACATCTTCAGCATCCGCATCGCGGGCAACTTCGTGTCCAACAACATCCTCGGCAGCATCGAGTATGCCGCGGGCGTGGCGGGCGTGAAGCTGATCCTGGTGCTGGGCCACACCGGCTGCGGCGCCATCCAGGGCGCGGTGGACGGCGTGCGGCTGGGGCACCTCACCGACACCCTCCGCAACCTGAAACCCGCCCTGGACCATACCCCCAGGGAGGACGCGAGCGGACGGCCCTACACGCACCGCGTGGCGGAGACCAATGTGCGCATCGCCATCGAGGACATCCTCCGCAAGAGCGACGTGGTGCGCGACCTGCTGGGGAAGGGCGACATCGCCATCGCCGGGGGCATGTACGACGTGGGCTCCGGGCTGGTGGACTTCATCCACGCCAGCGAACAGTTGGAGACCCGGATGGAGGGCGTGGCGTCCACGCGCTGACAGCCGACCGGAACGGAACGGGGAGGCCTCGGGTGACCGGGGCCTCCGCCGTTCGGGCGGGACGGGCCGTGCTTCGATGCCGTGCCCGCCGAAGCGTGACGCGGAAGGGCGATCTTCGTGCCCATGGCCATCCTGCTTTCCGACGCCGGTCTGCACAAGCACCTGCTTCCGCTCACCTTCACGCGGCCGCTGGGGGCGATGCGTCCGGGCATCCTCACCATCGCCGACGCCTGGTGGCGCATGACCGAGCTGCCGGTGGGCTACCGCACCGAGCCGTACCTCCGCAGCAAGTTCCCCGAGATCACCGGCGAGGTGGTGCGCGAGGTGCACGGCGGCCTGCTGCCCACGCCCGAACTGGTGAGCGCCGTGCTCGACCTGGCGCCCGGGCAGGTGCTGGTGCACGAGGGACGCGCCCTGGCCTTCTGCGAGACCGGCATGGGCAAGGCCTCCGAGGTGGACTGGGAGCAGCCGCCGCTCTTCCTTACGCAGAAGCCCTTCACCGGGGAAGTGGTGCGGTTCGTGCAGCCCGGCCACCTCTTCCAGCATTGCGGAAAGGCCATCGTGAACGACTTCGCCCTGCTCACCGACGGACGCCGCAGCGCCCCGTTGAGCGCGCTCAACACCGTGATCGGCGACCCGCACCTGATCTTCCTCGAGGAGGGCGCAGTGGTGGAGGCCAGTGTGCTGAACACCACGAACGGTCCCATCTACATCGGCAAGGGTGCGGAGGTGATGGAGGGCTGCCTGGTGCGCGGCCCCTTCGCCCTGGGCGACCATGCGCAGCTGAAGATGGGGGCCAAGATCTACGGGCCCTCGGCCTTCGGGCCGGAATGCCGCGTGGGCGGGGAGGTGAACAACAGCGTGCTCTTCGGCTGGAGCAACAAGGGCCACGACGGGTTCCTGGGCAACAGCGTGCTGGGCGAGTGGTGCAACCTGGGCGCCGACACCAACAGCAGCAACCTGAAGAACACCTACGGCGAGGTGAAGGCCTGGAGCTACGTGCACGAGGCCTTCGTGGGTACCGGCCTGCAGTTCTGCGGCCTGATCATGGGCGACCACGGCAAGAGCGGCATCAACACCATGTTCAACACCGGCACGGTGGTGGGCGTGGCCGCCAACGTCTTCGGTGCGGGCTTCCCGCCCAAGCACGTGCCCAGCTTCGCCTGGGGCGGGGAGGACGGCTTCGACACGCACGAGCTGGACAAGGCCTTCGCCACGGCCCGCCGCATGATGGAGCGCCGCCACGTGCCGCTCACCCTGAACGACGAGGAGATCCTCCGCCACGTCTTCCACGCCACCGCCGACCAGCGAAGCTGACAGGATCGCAGGCCCGGATCCCCGGCACGGGGATTGGAACCTTCCGCCGCCTGCGTGCGTTCGCACGCCCCGTACCTTTAGAACGCCACTTTGGCATTGATCCGTGATGAACGATAAGCTGCCGCTCGAACACGCCCTGTTCTCCTCCGAGGCCCTCGACAACGAGACCGAACTGATCCCGTTGATCACGGCCGAGGACGAGGAGCAGATGAACGCCGAGTCCACCCCGCCGGAGCTGCCCATCCTGCCCCTGCGCAACACGGTGCTCTTCCCCGGCGTGGTCATCCCCATCACCGTGGGGCGCGACCGCAGCATCCGCCTGATCCAGGAGGTGTACCGCGGCAACCGCACCCTCGGGGTGGTGAGCCAGAAGGACAGCACCATCGAGGAGCCGCACCCGGAGGACCTGAACAAGGTGGGCACCATCGCCACCATCATCCGCATGCTGCGCATGCCGGACGGCAGCACCACGGCCATCATCCAGGGCAAGAAGCGCTTCGAGATGATCGAGGTGATCAGGACCGAGCCCTACTTCACCGCGAGCGTGAAGGAGTTCACCGAGCAGCGCCCGGCGAAGGGCGAGAAGGAGTTCGAGGCGCTGGTGAGCTCGCTGAAGGACCTGGCGATCAACATCATCAAGGCCAGCCCCCACATCCCCACCGAGGCGGGCTTCGCCATCAAGAACATCGACAGCCCCTCGTTCCTGGTGAACTTCATCAGCAGCAACATGAACGCGGAGGTGGCCGAGAAGCAGCGCATGCTGGAGGTGGCCGACCTGCGCGAGCGGGCCAAGCTGCTGCTGGCGCACCTCACGCGCGAGCTACAGATGCTGGAGATGAAGAACGAGATCCAGAGCAAGGTGCGCACCGAGGTGGACAAGCAGCAGCGCGAGTACTTCCTGCACCAGCAGATGAAGACCATCCAGGACGAACTGGGCGGCAACCCCATCGAGCAGGAGATCGAGGAGATGCGCCAGAAGGCGGCCAAGAAGAAGTGGGGCGAGAAGGTGGGCGAGACCTTCGAGAAGGAGCTGACCAAGCTGCAGCGCATGAACCCGGCCGGCGCGGAGTTCAGCGTGCAGTACAACTACGTGCAGCTGCTGCTGGAGCTGCCGTGGGGCGAATACACCGTGGACAAGTTCGACCTGAAGCACGCCCAGAAGATCCTCGACCGGGACCACTTCGGCATGGAGAAGGTGAAGGAGCGCATCATCGAGCACCTGGCCGTGCTGAAGCTGAAGGGCGACATGAAGGCGCCGATCGTCTGCCTCTACGGCCCGCCGGGCGTGGGGAAGACCAGCCTGGGCAAAAGCATGGCCGAGGCGCTCGGGCGCAAGTACGTGCGCATGAGCCTGGGCGGCCTCCACGACGAGGCCGAGATCCGCGGGCACCGCAAGACCTACATCGGCGCCATGCCCGGCCGCCTCATCCAGAACATCAAGAAGGCCGGCACCAGCAATCCGCTGTTCGTGCTGGACGAGATCGACAAGGTGGGCAAGGACTTCCACGGTGACCCCGCCAGCGCGCTGCTGGAGGTGCTGGACCCCGAGCAGAACCACGCGTTCTACGACAACTACGTGGAGCTGGAGTACGACCTGAGCAACGTGATGTTCGTGGCCACGGCCAACTCGCTCAGCACCATCCACCCGGCCCTGCGCGACCGCATGGAGATCATCGAGGTGAACGGCTACACGCAGGAGGAGAAGCTGGAGATCGCCAAGCGCCATTTGCTGCCCAAGCAGATGCGCGAGACCGGCATCAAGCCCAAGCAGATCAAGTTGGGCGCCGGCCTGCTGGAGGCCATCATCGACGAGTACACCGATGAGAGCGGGGTGCGCACCCTGGAGAAGCGCATCGCCAAGCTGGTGCGCTACCGCGCCAAGCAGATCGCCCTGCGCGAGAAGCACGGCCTCACCATCACCACCGACGACCTAGTGAAGATCTTCGGGCCCAGCCACGCCCGCGACAAGTACCAGGGCAACGACGTGGCCGGCGTGGTCACCGGCCTGGCCTGGACCCCCACGGGCGGCGACATCCTCTTCCTGGAGACCAGCATCACCAAGGGCGACGGCAAGCTCACCCTCACCGGCAACCTGGGCGACGTGATGAAGGAGAGCGCCATGATCGCCCTTGAATACCTCAAGGCCCACAGCGACATCCTCGGGCTGGACCAGGAGGTGTTCAAGCGCTGGAACACGCACATCCACGTGCCCGAAGGCGCCACGCCGAAGGACGGCCCCTCCGCGGGCATCGCCATGCTCACCAGCCTCGCCAGCGCCTTCACCCAGCAGAAGGTGCGCAAGTTCATCGCGATGACGGGCGAGATCACCCTGCGCGGCAAGGTGCTGCCGGTGGGCGGCATCAAGGAGAAGATCCTCGCCGCCAAGCGGGCCGGCATCAAGGAGATCATCCTCAGCACCGACAACCGCAAGGACATCGAGCAGATCGATGCGCGCTACCTCAAGGGCCTCCGCTTCCACTACGTCACCGAGATGATCGATGTGGTGCGGCACGCCCTGCTGAAGGAGAAGGTGGAGCACGCGCTGCAGGTGGCGTGAATCCCGACATCCCTGCTCCGAGCGGTCAGCCCCGAGCCACGAGCTTGATACCGGATCAAGCGCGCAGCTCGGGGCTGGTGGCTCAAGGCCGGCGTGGGCCCGTGTGCGGGGATCCGTTAATTAGAGGGAAAGACCGCTTCCCATGTCCCGCCTGTGGTGCCTCTGTCCCTTCCTGTTCGTCCATGCCCTGTCCGCCCAGGTGCGCATGCCCGCCACCACCCGGGCCGACCTGGCGCAGCTGAAGGCCCTGGCCGCGCGCCATCCCGGCGCCGCGGAGCTGACCGCGTTGACCCAGGGGAAATACCCGACGGCCCTGGTCCATGGCCGGTGCACCGTGGGCTTCCTGGGCCAGGTGGGAGCGGGGTTCGATCCGCAGGCGGTGGATGCGGACGTGGTGCACGTCGGCGCCCGCATCGGCGATGTCGTCTCCTTCCGCGTGGACGCCGCCCACCTGGACGCCCTGGCGCAGGTCCCCGGGCTGGCGTATGCGGAGCTGGCCGGCAAGGCGGCGCCGACCCTGGACCGGCTGGTGAAGGCCGCCCGCGTGGACAGCGTGTGGTCCGGCATCGGCCTGCCGCAACCCTATACGGGCCGGGACGTGCTGATCGGCATCACCGACTGGGGCTTCGATTACACCCATCCCATGTTCTACGACACGCTGCTCACCGGCACACGGATCCGCGCGGCGTGGGACCAGTACCGGCAGGCGGGACCGGCACCGGCGGCCTACGGCTATGGCACGGAGCTGTTCTCCTCGGAGGACCTCCTGGCCGCCCAGGCCGACACGGCCAACATCTACGGCCATGCGCTGCACGGCTCGCACGTGGCCGGCATCGCGGGCGGGAGCGGGGCCGGGACGCCCTACCGCGGGGTGGCCTTCGAGGCGGGCTACCTCTTCTGCACCTTCCTGGTGGACGCCGCCGCCGTGCTCGATGCCTTCGCCTGGATGCGGGACATCGCCGAACAGGACCAGAAGCGGCTGGTGGTCAACATGAGCTGGGGGCTGTACTACATCGGCACGCTGGACGGCCATTCCCTCCTCAGCCAGGCCATCGGCCAGCTTTCGGAGGAAGGCGTGGTCTTCGTCAACTCCGCCGGCAACAATGGCGACGTGGACTTCCACATCCGGCGGGACTTCGCCGGCGACACCCTCCATACGCGCATCGCTTTCGACACGCAGACCGGCAACCCGAACGGCTGGGGCGAGAGCATCACCCTCTGGGGCCTGCCGGGTGGATCGTTCTCCGCCCGCCTTGCGATCACCGACAACAGCAACGCCACCGTGGAGGAAAGCCCGTGGTACGCCACCGCCACGCAGCCCGCCTACCTCGATTCCTTCCTGGTGGCCGGCAGCGACACCATCCATTTCGACCTCACCGCCGAAGCGGCGCATCCGCAGAACGGGCGCCCGCACGTCCGCCTGCGCGTGCAGAAGCCCACGGGCATCTGGAAGGCCGCCCTGCACCTCACCGCGGCGGAGGGCACCGTGCACGCCTGGAACGTGGTGGAGCTGACCAACGGCGTGGGCAACTGGGGCGAGCCCTTCTCCGCACCGGCCGCCGGATGGACCGCGGGCGATGACCAGTACGGCATCAGCGAGCCCGCCTGCACCGAACCCCTGGTGACGGTGGCCGCCTACAAGTCGGAGTACATGCTGGCGCAGTCGCCGCAGGGCGGACAGATCACCACGTTCTCGTCCTTCGGGCCCACGCTCGACGAACGCATCAAGCCCGACATCACCGCGCCGGGGTACAACGTGATCTCCTCCATCAATGCGTTCACCGACAACGCCTACACCCCGGTGACCACGGTGGACTTCAACAGCCACAGCTATCCCTTCGCGCGCCTCTCCGGCACCAGCATGGCGGCCCCGGCGGTGACAGGCATCGTGGCCCTGATGCTGGAGGCCGACCCCACGCTCACCCCGGCCGAGGTCCGCGCCCTGATCAAGGCGACGGCACGGACCGACAGCTACACGGGCGTCATCCCGCCGGGCGGAAGCACGCGCTGGGGCATGGGCAAGGTGAACGCCTACCGCGCCGTGCAATGGGCGCTGGGCCTGACCGCTGTGCCCGAGATCGACGGACCGCAGCTGCCCACCTGGCCTGTGCCCGCCACCGCGGAGGTGAACATCGCCTCGCCGTTCACCGGCGGAACGGTACGGATGATGGTGCTGGACGCCACCGGCCGTGTGGTGCTGGATGCGCTCCGCCCGAACACCGCCGTGCTCACCCTTCGCCTGGACGATCGGCCGGCCGGCCTCTACGCGGTGCGGCTGCTGCAGGAAGGGCGCTCGGCCACCGGGCGCATCATCAAGCAATAGCAGGCCCGGGTGCAGGGGCCATGTTATCCCTGTGTAAAGGTGACTTAACGATCACATCAGGATCAGGACATCTTTTCGCGACCGCTTCTTAACACGAGCGCATGCGGTCCCTCTTCTCGATCGGTATGCTGGCCGTCGTGCCGGCCTTCTCCCAGGCGCCTGCCACCACGGTGCGGTTCAGCCCCGACAAGGGCGTGGTGGTGAAGAGCGACTCCACCTTCCAGATGACGGTGCGCTTCCGCATGCAGGAGCGGATGGCGTTCTTCTCCGAAGGCGGCGATGACCTGTCCATCACGGGAAGCGAGCTGCGCACCCGCCGGGCACGGCTGCGGTTCGACGGCTTCATCCTGACGCCGCGCCTACAGTACAAGCTCCAGTTCGGCTTTTCCAAGGCCGACATGGACATCCAGGACGGCTCGGAGGACCAGCATCCGCTCCGCGACGCCACGCTGACCTATGCGCTCACGCGGGACTGGAGCATCGGCTTCGGCCAGGGCAAGCTTCCCGGCAACCGGCAGCGCGTCATCTCCTCGAACCAGCTGGAGCTTCCGGACCGCTCGATCGTGAACGGGGCCTTCACGCTGGACCGCGACTTCGGCCTCTTTATCACCTGGCAGCGGGCACTGGGCCACCAGGTGGTGCGCGCCAAGGGCGCCCTGAGCGGCGGGGAAGGCCGCGACGCCGATCCGGGCGATGCCGGCCTCTGCTATACCGGCCGCGTGGAATGGCTGCCGTTCGGCGCGTTCACCAACGAGGGCGACTACTTCGAGGGCGACCTGGAGCGCGAGCGCACGGTGAAGCTGTCCCTGGCCGGCACCTACAGCACCAACCAGCGCGCGCGGCGGACCAACGGCCAGCTGGGCGAAGGCTTCGCCCTGGGCCAGCACCGCACCATCAACACGGCCTTCGTGGACGCGATGGCCAAGTACAACGGCTGGTCGCTGCTGGCCGAGTACGCCGACCGCCGGGCGGAAGGATCGCCCATCGTGACCGACCCGCTCACTGCCGGTGCCACCTATGTGCACGAGGGCTGGGGCCTCAACCTGCAAGTGGGGCGGATGGTCGGGAAGCGCTCGGAGATCGCTGCGCGCTACAGCGCCGTGATGCCGGGCAGCCGCGTGGAAAGCGTGATGCGGCAGCGGGAGGAGTCCTGGCTGGGCTATACCTACTACGTGAACCAGCACCGCATCAAGCTGCAGAGCGCCCTGAGCTATGCCTGGCGTGACGGGACGGCCGCGCTGGACCATGCCGGCAACGGCTGGGGCCTCTGGTTCCAGGTGGAGCTGGGGCTCTGAGCGGGCCGCACGCCCGATCTTCGCGCCCGCTCGCCGCCGCCGAGCTGCCCATGGACCCGCGCCAGCTCCGCATCGCCGACCTCACCTACGACCTGCCGGAAGCGCGCATCGCCCAGCGCCCCCTGGCCGAACGGGACGCCACGAAGCTGCTGGTGTACGAGCGCGGCATCATCCGCGACCGCACCTTCCGCGACCTGGCGGAAGAGCTGCCCGCCGACACCCTGCTCGTGCTGAACGACACCCGGGTGGTGCAGGCCCGCCTCACGTTCCAGCGGGCCACGGGCGCCGTGATCGAATGCATGGTGCTGGCGCCGGCGGATGGAAGGCCCATCGAGCTGGCACTGCTGGACCGGGGCACATCGCGCTGGTCCTGCCTGGTGGGCAATGCCAAGCGCTGGAAGGGGGAGGCCCTGGAAGCGCGGAAGGACGGGCACGCCCTGCGCATGGAGCGCGTCGGCGGACAGGAAGGGGAGCATGTGATCGAGTTCCGCTGGGCGGACGACGGACCGTTCCTGGCCGTGCTGGAGCGCTTCGGCGCGGTGCCGCTGCCGCCCTACATGCGCCGCGCGGCCGACCAGGCGGACGAGGCCCGGTACAACACCGTCTTCGCGGAGCGGCCGGGATCGGTGGCCGCCCCCACGGCGAGCCTGCATTTCACACCCGCGGGGATGGACGCGCTCGCCCGCAAGGGCGTTCGGCAGGCGCGCGTCACCCTGCACGTGGGCGCGGGCACCTTCCTGCCGGTGAAGAGCGGCACGATGGCCGGGCACCGCATGCACGCGGAGCAGGTACGGATCGGCCGCGCCGCGGTGGAAACCCTGCGGGCGCAGCGGGGGCGGGGACCGATCGTGCCCGTGGGCACCACCGCCCTGCGCACCATCGAGAGCCTCTACTGGCATGGCGCCGACCTCCTTGCCGGGAAAACGCCGACGGCCCTGGACGTGGACCAGTGGCGCCCGTACGAAGGCAACGACGGACCGTCCGTGGAGGAAGCGCTGGACGCCGTGCTCGACCACATGGACCGCCTTGGAACGGACCAGGTCATCGGCACCACGCGCCTGCTGATCGCACCCGGCTACCGGCCCCGCCTGGCCGATGGGCTCATCACCAACTTCCACCAGCCGGGCAGCACGCTGCTGCTGCTCGTGGCGGCGCTGGTGGGACCGTCCGCATGGCGCACGATCTATGCGCACGCGCTGGCGCACGGCTACCGCTTCCTCAGCTACGGCGACGGCTCCCTGCTATGGGTGGAAGGCCGTCCGTGAGCGGATACTAGCCGCGGCTATCTTGCGTTCCCATCGCGACAGGCGACCCCTTATGCAGCGACCACGACGCGCCCTTTTCCTCCTTCCGGCCCTGCTCCTGGTATCCGCCGTCCCCGCACAGCTGGGCGGCAAGGCGGTGTTCCGCGTGCTGGACATCCCAAGCTCGGCGCGCATCTCGGCGCTGGGCGGCTCGCCGGTGGCGGTGTACGACAACGACCTCAACCTGGGCCTCTTCAACCCCGCGCTGCTGAACGCGGACATGGCCAGGCAGGCGGCCTTGAGCTACATGCCGTACGTGGACAAGATCAACATCGGCTACGCCTCGTACGCGCACCAGTTCGACAGCGTGGGCGTCACCATGAGCGGATCGGTGCAGTACGTGGACTACGGCACCTTCACGCGGCGCGACGAGACCGGCCAGGACCAGGGCACCTTCAGCGCGGGCGAGTACGTGATCCAGGTGGGTGCCGGCCATGCGGTGGACAGCGTGTTCAGCGTGGGCGCCAACCTCAAGTTCATCACCTCCAACCTGGACTCCTACAAGGCCAACGGCTTCGCGGTGGACATCGGCGGCGTCTTCGTGAAGCGCGCCCTGGGCCTCACGGTGGCGGCCACCCTGCGCAACATCGGCGTGGTGACCAGCGGCTACACGGAAACCAAGGAGAAGCTGCCGTTCCAGGCCCAGCTGGCGGCCACGTACAAGTTCCGCCATGCGCCGTTCCGCCTGGGGCTGTCCATCGACAACCTGCAGGAATGGGACCTGACCTACGAGGACCCGAACAAGAAGGCGCAGATCGACCCCACCACGGGCGAGCCCATCGTGGACAAGGTGACCACGGCCGACCGCGCCCTGCTGCACATCGTGCCCAACGCCGAGATCCTCTTCGGCAAGAACTTCATGCTGCGCTTCGGCTACAACTACCGCCGCCGCCAGGAGCTGCGGGTGGACGCCAAGCCGGGCCTGTCGGGCTTCAGCCTGGGCATCGGCCTGAAGGTGAGCCGCCTGCACCTGAGCTACAGCTATGCGCAGTTCAACCCCGCCGGGGCCAGCAACACCATCAGCATCGCGGTGCGGTTCGCCGAGTGGAAGAAGGCTTCGTAGCGCATCATCCCGGGCGGCTGGGCGCCAGCCTGTACTTTAGCGCGCGGTCCACGCCGCCCATGCGCCGCATCAACATCGCCATCGACGGGTTCAGCTCCTGCGGCAAGAGCACCCTGGCGAAGCAGCTGGCGCACCACCTGCACTACACCTACATCGACAGCGGGGCCATGTACCGCGCCATCGCGCTGTACGTGATCGAGAACGGCCTGGTGGTCGACGGGAAGCTGGACAAGCCCAACCTGCTGCGCGTGCTCGACCGCATCCACATCGGCTTCCGGCACGACGACGCCACCCAGCGCAGCGCCACCTGGCTCGACGGCCATAACGTGGAGCACCGCATCCGCGGCATGGAGGTGAGCCGCCACGTGACGCTGGTGAGCCCCGTGCCCGAGGTGCGGGCCAAGCTGGTCCAGCTGCAGAAGGCCATGGGCCGCGACAAGGGCGTGGTGATGGACGGACGCGACATCGGCACCGTGGTGTTCCCCGACGCGGAGGTGAAGTTCTACATGACCGCCCGGCCTGAGATCCGCGCCCAGCGCCGGTACCAGGAGCTGAAGGGGAGGGGTGTGGAGATCGACTACGCAAGCGTGCTCGAGAACATCGAGCGGCGCGACGAAGACGACCTGAAGCGCGAGGCCGACCCGTTGCTCAAGGCCCCCGATGCCATCGAGATCGACAACAGCGACCTCTCCTCGGAAGAGCAGTTCAACATCGCCCTCGGCCACGTGGTGAGCGTGATCGGCGAGGTGACCGAAGCCTGATCCGCCCCATGCGCGTCCTCCCCACGCTGCTGCTTCTCGGGACCGGCCTCCTCGCACAGGCCCAGGACCCGCTCCCCACGCCCTCCGCCGCACCCCGGCCGTTGCCGGACAGCCTGCTCCGTATGGCCCAGGTGGACCCGGAATACCCCGGAGGCATGGCCGCCCTCCAGGCGTTCGTCCGCGACCACATCCAGTATCCGGAGGACGCCAAGGAGGCCGGCATCACCGGCCGGGTCAATGTGTACTTCTTCGTCGAGGCGAGCGGCGACGTGGACTCCGTGTGGGTCCCGCGCAGCCTGGACCGCGACCTGGACCAGGAGGCGATGCGCGTGGTGCAGCTCCTCGACGGCTGGAGCCCCGGACGCGCGAACGACCGGCCGGTCCGCACCCTGCGCGTGCTGCCGGTGATGTTCCACCTGGAAGCGGAAGAGGCGCCGAAGAAGAAGCGGGGAGCGCGGTAGCGCTTCGACGGCTCAGGGCCTGTCACCCTTCCAGCAGGCCGCGCCGGTATACATCCTCGAACTTCTCCCGCAGCAGAGCGATGAGCTCGGGCTGCATGAAGTCGTATACGTCCGGGATGTAGAGGCACACGATGGGCTTGCGGTCGTACCACGCGGGGAACTTGGTGCGGATG
>JAFDZF010000141.1 GCA_018267055.1 Bacteroidota bacterium
CGAGCGCCCCATCCCCTACCTGCGCCTGGGCTTTACGGCGCTGACTCCCGCCGAACTCAAGGAAGCTGTCCGCCGGATGGCCGCGGCGCTACCCTAAGGGCCATCCCCCGGAGTGACCATGCGCCACCTCCTGCTGGCCCTTGCCGCGTCCGCGTCCTTGCTGGCGCAGGATCATGCCGTCGTCCTGAAAGCCGCGCGGATGTTCGATGCCAAGGTCGGCCGCATCGTGAGCCCGGGCCAGGTGTGGGTGAAGGATGGGCGCATCCAGCCCGGAGCGCCGCCCGCGGGCGCGGAGGTGGTGGATCTGGGGGATCGGACCCTGCTGCCGGGCCTCATTGATTGCCACACCCACCTCACCGTGCGGGCCGGGGAAGACGAGTTGGCCCAGCTCAAGGATTCCAGGGCGGATCTCGTGCTGGCGGGCGTCGTGAATGCGAAGAAGGTGCTGGAGGCGGGCTTCACCACCGTCCGGGATTGCGGAAGCTGGACCGCCTTCGGCGATGTGGCGCTCCGGAACGCCATCGCGCGGGGCGACATCGAAGGCCCGCGGATGCTGGTGTCGGGGTCAGCCTTCTCCATCACCGGCGGGCACGGCGACACCAACGGGTTCCCCGAAGAGGTCCATTTCGATGAATCCGCCATCGTGGACAGCCCCGAGCAGGCGGTCGCCAAGGTGCGCGAATGGCGCAAGCGGGGCGTGGACCAGATCAAGATCCTGGCGACGGGCGGCGTGCTCTCCAACAACGATGATCCCGGCGCGCCCAGCTTCAGCCCCGCGGAATTCAAAGCCTTCGTGGATGAGGCCGCGCGGCGCGGAACCTATGTGTGCGCCCACGCCCATGGCGACAAGGGCATCCGCGAAGCGGTGGAGGCAGGCGTGCGCAGCATCGAGCACGGCAGCCTCATGAGCCCGGAAACCGCGCGGCTCATGAAGGCGAAAGGCTGCTTCGAGGTACCCACGCTCTACGCGCTGGAATCCATCCTAGAACCCGGCAACCCGCTTCACATCCCCCAAGGCAGCATCGAGAAGGCGAAGGCGATCCTGCCCCTGCGCCGCGCCGGCTTCAAGGCCGCGCTGGATGCGGGCGTGACCATCGCCTACGGCACCGACATCGGCGTCTTCGACCATGCCAAGGCCGCCTGGGACTTCCCCCTGCTCGTGGACTACGGCATGACGCCCGCCGCCGCCCTGCAAACCGCCACCATCAACGCCGCCCAGCTCCTGCGCCTCGACAAGGAGATCGGCACCCTCGACCCCGGCATGGATGCCGATGTGGTCGCGGTGGATGGCGACCCCACCCAAGACATCAAGACCATGCTGAAAGTGCCCTTCGTGATGAAGGGCGGGAAGGTGTGGAAGAGGCCGTGAACTAAGAGCGGGACACAGAGGTTCACAGAGAGAACAGAGAAAAGCAGGATGAAGATAGGACCAGCAGTTCTCTGTGTTCTCTGCCTTTCTCTGTGCCCTCAGCGTTCCTTTCCTAAGCCACCAGATCCGTCGCCCGGATCGCATGGGCTTTCGGGATGCCCAGCGCCGCGAGGCCAAGGGCTTCCGGCTTCAGGATCGCGTCCGCCACCCGGCGCAGGTCCTCGGGCGTGACGGCGTCAATCTCGGCGAGCTGGGCGTCGAGGCTGAGGGGGCCGCCCCAGTGGAGGGCCTGGTGGGCAAGGGAGAACATGCGGCTGCTGGCGCTTTCCTGGCCGAAGACGAGGGCAACCTTGGCCTGGCGCTTGGCGCGGACCAGCTCATCTTCAGGCACGAGGGTCGTGCGCAGCTTCAGGCATTCGGCCATGGCGCGGGACACAAGCTCGCGCGCTTGCGAGGGCGCGCAACCCGCGCTGATCTGCAGCGCGCCCGTGTCCGCGTAGGGCGTGTGGAAGCTGCCCACCTGGTAGCAGAGGCCGCGGCGTTCGCGCAGTTCCAGGAAGAGGCGCGAGGCCATGCCGCCGCCGAGGATGTGACTGAGCAGGCTCACCGCCGTGCGATCCCGGTCCGTGTGCGAAGGCGCGGGGAAACCCAGCACGAGGTTCGTCTGCTGCAGGCCCTTCTTCGGCGCGTTGAGGAGGAAGGGGCGGGTGGCGACGGCCTTCTCCGTCTCGATGCTGCCGCCCTTCGGCAGGTTCGCGAGGATCGGCTCCAGCATCGGCATCAGCGACTCCGGCGTGACGGCGCCCGCGGCGGAAATGACGAGGTTGCCCGCGCGGTAGGTGTCTCGGAAGAAGGTCCGCGCCTGGCTCGCGCCGTAGCCCGCCACTTGGTCCCGGCGGCCCAGGATGGGATGGGCGAGGGCCGTGTCCTTCCAGAAATCCATGTAGAACAGCTCGCTCACCCAGTCGTCCGGCTGGTCCTCGCTCATGGCGATTTCTTCGAGGATGACGCCGCGCTCTCGGGCCAGCTCCTCTTCTTCGAAGCGGGGGCTGGAGACAAGTTCGCCGAGCAGGTGCGTCAGCTCGGGAAGCTGGTCCGCCAGCACGCGGCCATAGAAGCAGGCCACCTCCTTGCCGGTGAAGGCGTCCACATGGCCGCCCAGCCGGTCCGTCGCTTCCGCCACCGCATC
>JAFDZF010000142.1 GCA_018267055.1 Bacteroidota bacterium
ACGGAAAGGCGGCGCGTGTCCATGCCGCTGTTCAGGCGCTTGATCTCGTCCACGGTGACGCCGGGATAGCGCTGTGCGATGCCCCAGAGCGTGTCGCCGGGTTGCACGGTGTGATAGATGTACTCGGTGGCGCGCGCTTCGTTCGCGCTGTCACGCTCCTCCTCCTTCGCCACGGGTGCGGCGGCGGGGGTGCTGGCCGCGGCGGTCACCGTGCGCTGGGGATGCACCACGAGCTGCTGGCCCGCGTGCACACGGTCGCTCTTCAGGCGGTTCCAGGCGCGGAGCTCGCTGATCGAGACGTGGTTCTTGCGGGCGATGGTGCCGAGCGATTCGCCCCGGCGCACCACGTGCGTGCGGCCGCGCACCGGGCCATCGTTGCGGGCGCTGACGGTGCTGGGTGCGGGCAGGCTCAGGTCGGGCGCGTAGCTGCGCGCGATCGCTTCCTCGTTCCGGAGGAACTCGCTCACCATCGTGCGGGGGATGTACACGGTGGAGGGCTCGTTGATGTCGGGCACGATACCGAGCTTGAAGGTGGGGTTCAGGTCGCGCAGCTCCTGGGCGTTGCCGCCGGTGAGCTCCGCCAGCTTGTCCAGCGACAGCGGATAGCACACCTGCATCGTGTCCACCTCGTACGCGCAGTAGTTGGGGATCACGGGGTAGATGTTGTGGTCGGCGGCGTGGTTGAAGATGTAGTTCACGGCGATGAAGGCGGGCACGTAGCCGCGGGTCTCGCGGGGCAGGTAGTTGTACACGCTCCAGTAGTCGAGCGTGCCGCCGGAGCGGCGCACGGCCTTGTTCACGTTGCCGGGTCCGCAGTTGTAGGCGGCGAGCGCCAGCTCCCAGTTGCCGAAGATCTTGTGGAGATCACGCAGGTAGCGGCAGGCCGCATCGGTGCTCTTGTACACGTCGCAGCGCTCGTCCACGTAGCTGTCCACGTCCAGGCCGTAGAGCTTGCCGGTGCCGATCATGAACTGCCAGAGCCCCACGGCGGCCGCGCGCGAGCGCGCACCGGGGAAGAGCGCGCTCTCCACCACGGCGAGGTACTTCAGCTCCTGCGGCAGCCCGTAGCGGTCCAGGGCCTCCTCGAACACGGGGAAGTACAGCTGCGCCAGGCCCATCATGCGGGCGGTCTGCTCGCGTTTGCGCTGCGCGTAGAGGTCGATGTACGACTGCACCGGCTCGTTATAGGTGAGCTTGAAGGGGGTGCGCTCGTCGAGCACGGCCAGGCGGCGGCGGTACACGTCGGCCGGATAGTTGGGCACATCGGTGGTCGCGAAGCCGTGGATGTTCAGCTGGTCGGCGTCGGTGACGAAGGGGTCGTTCTTCAGCCAGGGCAGCTGGGTGAGCGCGTCGAGCCGTTCCAGGACGGGGTCGTCCGCGGCGACAGGCCCGCCGGCCGGCGCGGTGTCCGTCGGGCGGGCGGTGTCCTGTGCGAACAGGCCCAGGGGCAGGGCGGCGGCGAAGAGGAGGGCGCGGGAGCTGACCATGGTCGTGCGAATATCTCGTTTCATACGGCCGGGGAGCGGAGATGTTGCCTTGGCGGTCAACGATCGATCGTGGAAGGCCTCAGTCCCAGGGGAATGGCGGCCTTCCCAAAAAGTAACGTTCAGGCCGGGAAAAGCTGATGGGCCGTCGCCAGCAGCCGTTCGTCGTCGAAGGGCTTGGCCATCAGCTGGGTGCCGAAAGGGAGGCCGTTGCTGTGCCGTCCGGTGGGCAGCGAGAGGGCGGGGACGCCGGCCAGGTTGGCCTGCACGGTGAAAATGTCCTGCAGGTACATGGCCACCGGGTCGCTGATGGACCCGTGCTCGAAGGCCGTGGAGGGGCAGGTGGGCAGCAGGATGAGGTCGTAGCGCTCGAAGGCCTTCAGGGTGTTCTCGCGGATGAGGCGGCGCACCCGCATGCCTTGGGCGTAGTAGGCGTCGTAATAACCGGCGCTGAGCACGAAGGTGCCCAGCAGGATGCGGCGCTGCACCTCGGGGCCGAAGCCCTCGGAGCGGCTGCGGCGGTAGGTGTCGTCCACGCCGCGGGCCTCCTTGCTGCGGTGGCCGTAGCGGATGCCGTCGAAGCGGGCGAGGTTGCTGCTGGCCTCGGCGGTGGCGAGGATGTAATAGGTGGGCACCAGGTGGTCCAGCATCGGGAGCGTGATGGGCTCCAGCGTATGGCCCTCGTCCTTCAGGCGGTCGATGTGCCCCTGCACGTGCCCCTGGATCTCGGGATCGAGGCCCGGGCGCTCCAGGCATTCCGTGTAGTAGGCGATGCGCAGCTTGCCGGGCGCCGGTGCGGCCGCTTGTACCGGCCGGTCGCTGCTGGTGTTGTCGCGCACGTCGTGCCCGGCGATCACCGCGTGCACCGCGGCCACATCCTCCGCCGTGTGGGCGAAGGGGCCGATCTGGTCGAAGGAGCTGGCGAAGGCGATGAGGCCGTAGCGGCTCACGCGGCCATAGGTGGGCTTGAAGCCGGCCACTCCGCAGAACGAGGCGGGCTGGCGGATGGACCCGCCGGTATCGCTGCCGAGGGCGATGCTGCAGATGCCGGCGGCCACGGAGGCGGCCGCCCCGCCGCTGCTGCCACCGGGGACGCGCCGCGGGTCGTGCGGATTGCCCACGGCCCCGAAGGCGCTGTTCTCGTTGCTGCTGCCCATGGCGAACTCGTCGCAGTTGGTGCGGCCGAGGATGACGGCATCGGCGGCGAGCAGGCGCTCCACCACGGTGGCGCTGTAGATGCTGGTGTAGCCTTCGAGGATCCGCGAGGCGGCGGAGACCTTGTGGCCCTTGTAGCAGATGTTGTCCTTCAGGCTCACGATGGCCCCCGCCAGCGGTCCGGCCGTGCCGTCCCGGCGCTTGGCGTCCACCTCGGCGGCCTTGGCCAGGGCGCTCTCGTCGAAGAGCTCGAGGAAGATGTTGAGGTCCGCCTTTTCCCGTGCCAGGGCCAGCGCGGCGCGGGTGAGCTCCACCACCGAGGTGGTGCCGGCGGCCAATGCGGCCTGGGCCTCACGCAGGGTACGCGGGGTGGGCATGGTCGCGGGTGCGGGGCCTATTTGTTGTCCGGGGCGGAGTTGGGATCGTCCCCTTTCTGGGCGTCCTTGAACTCCTTCATGCCACGGCCCAGGCCGCGCATCAGCTCGGGGATCTTCTTGCCCCCGAAAAGGAGCAGGATGACGACGATGATGAGGATGATCTCCGTGGTGCCGAGGCGCATGGTGCAGGCAGGGGGTCCTTTGGGTTGCGCGACCTTCTGCCCGGCAAAGGTAGTCCTTCGGGGGGCTACTGGTAGATCCAGGTGGCGGGGTCCACCTTGGCCAGCTGGCCGTCGGAAGTGATCTTCCAGATCTCCACGTGGGCGGTGCTCTCGCCGTCCTCGGTCATCACCACGCCCACGGTCTGCTTGGTGTCCACCTTGTCGCCCTTGTTCACGTTCACGTCGCGGAGGTTGCTGTACACGGTGCGGTAGGCGCCGTGGCTCACCACCACCGCCTTGCCGGCGCCGGGGATCACGATCACGCTGCTCACCTCCCCGCGGAACATGGCCCGCACGGGGGCGCCCTTTTCGCAGCCGATGTCGATGCCGTTGTTCTCGATGGTGATGCCCCTGAGCACCGGGTGCGGCTGCTTGCCGAAGCCGCTGGTGATGGTGCCCTTCTCCACCGGCCAGGGCAGCTTGCCCTTGTTCTTCTCGAAATCGGCATTGAGCTCCTTGGCCTCCGGGGTGAGGGCCAGCTCCAGCTTGCCGCCGGCCGCGCCCGGCTTGGTGGCGACGCCCTTGTCGCCCTTCCGGATCTCCGATTCGATGGACTTGCGGATGGCGGCGGCCAGCTCGGTGCGCTGCTTCTCCTGCTTGCGCAGGGTCTCCTTCAGGCGGCCTTCCTCCTTCTTGAGGCCGGCGAGGGTGGTCTGCTGGCCGCTCTTATCGGTGGTCAGCTTCTTCTTCTCGTCCACCTGCAGGCCCAGGAGCTTGGCCTTGTCGTCCCGCTTCACCTGGAGGTCGGTCACCTTCCGGCCGAGGCTGGCCTGCGTCTCCGTGATCAGCACGGCCTGCTGGCGCCGCTGCTCGGCCAGCTGGTCCAGGTAGCGCGAACGTTTGAAGGCCTGGGCGAAGCTCTCCGCGGCGAAGATGTAGCTGAGGCGGTCGTAGGCGCTGCGGTTCATATAGGCGTACTGCACCATGCGCGCGTACTCCTCCTTGAGCTTGGTGAGGTCGCCCTCCAGGGAGCGCACCACGTCCTGCGTCTCCTGGATCTCCTGGTCCACGCGGAACACCTCGCTGTTCATGGTGTTGATCAGCTCCTGGCGCTGGCGGATCTGCGCCTCGAGCAGCTGGAGCTGCTGCTGGGTGGAGCGCTGCTCCTTCTGGGCCTGGCTGATCAGGGAGCTGGTGGCCTTGATCTGCTTGTCCAGGGCGTCGCGCTTCTTCTCCAGGTCCTTCCGGCCCTGCGCGGCCAGGAACAGCGGCAAGAGGGCGAGCACGAGCACCGGCAGGCGCCGCCCGGCCTCACGGCATGGGCGTGAACTTCTCGGGGATGCGGAAGTTGAGCTGCAGCGGTCCATCCAGGGAGATGCGGTCCAGTCCGAGGGTGCCGGAGACCTGCCGGACGGGGTCCGACAAAGAAAGCGTGACGAGCGTCGGCAACAGGCGCCCATCCACGGGGGTCCGCTGCATATAACGCACATCGGCCTGTTGATCGCGTGCGAGGTCGGCGATGAGCACCCGGGTCACCTGGAAGCTGTCGGGCTCGATCCAGTACTTGATCACCATGGCCTCCTTGCGCTCGGCGCGGCGCAGGGTGCGCTCCAGGCGGCGCTCCTTCATGTCCTTGTCGTCGGGCAGGGTGTCGCCGGGCGACAGGTCCTCGGCGGCGCGGACGAAGCGGCGCTTCTCCTTGCTGGTGAGGGTGTACTGGCCGTCCTCCCGGTCGCTGCGGTACTTCTCGTTGGGGTCCAGCCCGATGGGCAGGCCAAGCAGGGCCTGCTCGAAGAGGGCGAGGCTGGGCTGAAGGCCGAACTTCCGCTGGGCCGCGGCGGTGTCGCCCACCCAGAAGGTGTCGTGGATCTTGTCCATCATCTTCAGCGAGTCGGGGGTAAGGAGGGCGCGGGCCACCTCGATGCCCAGGGCCGGTACCACGCTGAGCCAGGCCGCGCTGTCCTTCACGCAGCGCACGTGCGCCTTGAAGCTCTTGTTCCCCTCGGCGGTGCGCAGCTCCACGTCGGCCTTGGCGCTGTAGTAGCGCGTGCCCGGGCGGTTGTGGGCCATCAGGCTGTCCAGCAGCTTCTCGGGGCCGCGCGGCGGCAGATCGCGCACGACGCCGGCGGTGGGAGCGGCATGGCGCCGGGCATGGCAGGCCGTGAGGGCGAGGGCCGCCGCGAGCAGGGCCGTGCGGACCGGAGCGTTCATTCCACGGGATGGCCTTCGCTCACCTTGCGGTCGATCGCGTCGCTGGCGCCTCCCAGGCCCTTGGCCTTCTTCCATTGCTCCAGGGCGCCGGCCGTGTCGCCGAGCTTGTAGAGGATGTCCCCGTAATGCTCCACCAGCACGCCTTCCCCGCTGCCGCCGGCGTTCAGGGCCTTCTCCTGCCAGGTGCGGGCATCGGCGTAGCGGCCCTGGCGGTAGAGGATCCAGGCGTAGGTGTCCATGTAGGTGGGCACGCCGGGCGCCAGGTCGTTGCAGTGGCGGCTCATCTGCTCGGCCTTCTCCAGCTTCTCGCCGCGCTCGCTCAGGTAGTAGGCGTAGTTGTTCAGCACCTGCACGTCGTCCCGGTCGATCGCGAGGGCCTTGTCGTAGGCGGCGTCGCTCTTGCTGAAGTCCCGGGCCTCGTTGTAGGCATCGCCCAGGGCGCTCCAGAACTGGGCCTCCAGGGGCTTGTTGTCCACCACCAGATCGCGGCCGGTGATCAGGGCCTCGATGGCCTCGTCGTGCCGCTTCAGTTGGCTCAGGGCCAGGCCGTCGTACAGGTGCAGCTCGGGCTGGGTGGGGAAGAGCTCGGCGGCCTTCTCGGCATCGTCGTGCAGGGCGGCGAAGTCGCGCAGCTGCAGGTCCAGCTGGAGCAGTGCGCTCCAGATGGGGAACTTGTCCTTCTCGTAGGCGAGCGCCTGGCGGAAGGCATCCCGGGCCTCGGCGGTCTTCCCTTGGCGCATGAGGAAATCCCCCTCGATGGACCAGGGCTTGCCGGTCTGCGGGTGGGCCTTCTTGAGCACATCGATCAGTTCGCGGCTCTCGCGGACGAGCTGCTGTGAGGTGCTGTCCTCGGGGTTGTTGCCCGAGAGCTCGTAAAGGCCCAGGAGCAACTGCATCTTGGGGTCGATGTCGAGGTCGGGGTCGGCGAAAGCCTCGCGCAACTGCAGGAAGGCCTTCTCGTGCTCGCCGGCGTCGTAGTAGTACTGGGCCAGCGAGATGCGCGTCATGCTGTTGTCCGGGTCCAGCTCCAGCGCCTTTTCGTACATGGCCAGGGCCTTGTCCTGCTGCCCGAGCTCCTGGTACACCTCGGCCAGCATGCCGTAGTACTGGGTACTTCCCGGGTCGGCGGCCACGGCCTTCTCCAGGAGCGTGCGGGCATCCTCGATCCGGCCGGCGGTCACGAGCATGTCGTATTCGCGCATCACCAGTTCCTCGCTGGGGCCGAAGCGGGCCTCCACGTTGCGGAACACCTGCTGGGCCTCGCCGATGCGCTGCTGCTGGGCGAGCACGTTGGCCAGGCCGAAGTAGACCTCGTAGCGGTCGGGCCATCGGGCCAGGATGTCCTGGTAGGCCTTGGTGGCGCCGGCCAGGTCGCCGAGCTGGGTGCTCAGGTCGGCCAGCAGGAAGCGGTACCAGATGTTGTCCTTGTCGGTGGCCACGGCCTTCTTGGCCAGGGCCAGGGCCGCATCGCCCTGCTGCGCCTGGTGGTAGAGCTTGGCCAGCTCGAACATGGAGGCCGCATTGGCCGGGTCGGCCTTCAGCGTGGCCTGGTAGAGCTGCACGGCGCGGCCCAGGTCGCCCTTGAGGCGGGCCTCGTTGGCCTCCATGAAGAGGCGCATCACCGTGGCGCGCTTGTCCTTGATCGTCAGGTCGCCGGGCGCGTCGGCCGGCACCGTTGCGGCGGCCCTGTCGCCCAGGCCCTTGCTGCCCCCGCAGGCCGCGCAGAGCACGAGGCCCAGGACGGGAAGGAACGAACGCAGGGGACGGGGCATGGCGCGGGGGATCAAGCGATGGTGCTGTCGTCGCTCACGCTCAGGTCCAAGGCCCGGCCCTGCACGCTGGCACGCTCACCGATCATGCTGTTGTCGATCACCGCATCCTGTACACGCACCATGCCGCGCAGGATCGAGCGCCGCACCACGCTGCCGGTGACGGTGGTCCCTTTCTCGATGCTCACATAGGGGCCCACCACGCTGTCGGTCAGCGTCACGTCGTCCCCGATGAAGCAAGGTGCGATCACCACGCTGTTCTCGCTCTTCAGCTTCGGGCTCACCAGGCCCTTCGTGTCCTTGAGGAAGCCGAGCACCTTGGTGTTGGTGTCCACCATGGCGTTCTTGTTGCCGCAGTCCATCCACACGTCCACGCTGCCCGCCTTGAACCGGGCGCCCTTGCGCTTCATGTTCTCCATGGCGTTGGTCAGCTGGTACTCGCCCTTGTCCTTGATGTCGTTGTCGATCAGGTACTGCATCTCCCGGCGGAGGTATTCGCCGTCGGCGAAGTAGTAGATGCCGATGATGGCCAGGTCGCTCACGAACTCCTGGGGCTTCTCCACGAACTCGGTGATCACCCCGTCGGCGTCCAGCTTCACCACGCCGAAGGGGCGGGGATCGGTCACCTTGTTCACCCAGATCACCCCGTCGCAGTCCTTGTCCAGCTTGAGCTGGGCACGGAAAAGGGTATCGGCGAAGGCCACGATGATGCGGCCGCTCAGGGCCTTTTCGGCGCAGAGGATGGCGTGGGCGGTGCCCAGGGCCTCCTTCTGGTAATGGATGCTGCCTTTGCTGCCGATCGCCTTCGCGATGCCGAGCAGTTCCTCCTCCACCTTCTTCCCGAAGGAAGGGTGCACGATGTAGGCCACCTCCTCCACGGGCTCGCCGGCCACGGCGGCCAGGTCCTCCACGAGGCGTTGCACGATGGGCTTGCCCGCGATGGGCAGCAAGGGCTTGGCGGTGGTGTGGGTGTGCGGACGCATCCGCTTGCCCATACCGGCCATGGGGACGATGATCTTCATTCCTGGGGACGATCCCCGGTCGGGACCGCATCGGGTCCACCGGGCTTTTCTGTTGCGAAGGTCTTCAATTTGTTCCAGTATGGCCGAAGCCCCCGGAACCGCGGTCGGTGGGGCTCAGCGCGCCGGCTCCCGGGCCGCTGTCCGGCTGTGCGGCGAAGGTGACGCGGGCGTAGCGGGCCACCACCAGCTGGGCGATGCGCTCGCCGTCCTTCACCTCGAAGGGGTCCTGCCCCAGGTTGATGAGCAGGACGCCCACCTCGCCGCGGTAGTCCGCATCGATGGTGCCGGGCGCGTTCAGCACGGTGATGCCATGCTTGAAGGCCAGCCCGCTGCGGGGGCGCACCTGGGCCTCGGTGCCCTCGGGCAGCTCCAGGAAGAGCCCCGTAGGCACCAGGGCGCGCTGGCCGGGGGCGAGGGTGATGGAGGCAGCGAGGTCCGCGCGCAGGTCGAGGCCGGCGGCGTGCGCGGTGGCGTAGCTGGGCAGCGGGTGCCTGCCCTTGTTGACGACCTTCACCGTTGCCGTATCGATCCTGGCGGGGGCATCTTCCATACACCAAAGGTCGCGCATCCACGACCCGTTCAACGCCGCCGGTCCCATCCGAACCCGACACGCGCCCCGATCACGATCTCCGGATACCACGTGTCGCCCACTTCATGCCGCAACGGCGGGATATCGCTGCTATCACCCATCCCGTCGCGGTTATCGATCGCGTCCCGCTCGGCATCGGTGATCCCCCGGCTTCGGGAGAACTTGAAGCGCACCCCGAACCCGCCGAAGAGCTCGCCCCAGCAATGGCGCCCCCAGTCATCGCGCCCCACCCAGTAGGCACGTACGACGAACACCGAGCGCTCCAGTCGGTAGTCCTTGGAGGATGGTGCGGCACCGTCCGGCTTGATCGAATCGCGGCAGGTGCCACGGATGTGCTTGTAGGTCACGTCCGCGCCGAAGCCGTTGTGGTCGTTCGTGGGCCGATCGGTCCAGCGGATGGCTTTCAGGCGGAAGGCATGGCCGGTGAAGAGCTCGTCGGGCGCTTCACGCAGGTGGTCGCGGTAGTTGAAATAGACGATGGCCTCCGCCGCCCCGGTAAGGCGAGGCGACATCCGCTTCTCCACGCCCAGCTGGAGCGATGTGCCGAGGGGATCGGCGAGCGCGATGGGGTTGAGGAGCATGGACCAGGCATGCGGGAGGGTATCCAGCTGCGCGACCAGGACCGATGGGGCATTCAACCAAAGGAAGAGGAGCGGGAAGAGCCTCATTCATCCCCCGCTCAGGACACCACTCCGCGTCCCTCCACCTTCCACAGGGCGGAGAGGTATGCGGTGAGCACGATCGCCCGCACGCCGTACTTCATCACCCCCGCCAGCGGCAGCTGTTCGCATCCCCACCAGGCCAGCACCCCGAAGGCCATGTAGCCCAGGATGCGCGACACGTTGTACGGGATCGGGTAATGCCGCTGCCCCCACAGGTAGCTGATGGCGGCCATGCTGGCGTAGCAGATGAAGGTGGCCCAGGCCGCGCCCAGGTAGCCGAACGCGGGGATCAGCACCAGGAGCAGCACGATGGTGATGGCCGCGCCGATGAGGCTGATGGTGCTGCCCACGCGCGGCCGGTCGGTGAGCTTGTACCACACGCTCTGGTTGTAGTAGATGCCGAGGAACACGTTCGCCAGCATGAGGATGGGCACCACGCGCAGGCCCACGTGGTAGGCCGGGTTGGGGATGAACCACTTGAAGAGGTCGAGGAACAGCATCACCACCAGGAAGGCGGCCATGCACACGGCCACGAACACGTTCATGATGCGGGCGAACGTCCGCCTGCTGTCCTTCTCCTTCGCGTGGTTGAAGAAGAACGGCTCGGCCCCCATGCGGAACGCCTGGATGAAGAGGGTGATGAGCACGGCCAGCTTGTAGCAGGCGCCGTAGATGCCGATCTCGCTGTCGGCGATGTCCGCTGGGAGCAGGTACTTCAGGATCACGCGGTCGGCCGTCTCGTTCACCATGCCCGCGAGCCCGGCGATCATGAGCGGCGCGCCGAAGGCGAGCAGGGCGCGCAGAAGGTCCTTGTTGAAGCCGCGGAACGAAGGCCATGCGGGCAGCAGCACCAGCAGCTTCACGGCGGTGCTCACCAGGTTGATGGCGAACACGTAGCCCACGCCGAACGCCGGATCGTACACCGCCTCGATCAGGGCGTCGCTCCGGCCCATGTTGTACCGCTTCATGCAGTACAGGAAGAAGAACACGCTGAGCAGGACGTTCACGACCACGCTGAGCAGGTTGATGGACGCGTACTTCCACGGCCGCCCTTGCTGCCGCAGCCGCGCCATGGGCACGGCGGTGATGGCATCGATGCCGATGATCGCCACCAGCATCCCCACGGAGCTCGCGTATGCGCCGAAGTGGAGGCCGTCCGCGATGTCCGCGGCGAACACGCCCCCCAGCAGCATGAAGGCCAGGGCGGGGAAGAAGAGGCCCCAGGTGGCGGTGGCATAGAGCACTTGCCCCTCATCCGGGTTGTTGCGCACGTGGTCCTTCGCCGCGAAGCGGAAGAAGGTGGTCTCCATGCCGAAGGTGAGCACCACGTTGAGCAGGGCCGTCCAGGAATACAGCGCGGTGACCACTCCATACTCCGCCGGCTCGAACACGTACTGGCTGGTGTACAGCGGCACCAGCAGGAAGTTCACGAAGCGCGCGACGATGCTGCTGATCCCATAGATGACCGTCTGGCCGGCGAGCTTGCGGAGGGCGCTCACGTCTCGATCCGATCTATTGGATACTACCGCGACCGATCAGGCCCCCGTGAAGTTCGCCGCCCGCTTCTCCAGGAACGCGCTCGTCCCTTCCTTGAAATCGGCCGTACCGAAGCAGTTGCCGAACTCCTCGATCTCGCGCTGCAGGCCGTTCACGTCGGGTTCGTAGCCCGCGTTCACCGCGCGGATGGCGGCGGCCAGGGCGGTGGAGCTGTTCTTGAGGATCGCAGCGGCCAGTTCGTTGCACTTGGCGGGCAATTGGTCCTGTGGAACAACGTGGTTCACCAGTCCCCATTGCAGGGCCTCGTCGGCCTTGATCATGCCGGCGGTGAAGATCATCTCCATCGCCTTGCCCTTGCCCACCAGCCGGGCGAGGCGCTGCGTGCCGCCATAGCCGGGGATCACGCCGAGCGATACTTCGGGCAGGCCCATGCGGGCGTTGTCGCTCGCCACGCGGAGGTGGCAGCTCATCGCCAGCTCCAGGCCGCCGCCGAGCGCGAAACCGTTCACCGCGGCGATCACGGGCTTGCTCATCCGCTCCACGTGGTCGAACAGCTTCTTCTGACCATCGGCGCTGAGCGCCCGGCCTTCGTCGACGCTGAAGTGCGCGAACTCCTTGATGTCCGCCCCGGCCACGAAAGCCTTGGGCCCGCTGCCCGTGAGGATGAGCACGCGCACGGTCGCATCGGCATCGGCCTCGTCCAGTGCGCGGTCCAGTTCCGCGATCGTCTCGCGGTTGAGCGCGTTGAGCTGGGCCGGCCGGTCGATGGTGATGGTGCGGACGCCGGCCTGGTCGGCGATGAGGAGGTTCGAGAAGGACATCGGGGGATCGGGGGTTCTGGACCGGCCGATCGGCCGGGTCGACGGCAAATGTACCCGCCTAGCCGAGCAGCGGCAGCGCGAGGAAGAACGAGGTGCCCTCGCCCGTCCGGGTGGTGAACCACACCCGTCCACCGGCCTGCTCCACCAGGCGCTTCACCATGGCCAGGCCCAGGCCCGTGCCGCTGCTCTTGGTGGTGAAGCTGGGCGTGAAGATGCGGACACGCGCCTCCTCCGTGATGCCGGTGCCGTTGTCGCGTACCTCGGCGATGGCCTGGCCGCCCTCGCTGCGCAGCACCACGTCGACCGTGCCGCGCCGCTCCTCGGGGATGGCCTGCACCGCGTTCTTGATCAGGTTGTTGAACACGCGCAGCAGGTGCTCGCGGTCGGCCTTCACCTGCAGCGGGAGGGCGGGGTGCAGCGTGACCTCCGCACCGGGCTCCCCGCGGAACAGCTCCACCGCGCTCTTGGCCACGTCGTTGAGGTCGAGCACGGTCTCGTTCGCGGCGCTCATCTGCGCGAACTGCGAGAAGTCGTTGGCCACGCGGCCCAAGGCATCGATCTGTTCCACCAGGCTGGCGCTGAAGCGATCGAGCCGCTGGCGCGCGTCCGGGGAGGCCGTGTCCCAGGTGCGCTGGAAATGCTGGATGCCGAGCTTCATCGGCGTCAGCGGGTTCTTGATCTCGTGCGCCACCTGCCGGGCCATCTCGCGCCAGGCGCTTTCCCGCTCGCTGCGCGCCAGCTTCTCCGCGCTGATCCGCAGCTCTTCCACCTTGTGGTTGTACACGCGGACGAGGTCGCCCAGCTCATCATCGGCGGTGTAGGCGATGGGCTCGTTCTGGGCCCCCAGGCGGATGCGTTCGAGGCCGCGCTTGAGCAGCTGCAGCGGCCGCGTGGTCCAGCCGGTGATCAGGGCGGCGGCCACAACACTGAGCAGGAAGAGCAGCGTGAAGAGGTTCACCATGGCCACGGCGCTCGCCGTGCGCTCCTGGTCCATCTCGCTCTGCCGCGCGAAATAGGGGAGGGCCAGGTAGCCCAGCACCTGGCCTGCGTCGTTGCGGAAGGGCATGTACGAGGCGCGGAAGCGGGCCGTGCCGATGCGCTCCTCGTGCGAGAAGGATTCGGCCCCCTCCAGGGCGAGCCGCTGGTAGGCCTCCGCGTCCATGCGCGGGCCGAGCAGGCCGGTGTTGAACAGCTGCTCGCGCGAAGTGGCTAGCAGCAGGCCGTCGGGGGTATAGAGCGTGAGGTCGGTGAAGAACACGTTGCTCAGCTTGCTCAGCAGGTGGTCCAGGTAGGGCGCCATCGCCGGGGTGAGGGCCGGCTCGCCCCGGAGCGTCTGCCGCAGTTCGATCAGCGCCCCGCGCGTCCGCTCGTTCAGCGCGCGTCCCGACCGCTGGGCGGTGCGCGAATCCAGCAGGTGCTGGGTGCCGTAAGCGAAGAGCACCAGGCTGATGATCGCGAAGAGCATCACGCCCACGCGCACCTTGCCCCGTACGCTGAACAGGAGGGAGCGGCGGTGCCCCGCCAGTGTCCGGACCAGCACGAAAGCCGCCGTGAGGAGGCAGAAGAAGAGGAAGATGTACGAGAAGGTGGTCACGTGGTCGAGCCAAGTGGGCAAGCGCATGCCGAGGACCATCAGGGTACCGTGGGGATCGCCTTGGGCCAGCAGGTCGTACCCGCGGTCCACATAGCGCCATCCGTTCACGGGTACCGGGGCGGTCCAGGTGATGGGGTACGCATAGGCGCCGGTGCTTTCGGTCAGCGCGCCGCGCTCATACCGCGCGCGGGTGAAGCGGTCGGGGCGCTGCCGCGTGCTGCGGTCGCCGGCCAGCAGCAGCTCCGGGAAGCCCAGGCCCTCGGGAATGAGGCGCGGGCGCAGCTCCACGAAGAGGGAGCACGACCCCGCTCCGGCGGGACCGCGGACCAGGCCGAGGTACAGGGCTTCCTCGCCGGGGCGGTGCACGCTGCGCAGGTCGCGGTCGCCGGCGGTGGGCACGCCCTGCTCGAAGCGGTCACGCACCTGGTCGGCGGAGGGCGGCGCGTCGGGCGAGGTGGAGCAGCGCAGCAGGCCGTTGGGACCGAACAGGTGCAGGCGCACGTCGTAGCGCTCCCAATAGCCGGTGAAGAAGGCCTGGCGCACCGCGCGGTCCAGGTCGGCGGCCGAGCAGGAAGCGCCCTCGGCCATCAGGGCCGCCACCGCGGGGTCGCTGCGGATGTCGATCGACGCCTCGCGGAAGAGGAGCTCGATCACCGGGTCCTCCCCGGCCGTGGCGCTTTCGGCCAGGGTGGCGCGGTCGCGCTCGGTGCGTTTCTGCGTCTGGCGGTTCAGCACATGCGCGGTGAAGAAGGCCAGTGCGCCGATCAAGGCGAGGACGTGCACGGTGCGCATGCGGATGTGCATCAGCGCCAGCAGCGCCAGGGGGACGGCCGGCCAACAGGCCAGCACGGCATCGTGGATGTCCAGCGCCTCGTGCGTGAACGCGAACGCCACGGTGCCCGCCAGCACCAGCAGCGCGAGGAGGCGGGGCGGCAACGGCCCCACGAACAGGCGCACCATCGCATCGGCGAGCACTAGCCAGGCGGTGAGCAGCAGCGCGATGGCCAGCAGGGCGAGCCAGCTGTAGACATCGAAGCCCTGCACGTGGAAGAGGTCGAGGTTGACGCTGCTGTCGCGCACCAGGGCGATCAGCACCTGGTCGATCCACGCGGCGGTGCCGCACAGCAGCGCCAGGGCCGCCACGGCCCCCGGCCACGAGGTCGAGCGTTCGGCCTGCAGGGCCCGGTGGATGAAGGCCGCCGCGCAGAGGAGCACCGCTCCATCCAGGAGCAGATCGCCCAGGGAAGGCATCAGGAACGAAGCGGCGAAGAGGGAAGGGTCGAACAGCGGATGGGCCTCCAGGGCCAGGAACGGACCGCCCATCAGGGTGAGCACGCGGGCCAGCAGCAGGAGCGGGACGAAGGCGAGCACCGCGCGCCAGGGCCCGCGCAGGCCCATGGCCCAGCTCCAGCAGGCCCATACGGTGCAAGCGATGGCCAGCAGCGCCAGCCCCAGCGAGATCCAGGAGCGCAGGCCGGGCGGGGGCGTGTCGTCCACCCAGCGCAGCCGGAACATCACCCCGCCCTGGGCATCCCGGACCACCGGACCCAGCCCGGGCCCCATCGCGGCGGCGACGCCGTCGGCAGGGGAGAGGCCGGCCTCGAAGCCCGGTTCCAGGTAGCGGTTCTCGAACGGCGGCTGCCGCCACACCCGGCGGAGCGCATGCACGTCCAGGTCGCCGGCCGTGGCGTGGGCATGCAGGTAGATGCCGTCGGCCAGCACCAGGTGGGCCGCAGTGGTCGCCGCCAATGCCGTGTCGCTGATGGGCAGGCGGTCGGTCCAGAGCACCAGCATGCCTTGGTGCAGCACCCGGACGAGGGGGCCATCGGCCTTCACCTGGTCCCACAGGACCGCCCGATCGACGTGTTGTGCTTGTTCAAGCCATTGCCGGGCGGTCCGCTGCAAGGCGGCCGTGGCCCGGGCCACCTCGTCCTGCGCGGTCCGTGCCGCCTGTTCGAGCCGTTCGTCCGCCGGCCGTTCGGTCACGAGCGCAGACGCCACGGCCAGGAGCGCGGCGAACGCAAGAAGCCGGAGCGGTCGGCGCATGGGGGCGGGGGCGCGCAAGGCATGGGCCAAAGTACGTGTGCCCTTCCAGCGCCCGCCCGCACCGCGGCACGATCATTCCACGATCACCCGCACGGAACGCGACCGGTCCGCATCGCCCACCTGGAGCACGTATGCACCGGGCGTCAGGCGCGAGGCGTCCACTTCCAGGCGCGTGCCCACCGGCGAGGCCGGCACGTCCACCACGCGGCCGCTCGCGCTCACGAGCCGCAGGCTCCGCTCCCTTGGCGCATCGATCATCACCAGGAAACGGTCCTTCGCGGGATTGGGCGTCACCAGTGGGCTGGCGTTCACGGGCATGTCCAGGCTGACCACCTCGGACAGGGAGGAACGGCCGTCGTGGTCCGTCTGCTTCAGGCGATAGTACGAGGTGCCCGGCAGGGGATCGGCGTCGGTCCAAGTGTAGTCGATCACCGTGGCGCTCACGCCCGCACCGGGCAGGAAGGCGAGGGCCTTCCAGTCGCCGGCATCGGCGGAGCGTTCGATGGTGAAGCCCTCGTTGTCGCGTTCCGAGGCCGTGGACCATTGCACGCGCGCAGCGGTCGGTCCCTGAGGGGCCACCGAGAAGGACAGCAGGTCGATCGGCAGCGGGGTGTTGGCGATGTCGGTGGACCCGAGCGTGAAGCGGTGGCCGTCGGCCAGTGCCGTCACATCGGCGAAGCGGTAGCGGCCATTGCCCAAGGCCGCGGCGCCGTCGATCGGGGTTTCGTCCGCGAAGAGGCCGTCATCGTTCTCGTCCACCAAGAGCCGCAGGTCCGCGGCCGCCACAGGGCCCAGGCCGAAGAGGTCGAACGTGATGTCCACGGGTCCCACGTCGGTGGCGGCGCCCGTGGTGTTCACCTCGCTCACGCGCCAGATGCGGTCCCACCGGCCTTGGAGGGAGGCGGGATGATCGGTGTTGCCCAGGGTGGAGAACGCCCCGTCGTCGTGTCCCCAGAAAAGGAACTCGTTGTCGGTGAGCTCCGGCGGGGCATGGCTCGTGATGGAAAGCCGGCCCGAGAACCCCGGGTCCAGCTGCAGGGCCGCGGCGCCCATGCGGCCGATGCCCGCCACGTCCCGGTCGAGGTCGCCGTTCGCGGGGTCGTCCTGCACGTACAGGTCGCCGCTGGCGAGGGACAGGCCGTACTTCGCGGCGAGGTGATTGTCCACGATCAGGCGCTGTGCGGCGTTCAGCGGGGCGTTGTAGGCGATGACCTCCGCGATGTCCCCGTCCACGAAGCCGTTGGACGTGCCCTTCTCGTTCCCGATGTAGAGCGGGTATGGATCGATCAGCGGGGTCTTGCTGTGCGCATCGGCATACACCGCTGCGCCGTTCGTGTAGGCGGCACGCCCCGCCGAGGCCTTGTAGCTGTATTCGAAGATCCGGAACGCGGCGTTGCCCAGCTGGCCGCCGGGCGTGGACGGCGTGGTGCGCGTATCGTCCGTCCAGCGGATGGGCATGCGCACGCCGCCATCGGCATAGCTCACCACGGCGTAGTTCTCCGTGCCGTCATCCCCCTTGGTCAGCCAGGCGGTGGCGTTCGCCAGGGTGTTGGGCCGCACCACCAGGAAGAAGTGCCAGGCCGTGAGGTCCAGGCTGCCGTTGGCATCCACCCAGAGCTGGTCGTCGTCCCCGTCGAAGCGGAGCACGGGCAGGCCGTTCGCAGCGCCCGCCACAAGCCCCGGTGTGGCGGTGCTGGAAAGGGGCGGAACGAGCGCATCGTTGGCGTTGCCGGAGCGGTCCGTCCAGGTGCTCACCAGGCCGCCGGCCTGGGCGACGCCTTGGTCGGCCGAAAGCCAGAGCACGTTGGTGGCGGAGGTCCCCACGCCACCAGGCCCCGTCTGCGCGGCGGCCAGGGTGGGCAGGCAGAGGGCGATCATCGCCCCGGGAACAGCGAAGCGCATGGGAAAGGAGCCTTAGGAGGGCTTCCTCTACGCAGCGGCCGCCGAAAGGTTCGGTCCGGCTTCCCCCGTCGCGCTCAGTGCACCATCAGGGGCCAGGGGGCGCTCCGGGGATCGCTGGAGCGCAGGAAGTACATCCCGGGCGGCAGGGCCGAGAGGTCCAGGTCCGCTGCGCCGCTGCGCAGGTGGATCGCCGGTCCTACGGGCCGACCCAGGCCGTCCAGCAGGTAGAGGGGGCCGTCCGGGAGGGAGGTGCGCACGGAGGCATGGTCCTCGGCCGGATTGGGGAAGACCCGCAGGGCATCGCCCGCTGTGCGGACCACGGGCACGATGTCGGACCAGGTCGAGGTGCCGTCCGTGTCGGTCTGCTTCAGGCGGTAGTAGGACGTGCCGTCCAGGGGTGTTCCATCGGTCCAGGCGTACGCGATCACCGCGTTGCTGTTGCCGGCCCCGGGCAGCTGGGCGATGGCCTCCCAGGTCGCGGTGTCCGCTGCGCGTTCGATGGTGAACAGGGCGTTGTCCTGCTCCGAGGCGGTGGACCACCGGACCTCCATGGCCTCATGCCCTTGCGGCGATACCCCGAAGGAGAGCAGCTCGATGGGCAGCGGCGTGGAGAT
>JAFDZF010000143.1 GCA_018267055.1 Bacteroidota bacterium
GCTCAGGAAGGTGATCGCGCTGGCCTGCGTGGCCATCACGCTCAGCGTCACCGCCCACCAGCGGTCGGCGTTGTCGCCGCGCAGGTAGCCGTCCACCGTGTCGGTCCGCCGCGTACGCCAGATGCCGTAGCCCACGATGAAGGTGAGCGTGCCGAGCAGGATGGTCCAGTCGATGGGATGCATGCGGCGTGGCGATCAGCTGATCGGACAAGGCCCCGATGGGCCGATGGGGCGATGGGCCGGTCCAGGCTTCGCCATCCGGTCCTCAGGGGCGTTGGGCTTCGCGCCGGGAGATCAGGTTGGCGAAGAGGCGGTAGGCCCCCGGCACGCCGGCCGGCAGCTGGCGGAAGAAGCTGATGCCCGTGTACACGAAGCGGCCCTTGCCGTGGTCGCAGGCGATCAGGGCGCCGTTGAGGGGCTGTTCACCGGGGTCGTTCCAGGCGATCAGCGGCGTGTAGTGCGGATCAAGGTCGCCGCAGAAGTACAGGCCGCGCTCCTGCACCCAGCCTTCGAAATCCTTCGCGGTGATCTTGTTCGGCGTGTTCAGCAAGGGGTGGTCGGCCGCCAGGAAGGTGGGCGTCGCTTCCTCCACGGTCACGCGGTCGCGGGTGAGCTTGAACGGATAAGGGCCGATGTGCGCGGGGTCCATCACCAGGTCGTCGCCATTGGTGTTGTACTGCACCACCAGGGTGCCGCCGTTCGCCACATAGGCCAGCAAAGTGTCGTTCATGTATTTCAAGGCCTTCACGGTGTTGTAGGCGCGGATGCCGGTCACGATCGCATCGTAGCGGGCGAGGTCGGCCGTGGTCAGGGCATTGTTGGGGTCCAGCATGTCCACCACGAGCCCGAGCTGCTTCAAGGCGGTGGGCACTTCATCACCGGCGCCCTTGATGTAGCCCACGCGCTTCGCGTCCACCTGCACGGACAGCGGCACCACGTGCAGGTCCGCGGGCGTGTACCAGGTCTGCGGCATGATGTGGTCATACTGGATGACGCGGCGGGTGAGGTTCCCGGGCCCCATATGGGGCGAGGCCACACGCAGCACGGGGTCGGCACGCTTGCGCGCGGCGCCATCGGGCGCCATGCGGAACTCCGCGCCGCGCCGCTCGTCCCGGGCCAGCGGGCCCAGCTGCTGGCGGGCGGGGGCGATGTCCCAGCCGGCCACCAGCTCGCAGACCAGCTCGGTGCGCTTCAGGTCGGTGAAGGCCTCGATCCCCAGGTGCACGGTGGTGGCGGTGTCGCGCACCATCACCACGGACGGGGAGGCATAGAGCGAGACCGGCGGCACCACGGCGCAGCTCCGGAGCAGCTCGCCCTTCACCCGGTCCACCCAGCGGTAGAGCACCGGGACCCGGCGTTGCACCAGCGCGCCATCGAGGTCCAGTGTCACGTCCACCTGCAGCTGTTCCGGTGTCACCGGCTTGCCGATGTCGGCCACGTCGGCGATGGCGTAGCGGTTGCCATGGGGCGAGGAGAGCCAGTAAGGCATGTCGGGACGGTCCGGCGCGGCGAGGTGCAGCACGGTGTTGTAGCCTTTGCTGGAGGCATGGGGCACATAGGTGCGGTCCATCGCCACGGTGACGGATACGGGCGTCTGGCTGCGGGTCAGCACGGACACCGCGACATCCAACGAATCGCCGGTGACGACCTGCGGCGTGGTGGCCATGGCCTCCACCACCGTGCCGGTCGCCTCCACCAGGAGGTCGTCGGCGAGCATGCGCATGCGCTTCGTCCATACCGAGGCGGGCAGTTCGTCGATCGCCGCCCGGATGGCCACCAGCGCGGCCGCGCTCCGCTCCGGGGCATGCACGTCGTACGCGGCGGTCATGCGGTCCACCATCGCCGTGATCGGTGCGCCGCCGAGGATGCGGCCCCAGGTGGCATCGATGCCCTCGAAGAGGTCGCGGGAGCGGGGCTTGTCACCCTTCTCGAAGTGCAGGTACTCGAGCATCTCGCCGCGCCGCTGCTCGGCGCCGAAGCCCTGGCTCTTGTGCATGCTGCGGCTGCGGCCCGCGATCTCGGTATAGCTCAGGCCGAGCAGCGGATCATAGCCGCCCACGTCCACCGTGTACCAGTCGGGGTCGGTCTGCACCAGCTCGTTCAGGTCCTTGCGCCACCAGGTGCTGCCGTTGAAGAGGAGGCGCTTCGGCTTCCACACCTCGAGGCCTTGCTGCAGTTGTTCCGGGAAGGCATTGGGGTCGCCGGCCAGGTCGAAGGCCTCGCGCGCCAGGATGGCCGACGCTTCGTGGTGGCCGTGGCCCGCGCCGCGGTCGGGCGGGAAGCGCGTGATGAGGATGTCCGGCCGGAACGTCCGGATCACCCGCACCACGTCGCCGAGGATCTCGGACCGGCCCCATTTCTCGAAGCTCTCCGCGGCGTTCTTGCTGAAGCCGAAGTCCACCGCGCGGGTGAAGAACTGCTCACCGCCGTCGATGCGCCGGGCCTCGAGCAGCTCCTCGGTGCGGATGATGCCCAGGGCGTCGCCCAGCTCGGGGCCGATGAGGTTCTGGCCGCCTTCCCCGCGCGTGAGGCTGAGGTAGCCCGTGCGGAAGTGCTTGCCATTGGCCAGCCAGCTGATCAGCCGGGTGTTCTCATCGTCCGGGTGCGCGGCGATGTAGAGCACGCTGCCGAGGGTGTTGAGCGTGTGCATCCGGTGCAGGATGCGCGAGGCGTCGGGCTGCTCGGGCGGCCGCTGGGCGAAGGCGCGGAGCGGGAAGGCGGAAGGGGGGAGGAGGAAGGCGAGGAACGCGGTGCGGAGAAGGCCCGCGCGGAAGGGAAGGACAGGCATGGGACCAAGGTAGAACGCCCGTGTGCTCGCTGCCGGCCGGGCACGTTCCGCGCGGGGCGGGAGGGTCGCATCACCTCGAACGTTCCGTCCCGTCCGGGGAAGAGCAGGGGTAACGTCCCGGATACCTTGGATCCATAAGCATGTTCCTAGGCAGGCAGCTCCCCGGTCCGTTGGTGCATGGCATCGTGTGCATGATGATGTGCGCCGGGCTCGCATGGGCGTGGAGCGCCCATGGGGAAGGATCTCCTGGCAGCATCGTGGAAGGGAACGCGATCGCGGGCACAGGCGGCCGGAACGGACCTGCCAAGGGGACGGTTTTGGGTAAAGAGGGCCGTGGCGCAGGCGAATATCGGATCGCAGGCGTCCACGGCTCTTTCCAGGCCCGGAACGCGGCCCAGGGCCTGGAGGTCGGCTTCGGGGCCTGCGGGTTCCGCCTGTCCACGGAAGGACCGGGCGACCGGCATGACATCTCGCTCACCCTGCTGGGCGTGGGGCGTGACACGCTCTCGTTCGTGCCGGGCATACCGCGCGCCCAGGATGTGCAGGACGATCGGCTGGACGTGGACCACGGCGCGTTCCACATGCAATACCGGAACGGCCCGGAAGGGATGCGCCACGACATCCGGGTGGAACAGCGGCCGCCGGGGACGGGGCCCTTGGAAGCCCGTTTGCGCATCGCTGGCGACCTGCAGGCCCTGCAGGAGAGCGACGACGCGATCGTGTTCCACGCCATCGATGCCCGCGACATGAAGCTGGTGCCCCGCATCCGCTACAGCGGATTGGTGGCATGGGATGCCGACGGGGACACGCTGCCGGCGCGCATGGAGCTGCGCAACGACCTGGTGGTGCTGGCGGTGCAGGATGCCGGTGCGCGGTACCCGATCACCATCGATCCCCTTTCCGCATCCGCGAGCACGGACCTTAACGGTACGCAGGCCGGTGAGTCGTTCGGCTTCAGCGTGGCCACGGCCGGGGACGTGAACGGCGATGGGTACAGCGATCTGCTCGTGGGTTCGCCGAACTGGAACACACCTTTCGCCAGTGCGGGCCGCGTGCAGCTCTTCCTCGGATCCGCCGCTGGCATCTCCGCTACGGCGGCCTGGACCTACCAGGGCGCACAGGTCAATGACAGCCTGGGCTTCAGCGTCAGCAGCGCCGGGGATATCAATGGCGATGGCTTCAGCGATGTGGCCATCGGTGCGCCGGGCCGCACCAGCGGAAGGGGCGCCGTGCTCGTGTTCACGGGCGCTGCCGGCGGTCTGGGAGGCGCTCCGGCCTACACCTTGACCGGCAACAGCCAGAACGGATGCAAGTTCGGCTGGTCCGTGGCCCTGGCCGGGGATGTGAACGGCGATGGGTACAGTGACCTGGTGGTGGGTGCCCCCCGGTACAACACCAGCGGGGCCGCCCAAGGCAAGGCGTATTGTTACCACGGTGCCGCCGCCGCATTGACGTTAGTGTGGTCCTTTGCCGGCACGGCCGTGAACGCCCAGCTCGGCTTCAGCGTGGCCGGCGTGGGCGACCTCAACGGGGATGGCTATAACGATGTGGCCATCGGTGCACCATACCAGCTCAAGGCCCCCACCGGGACCAACAGCGGTGCGGTCCACCTCTTCAAGGGCAGTGCGGGAACCGGGCTGAGCGCCGCGGCGAGCAGTGTGCAGCAACCTACGTCGCTCACCAATGCCAATTTCGGCTATTGCGTCTCCAGCGCTGGGGACATGAACGGCGATGGGTACGCGGACCTGGTGGCCGGTGCACCGGGTGCTACCAGTGGCAACGGAGCGGTCTATGTGTTCACCGGCTCTTCGGCCGCTGCCTTGGTCAATGTGACCCCCGTCAGCCTCAGCGGGACGTCCACCGAGCGTCTGGGCCATTCCGTGGGGCTGGCCGGGGATGTGAACGGCGATGGTTATGCGGACATGGCCGTAGGCAGTCCCAACCATTCCAGCAGCAGGGGAAGGGTGCAGGTGTTCCGCGGGGATGCCTCCATCGTGTTGGACAATGCCCACAAGTGGACCTTCACAGGCGCAACGGCCGCTGACCAGATGGGTGCCGCGGTCTTCACCGCCGGTGACGTGGACGGGGACGGCATCAGCGACCTGGCGGTGGGCATTCCCGCGCGGGGCGGGACGGGGGCCATCAAGGTCCTTTACGGTGCATCGGACCTGCTGACCGCCTCCGCGCAATGGTCGCTGTCGGGGACGGCGGATTATATGAACCTGGGCTACTGCGTGTCTTCCGCGGGCGATGTGAACGGGGACGGTTATTCGGACGTGCTGGTGGGTGCACCGACGGGGCCGAGCGCTCCAGGTACGGCCCAGTTGTTCATGGGCGGTCCCACGGGCCTGTCGGCAACGGCCGCCTGGACCGGTACCGGCGCGGTGAACGGCCAGCGTTACGGCAATGCGGTGGCCTCCGCCGGGGATGTGAACGGCGATGGCTATGGGGACGTTTTGGTGGGCGCACCGTTCTATCAAGGTGGCGGCGACCCGGGATGGGCGTACCGGGGCCGGGCCTACCTCTACCTCGGCTCCGCATCCGGCCTGTCGGCCGCACCGGCCTGGACCGGAACGGGGGACCATGTGGAAGGGCGCTATGGCTGGAGCCTTTCCAGTGCCGGGGATGTGAACGGGGACGGCTACGGGGATGTGATCATCGGCGCGTACTCGTACGACATCGCCGCTACGGACGGCCTGGGCAGCCAGGGCAAGGCCTATGTTTACCTCGGCTCCGCCGCGGGCCTTTCCGCCACCGCGAGCTGGACGGCGAACGGCACGGCCCTCACCACCAATTTCGGGTCGAGCGTGGCCCAGGCGGGTGATGTGAACGGGGATGGCTACGATGATGTCATCATCGGGGCGCCGTATTACGACCTGGGTGCCGCAGCGAACCACGGCGCGGCCTACGTCTACCAAGGATCCCCTGCCGGGCTTGGCTCCACGCCCGCCTGGTCCGCCATCGGCGAGCAGGCGAGTGCCTTCTATGGGGAGTCGGTCTCTATGGCCGGGGATGTGAACGGCGACGGCTACAGCGATGTGATCGTGGGGGCCTACATGCAGGATGTGCCATCCTACGTGCAGGGTGGCCGTGCCTACATCTACCACGGCTCACCGACCGGTCTGTCGGCCGCGGCGGCCAGCACCATCGATGGAACGTCCCCTGACAGCTATGGGAATGCGGGTATTTCGGTGTGTTCCGCCGGGGATATCGATGGGGACGGCTTTTCGGACGTGGTGGTCGGAGCCAGCGGCTATTCCAACTCGTTCTCGCGTGCCGGTGCGGCCTCCATCCACCGGGGCAGTCCCACCGGCATCCCATCAGGCGGCCAATTCCCGAACGCATCGGCCATGGTGTACGGTTCAGTGACCAATGGACACCTCGGCAATTCGGTGGCGCTGGCCGGTGACGTGAACGGCGATGGATACAGCGACCTGGTGGTGGGTGCCAGCGACCAGGGCACCAACAGTGCCGGCGCGGCTTATCTCTGGCTGGGGAACATGGCCCGCTCGCTGGACGCGCCCATGTTCCAGTATCGCAGTGACCTGGCCACGCCCGTGCGTACCGGCAACGGCACCTTCCTGTCCGGCTGCAATTGGGGCATCGGCCTTTTGGCGCGCTCGACGGTGGGGCGCATCAAGGTGAAGCTGGCTTGGGACTACCATGGCCACGGTCCTTCCGTGCCCGTCATTCCGTATTTCGACAACCACGGCACGGCCTACCTCGGGCAGTCGGCGGGCTGGACGGACAGCGGGCTTTCGGGCGTGCTGATCAAGCAGGCGCTGACCAGTTCCCCGAGCACCACCACCAGCCATCCGGCCTGGCGTGCGCGCATGCGCTATCACCCGGCCACCGCATTGGACGGCCGCCTGTTCGGGCGCTGGCGTGTGCAGGGCATCCATGACCTCCAGGTGCCCAGCATCAAGACCAACCTGGCCGCCTGCGGGCCCCTGCCCGTGACGATGCTGGGGATGAGCGTGGCATGCGCCGGCGGGCAGGCGGTGGTGGAATGGACCACGGCCACGGAACAGGATTGCGCGGGCTTCATCGTCCTGCGCTCGTCGGACGGCATCGCCTGGGAGGCGGTCGATACGTTGGAATGCAACAGCAGCTCCACCACGCCGTTGCACTATCGGTGCATCGATGAGCGGCCCCGCATGTCCAGCGTCACGTACTACCGCATCGATCAGCACGACCTGAACGGGGCGGTGCAGCAGTTCGATGTCCTGGCGCTCACGTCATGCGACAGCGATGCATCGGTGACGGCCTGGCCCAACCCCTTCGAGGACGTCATCTCGTTCCGTGCGGCGCCTGCCGCGCTGTCCGGAGAGATCATCACGGTGGAGGTGGCGGACATGGCGGGCCGGAACGTGGCAAGCCGCAACGTGGACCCTTCGGACCGGTCCATCGTCCGGATCACGGACCTGGGCCATTTGCCGGCCGGGGCCTATACCCTGTTGCTGCGCTCTTCGCTGCGCGGCGTCATCGGGCACACGCGCCTGGTGCGCATGTAAGGATCCTTTCAGGCGCATGGCCGACGGCGGCCGAAGCGACCTTTCCGCGTAAAGCCTTTAGCGGTCGTGCCTGCGCGGTCGTCCGCTGGAGGCGCGGATCATTTGGATGAGCATGGGTGATCATTGAACGGATCATGCTTGTGCCTCCCACCGCCCTTGAGGCATGAATAACCTGGCGAAGGCCCGGCTCGGCCGTTGCACAGGTGAAAGCTGGGCGGGAGGGTGAAGTGGATGTTCCATGCTGAGGGGGCTGCCTGCACTTTGGTCGCCCTTGAGGCATGGACAACCTGGCGCAGGCCCGGCTTGGTCATTGCGCAGGCGAAGGATGGCCGGGAGGTGAAACGGATGGTTCCGGATCGTGCTGCAGGAACTGTGCTTGCCCGGTGCTTCCTGCGGGTTCGGATCCGGCGGCATCGGCCTTTCGGGGACGCTTCCAAGACGCTCGCGCCGCTCCTGGGTCGAACGCTTCGAACGATGGCGACGCGGGCGGTGCGTGGATCGGAACAAGGCCCCGCAAGTGCTTCTCGATCCAGATGAGGAGTATCCCGCGATCCACTTCGCGAACGAAGAGCGGGAAAAGAAAAGGGCCCCATGTGGGGCCCCTTTCTTATTGATCGAGGGAGAGCTAGTGCTGCACCACGAAGCGTTCCACCTGTACGTGATCGCGGGTGGAGAAGCGCATCAGGTACGTGCCGTTGTCCAAGGGGCCCAGATCGAGCACCGTGTTCAACAGGCCATGCATCACAGGCAGCGTGCGGGTGTGCACCACCTTGCCGGAAAGGTCCAGTACGTCGATCGCCACGGTGTTCACCGAGGCGTCGAACCCATCGGCTTGCACGTTCATGCGCTCCCCGGTGTTCGGGTTGGGCCACAGGTGCACATCGGCCTTTGCCATGGTGGCCTCGGCCATGCGGGTCTCCGGACGGCTGCCCGGGCCGGCGATGGTAAGTTGGCAGGAGGGGCCGCAGAAACCGGTCCATGTCCCGTTCACGAAGGCGTCCACCTGCACGTCATAGGTGGTACCAGCCACGAGGGGGAGCTGCGTCCAGCTCAGCAGGCAGATGTAGGAGGGGCGGTCCATGTAGCGGACGAACCC
>JAFDZF010000144.1 GCA_018267055.1 Bacteroidota bacterium
CCGGGCACCCTGGGCGCCGAGCTGCTGGAGCGGCCTTCGGAGGTGCGCATCTTCGGCGACCGCATCCCCGTGCGGGCGTCCATCCTGCGGATGGAGAGCTACAGCGCGCACGCCGACCGCACGGAGCTGGCGCGCTGGATCGGCGGGCAGGAACCGGCGAAGGTGGAGCGGGTGTTCCTGGTGCACGGCGTGCCGTCCTCGCTGGCGGGGCTGCGCGACCGGTATGCGTCGATGGGCTTCGGCGACATCACCATCCCGCGCCAGGGGGAACGGGTCGGATTGTGGGGCGGTCCTGCTCATTGATCCGGACGGCGCGCATCGCAATACGACGACATGGGAATGAAGAAGCCCACCCCGCCCGAGCTCCCGGTGCTCCTGTTCGCTTCCGCGGCGAAGCTGGAAGCGTGGCTGTTGACGCACCACGCCCGGGCAGGCGGCGTGTGGATCAAGATGGCGAAGAAGGCCTCCGGCATCGCCTCGGTCACCCACGACGAAGCGCTCGACATGGCGCTCTGCTTCGGCTGGATCGATGGGCAGCGGAAAGGCCACGATGATGCCCACTTCCTGCAGAAGTTCACGCCCCGGCGGCCGCGGAGCCTGTGGTCGCAACGCAACATCGGCAAGGTGGAACGGCTGACCGCGGAAGGCCGGATGCGCCCGTCCGGCCTGGCCGAAGTGGAGGCCGCGCAGAAGGACGGCCGGTGGGCGGCGGCCTACGCGTCGTCCAAGAACATGGTCGTTCCGGACGACTTCCTGCAGGCGCTCGCGCGGAACAAGAAGGCGGAGGCGTTCTTCGCGACGCTGCCGCGGTCGGCCGTGTTCGCCATCGTCTGGCGGCTGGCCACGGCCAAGCGGCCGGAGACGCGGAAGCGCCGCTTCGAGGCGCTGCTGGCGATGCTGAAGAAAGGGGAGTTCCGGTAGCGGGGCGCGATCTTGCGCCGACGAACGTGACAGCCCATGATCATCGGAGTAGCCGGGCCGTATTCGGCCCCCACCGCCGAGCAACGTCAAAGGAACCTGGACGCCATGAACGAGGCGGCCGCCCGCCTGTTGGAACTGGGGCATACGCCCCTCATCGGCATGAACGCCGCCCTGCCGGTGTTGGAGAAGGCGGCCGTTGCGGACCGGTACGCCGGCATCATGGCCATCTCCCTGGCGGTGATCGATGCCTGTGAGGGCTTGCTGCTGCTGGCGGAAAGCCCCGGGGCGAACAAGGAGCGCGACCTCGTGCTGGCGAAGGGGCTGCCGGTTTTCCGGTCCGTCGAAGAGGTCGTTGCGTATCCGGGTCAGGGGGAGGGGGCGGCACCGACCGGATGGTCGACGCCCCCGATGTCGCCCTAGGCCTTCTTCGCGACGCGCTCCAGGACCTCCCTGCCCAAGGAGGTCAATACCGGCTTTCGTTCCTTGTTCAGCTCGGCCAACCCCAGATGCATGGGGGAAATGTCGGATCCGACCCATGTAAGGGGATCGACATTGTGCTCGATCTGCCAGACGGTCATCCGCAGTCCGGGGTGGCCATCGATATAGTCGACCATACGGTCCTTGGCCAGGCCCGCAAGCACCGCATTCCCTCGTTGGAGGTTCGCGACCTCGGTGGTCGTGGCCGCCAGGATCTCGGCTCGTGATGCCACGGTTCTCTCCAGGTCGGAGATCTTCTTCTTCAGGTCCTTGATGGTGAGGTCCGCGGGCCTTCTTCGATCATCCCATTCGGTGTTCCTATTGTCCCTCCATACCGTGGACCGGTACCGGATCGCCTCGAAGAAGTTCAGGACCCACGGCATGCCCACGACCGCCACCAGGGCTGCTGCCAGCGGACCGATGACCAGGAGGATCCAGTGCTTCCATCCCTCGTCGTACAGCGTGCCTTCTATGTAGTCGATGCGGTCGAAGAGCCCCAGGTCCCCGTTCGGATAGAGCAGGATGAAGATGGCCTTCCAGTTCAAGATGCAGAAGGCGATCGCCCAAGACCCATAGAACGGGCTCTTCAATCTGCTCTTGACCTCTTCTTGTATGGCTTCGGCTTCCATGGTATCGGTCCGGATCCAATGTAGGAAGGGCGGCCCTTATCGGCCGCGGCCGAACCATCGGCACGCTGCGTGCCCGAGGGACATGGCCCGGTGCGGAGGCCGCGTGCTGCGCCCTAGCTATGGAACGCCATTGCGGTCCGCACGCCGTCCGGCAGCTTCGGCAGGCGGTGGCGGTCGATCAGGAACGAGCTCAGCTCGGCGATCTCGTTGAAGATGAAATGGCTGTCCAGCGCGCCCTTGAGGTAGCCGCTACCGGTGCTTCCGCCGGTGCCCATGCGCACGCCGATCATGCGGCGCACCATGCTGAGGTGGCGGCTGCGCCATGTGGCCAACTGCTCATCGATGTCGAGCAGCACGTCGAGGAAGCGGAACGCCTGCTGGAAGATGGGCTCATCGCGGTAAAGCATGATGAACACCGCATTGCGCGCTGCGGCCGGGGAGAGCCGACGCCCGGGGACCTCTTCTTCGAATCGCTCGGCCCAGGCCTTCATGTTGCCTTTCTCCTCGGGCGCCAGCGAGCTTTCATAGGTGGCCTTCAGGCGGTCCCAGAAGGAAGCTTCGCCCGGCCAGTACCGCGGATCGAGGAAGGGCATGCGTTCCAGCCAGGCGTTCACGAGATCGAGGAGGGTGGGCTTCCCCTCCAGCGCCTCGATCATCGCCTTGTGCTCGGGGCGCAGCTGGCTGGTGTAGTACTGCTTGCCATGGCGCTGTTCCATGCGCAGGCCCAGCGTGGCCTCGATGACCTTGAACTGCATGCTCTGGAAGCCGCTCGCGGGCCGCAGCAGGTCGCGGAAGTCGAGGAAATCCAGCGGCGTCATCGTCTCCAGGATGTCGAGCTGCTTCACCAGCGTCTGCAGGATGACGGTGACGCGGTGCAGGCGGTGCACGGCGATGTTCAGCTCGCCGCTGTTGTCGTCCACGTGCCCGTCCTTGAAGATGTCGACCACGCTGCCCACCTCGTGGAGGACCTGCTTGAACCAGAGCTCGTAGGTCTGGTGGATGATGATGAAGAGCAGCTCGTCGTGCGCCTCCACCTTGGCCTTGTCGCTTTCGGGCGCCTGGGCGCCGAGGATCGTGTCCAGTTGGAGGTAGTCGGGGTAGTAGACGTTGCTCATGTCGGGGGGATGGCCAAAGGTAGCGGTAGGGAATGCGAACGGCCCGGCGATCGCCGGGCCGTTCGTATCCATCGGGGATGGGGGCCTACTGGTCCGCCTTCCGCTGCTTCCGTTGTTCCTGGCGCTTGTCCTGCCGCTCCGCCTGGCCCTTGATCATCCGGTCGTACTGCTCCGGGGTGAGCACGGCCTTCAGCTCGGCATTGCGCTGCTCGCGCAGGTCCTTCACGGCCTCCTTCTTGCCGCTCTCCTCGCCCCGGGGCCGGCCGCGCAGCTCGCTGAACCGGTCCACGTACTTCAGGTTGATGGCCTTCACCTGGGGCACTTGTTCGGGCGTGAGCCCGAGGTGCTTGGTCATCAGCTCGGTCTGTTGCTGGGCGCGTTCCTCGGGGGTCTTCTGTTCCCGGCCGGGGGCTTGGGCGGCGGCGCTCCCGGCGATCAGCACGGTGAGGGCCAGCGATGTCATCAGCTTCTTCATGGGTGTTCCTGTGGGATGTGCCGTATTGGACCAAGAACGTGCCAAAAGGTTCGATCCACGTGCGGCCGGCCGGTCACGCCACTGCCGGATCGCCCTTCCGGCGCAGGGTGCGGCGGCGGAAGAAGCGGAAGACGATGGGGAACACCAGGAGGATGAAGATGGTGGCCGTGATGAGGCCGCCGATGATCACGATGGCGAGGGGCTTCTGGCTCTCGCTGCCGATGCCGGTGCTCAGCGCGGCGGGCAGCAGGCCGATGCTGGCCATGAGGGCCGTCATCACCACGGGCCGGATGCGCTTGCGCACGCCCTCCACGATGGCCCGGTCCAGGGGCCACCTCCGCGCGAGGTTGTCGTTGAACTCGGTGATGAGGATCACGCCGTTCTGCACGCAGATGCCGAAGAGCGCGATGAAGCCGACGCCGGCGCTGATGCCGAAGTTCATGCGTGTGGCGTGCAGGGCGAGGATGCCGCCGATCAGCGCGAAGGGCACGTTCACCAGCACCAGGCCCGCGTTGCGCGCGTCGCCGAGGGCGATGAAGAGGATGACGAAGATGGCCGCCAGGCTGATGGGCACCACCTGCCCGAGCCGGGTGGAGGCGCGCACCTGGTTCTCGAACTCACCGGTCCACGTGATGCTGTAGCCCTGGGGCAGGTGCACGTGCGCGTCCACGTTGCGCTGCGCTTCGGCGATGGTGCTGCCCAGGTCGCGGTCGCGCACGGTGAACTTCACGCCGATGAAGCGGCTGTTGTTGTCGCGGTAGATGAAGGCCGGCCCGGTGGTGGTGGTGATGGTGGCGATCTCGCTCAAGGCCACGCGCGCGCCGGACAGCGTGGGCACCAGGATGGCCTCGATCTCCGCCTCGCTCTTGCGGTACTCGTAGGGGAAGCGCACGCGGATGTCGAACTTCCGCTCGCCCTCGTACATCACGTTGGCGGTCTTGCCGCCGATGGCCATCTCGATCACCGCCTGCGCGTCGCCGGTGGTGACGCCGTAGAGGGCCATCTTGGTGTCGCTCAGGTGGATCTGGATCTCGGGCTGGCCCACGTTGCGCAGGATGCCGGGGTCCTTGATGCCGGGCACGTGCTCGATCTGCTGGAGCACCTGGTCGGCGAGGCTGTCGAGCACGGGCAGGTCGGGACCGAAGATCTTCACCGCGTTGTTGGCGTTCATGCCGGCCACGGCCTCCGCCACGTTGTCGATGATGGGCTGCGAGTAGTTGTAGTTGATGCCCTGGAACTGCTTCAGTTCCTTGTCCATCGCATCGATCAGGTCGTCCTTGTCCACGCCCTTGGGCCATTCCTTCTTCGGCTTCAGGTTCACCTGCATCTGCACGTAGTAGAAGCCGCTGGGATCGGTGCCGTCGTTGCTGCGGCCGGTCTGGCTCAGCACGCCGTTCACCTCGGGGAAGGCGCCCAGCTTGGCGCGGAGGGTGCGCACCATCTTCACGGTCTCGGGCAGGCTCATGCTCATGGGCATCTTGGCCTCCACCCACAGGGCGCCCTCGTTCAGCTCGGGCAGGAACTCGGTGCCCATCCACTTCAGCGATCCCAGCGATCCCACCAGCACCAGGGCGGCCACCAGGAACGATTTCCGCGGGTGGTCGTAGGTCCAGGTGAAGGCCTTGAAGACGTAGGTGTCGAAGAAGCGGGCCACGGCGCTGTGCTTCTCCTTCACGTTCTTCTTCAGCAGCGCCGCGCACAGCACGGGCACCAGGGTGAGGGTGAAGAGGAGCGCGCCGAGCAGGGCGAAGCCGAGCGTGTAGGCGAGGGGGGAGAACATCTTGCCCTCCACCTTCTCGAAGGAGAAGATGGGCACCAGCGCGGTGATGATGATGAGCTTGCTGAAGAACACCGCCTTGCCGGTGCGCGTGGCGGTGTGCTTGATGAGGCCGAGCTTGCTCATGCGGTCGAACTTGGCCATGCCCACGCGGTGCGCCAGGTTGTCCAGGGCCACGAAGAGCCCTTCCACCATCACCACGGCCCCGTCGATGATGATGCCGAAGTCGATGGCGCCGAGCGAGAGCAGGTTCGCGCTCATGCCCTTCATGCGCAGGCAGAAGAAGGCGAAGAGCAGCGCGAGCGGGATGATGATGGACACGATCAGCGTGGTCCGCCAGTCCGCCATGAAGAGGAACACGATGGCGGTGACCAGCACGATGCCCTCGATCAGGTTGTGCATCACCGTCTCGGTGCAGTAGTCCATCAGCCGGTCGCGGTCGTAGAAGGTCACCATCTTCACGTCCTTCGGCAGCACCTTGGTGTTCAGCTCCTCGATCTTGTCCTTCACGCGGGCGAGCACCTCGCTGGGGTTCTCGCCCTTGCGCATCACCACGATGCCCTCCACCACGTCGTCGTTCGCGTCGAGGCCCACCTGGCCCACGCGCGGCAGGTCGGCCTCGCGCACCTGGGCCACGTTCTTCACCAGCACGGGCACGCCATCGCGGTCCTCGATGATGATGTTCTGGATGTCGCTGATGGAGGTGAGCAGGCCCATGCCGCGCACCACGAAGGCCTGTCCGTTCTTCTCGATCACGTCGCCGCCCACGTTCACGTTGCTGCGGCCCACGGCCTGGAACACCTCCAGGGGCGTCAGGTCGTACTGCATCAGGCGGCCGGGGTCGGCCTCGATCTCATAGATCTTCTGCCGCCCGCCGAAGGCCACCAGGTCGGCCACGCCGGGCACCTGGCGCATGCGCCGGTCGATCACCCAGTTCTGGATGGTCAGCAGCTCGCGCGAGTCCTTGGTGGGGCTCTGCAGCGTGTAGCGGAAGATCTCGCCGGTGGGGCCGTAGGGCGGCTGCACATCGGGCTCCACGCCCTCGGGCAGGTCCACCGTGGCCAGCTGGTTGTTCACCTGCTGGCGCGCGAAGAAGTCCTCCACGTCGTCCTCGAAGATGATCTTGATCACGCTGAGGCCGAACATGCTGATCGAGCGCACGTTGGTCTTGCGCTGCACGCTGTTCATGCTGACCTCGATCGGCATGGTCACGAAGCGCTCGATCTCCTGGGCGCTGCGGCCGGACCACTGCGTCACGATGATGATCTGCGTGTTGGTGACGTCGGGGAACGCCTCGATGGGCGTGTGGCGGAAGCTCACGAAACCCGCGATCACCAGCGCCGTCACCCAGAAGAAGGTGAAGAAGCGGTTCTTCAGCGAGAAGGTGATGATGGAACGGATGAAGCTCATCGGTGTGCCATTGGGCCGTTCAGCGGTCGTTGAGCGCGTCGTAGAGGTAGAGCTGCTCCTTGCCCACCACCGTCTCGCCGGGCTTCAGGCCCTCGGCGATCCACGTGGTGCTGCCGGTGGTGCGTTCGGGGACCACCTCGCGCGTGAGCACGTTGTAGCGGTCCTTGAACACCATCACGTACTGGCGGCTGTTGTCGGCGATCACCGCGCTGCTGGGGACGGCGGGCAGCGAGCGCTCCTGCTGGTAGGTGAGGCGCACGCGGGCGATCATCTCGGGCTTCAGCAGGATGCCGGGGTTGGGCAGGCGCACGCGGATGCGCATGGTGCGGGTGCGCGGGTCGAGGATGTTGAAGATCTTGTCCACCTGGCCGCGGAACACCTTGTCGGGATAGCTCAGCGTGGTGATGTCCGCCGGCATGCCCTCCTTCACGCGGGCGATGTCGCTCTCGTACACGTCGGCCAGCACCCACACCTCGTCCAGCTCGGCGATGCTGAAGATCTTCGTGTCCTGGCCCGAGGGCAGGGTCTCGTCGTGCGTGATGTCGCGGCCGATGATGTAGCCGCTGATGGGGGCGGTCACCACGTAGCGGGAGCCGTCGGCGAAGTGGTAGATCGAGAAGGTCTCCTCCATGCGCTTCAGCTGGGCCTTGGCCTTCGCCGCGCCCTGCTGGGCGGCCACCAGGTCGCGTTCGCTCACCAGCTTCGTGTCGAACAGGTCCTGCTGCACCTTCAGGTTCTTGTCGGCCAGCTGCACGTCGCTCCGGGCGTCGCTCAGCTGGTGCTCCATGTCGGCCACCTCGCTGCTGCGGATCACCGCGAGGGTCTGGCCCTTCGCCACGTGGTCGCCCAGTTCGGCGTCCACGCTCAGCACCTGGCCGCCCACGATGGGGTAGATGCTGGCGAGCCGGCTCTCGTCCGCGGCGATGCGGCCGTTGAGCTCGATCACGTCCTCCACGGGGCGCATGCGCACGGTGTCCAGGGAGATGCGGGCGAGCATGCTGTCGCTGAGAACGAAGGCGTTGCTGTCCGCCGGGGGGGGCGGGTCCGCCGTGCAGGCGGCGAGGAGCAGCAGGGCCCCCGCGGCCCAGGCGCCGAGGGCGCGGGGCTCAGCGATCGAAGAGGCGCTGGCCCGTGGCGAATTCCAGTTCTTCATAGGCGTTCTGCAGATCGGCCTTCAGCGCGTTCACCGCGATGATGGACGCGTTGTAGGATTCGAAGAGGTCGGTGAACTCGAGCAGCGAGATGTTGCTCTTGGTGTAGTTGCCGATGAGGCTCTCGCTCAGCTGGTCGAGCTGTTCGTCGAAGCCCTGCGAGGTGCTCGTGTACTGGTCCTGCAGCACGTGCAGGTCGGCCAGGGCGCGCAGCACTTCCTGGCGCACGCTCACCTGGGCCCCGGCCAGTTGCGCGCGGGCCTGCCCCAGCTCGGCGTTCGCGCGCTTGATGCGGCCCTGGTTGCGGTCGAAGAGGGGGATCGAGAGGCCCGCGGTCAGGGCCGTGTAGTCCGGCAGGTAGTTGCCGTTCTGGTCGTAGGTGGCGCCCAGGCTGAGGTCGGGGATGGCCATGCGCCGCTGGAGCTTCAGGTCCAGCTCACCGGCGTCCACGGCGGCCTGCGCGGCCTGCAGGCGGGCGCGGTTCTGTTCGGCGAGGCCGACCAGCGCGGTGCTGTCCTGGCGGAGGACGCGGACCGGCATGACCTCCGCCGGGGCCGGCGCGGCCAGCACGGTCCGCTCTTCCACCAAAAGAGCGCGGAGCTCCTGCTGCAGCGCATTGAGCTGCTGGCGCAGGTCGACCCGCTGGGCGTTCAGGTCGAAATAGGAGGCGCGCAGGCGCGTGACCTCCTTCAGCGATACGTTCCCCTTGTCGTACTGGTCGCCGTACGCGTCCACCACGCCCTTCAGCAGGTCCAGCTGGGAGTTGATGGCGGTGAGCGCGCGGGTGACGAAGAACTGCCGGTAGAGGTCGCTGTGCAGGCGGTAGCGCAGGGCGGCGGCCATCTCGGCGTACTCCGCCTCGCTCAAGCGCTTGCGCTGTGCGGCCGCGCGCACGGCCAGGGAGCGCTGCCCGGCGATGCGGAACAGCTGCTCCACGGAGAAGACCTTCTCGCCGCCCGGCCCGATGTCGAAGAAGCTCCCGTTGGACGGGCGCACGCTCCATTCGCTCTGGAACGAGGGGTTGTTGAAGAGGCGGGCCTGCACGCGGTCGGCCTCGGCCTTGTCCACCTCGAAGCGTTGCGCGATCAGGTCCAGCGAGCGGGCCAGCAGCAGGCTGTCGGCCTTGTGGATGCTGACGTGCAGCGTGTCCTGTGCGAAGGACGGGAAGGCCAGGAGGAGGGGAAGGACCGCGGGGAAGGCACGCCGAAGCATGGCACAAAGCGACCGCCGGGGCCTTAAGGCCGCCTTGAGGAGCGGCTTAAAAGTTCCTTAAAGCGCGGTGGGCAGCACCAGGTCGAAGCGGTGGCGCCCGTCGTGCAGGTACCGCACGGTGCCGCCCGCGTCCTCCACCACCTGGCGCACGATCGAGAGCCCGAGGCCGCTGCCCGGGCGCTGTTCCGCGCCGGCCCCGCGGAAGAAGGGCTCGAACACGCGCTCCGCGTCCAGCGCTTCCGCCCCGGCGTTGGTGAAGCGGATATGGAGCGCCCGGGGGCGGTGGTCCAGCGTGATGGTGGCGCGCTGGTCCGCCGCGTAGAGGGCGGTGTTCACCAGCAGGTTGCGGAAGCAGGTGCGCAGCAGCAGCTCATTGGCCGACGCCGTCAGCTGGCGGGCGTCGGTGATGCCGTCGGCGATGTCCACCGTGGCGTGCAGGCCCGGGTGCAGCGTGCGCACCTCGTCGATGGCGGCGAAGAGGGCCTCGTCCACGCGCACGAGCGTGCGGTGCATGGGGATGTGCGAGCGCAGCCGTTGCAGCAGCAGCAGCGATTCCACCAGCCCGCCCTGCGTGGCGATGTCGTTCTGAAGCGTGCGGAGCACCGGGGCCAGGCGGGGGCTGCCGGGCGGCATGCGCAGGGCGCTCTCCACCTGCGCGTTCATGCGGGCCAGCGGCGTGCGCAGCTCGTGGCTCGCGTTGTTCACGAAGGCGCGCTGCAGGTCGAAGGCCTCCTGCAGGCGTTGCAGCATCTGGTTGTAGCCCACGGCCAGGCGGTCGATCTCGTCCTTGCTGTTGCGCACCGGGATGCGCTGGTCCAGGCGGTCCACATCGATGCGGGCCACGGCCTGCGCCAGCCGGTCGATCGGCCGGAAGGCGAGGCCGATGTAGAAGTAGCTCGCGCCGAAGATGAACAGCGAGCCGATCAGCAGCGATACCAGCAGCGTGCGGCCCAGGTTGCGCAGCTCGCGCTGCCCGTACTCGTCGAAGGCCGAGGCGAGCACCACGTAGTCGTGCCCCTCGCCGCGGTAGTGCACGCCCACCATGTCGTCGCCGTCGGTGTCGTGGTACTCCAGCTCCCCGCCCTCGCGGATGCGCTGGAGCAGCTCGCTGGAGTAGGGGATGGGCTCATCGTCCAGGCTGCTGTACATCAGCTCGTCCCGCTCGTTGAAGAGCAGCACCTTCTCGTCGTACAGGCGGTGGATGCTGTTGCGGTCCACCACGCGCAGCAGGTCGCGGTCCACCGCCTTCACCTCCGAGAGCAGCGTGGCCACGCGGTAGCACTGGCTGCGCAGCCGCTCGAAGAACTCCGTCTGCCGCGAGGCGGCGTGCGAGTAATAGATGTAGCCGAGCGTGCCCACCAGCAGCAGCAGCGAGAGGGCGGCGAACAGCAGCGCCAGGCGGGCCTTGATCGTCATGGCTCGGTGTCGTCCAGTGTATACCCGAAGCCGTGCTTGGTGCGGATCAGCTTGGGCTCGAAGCCCTTGTCCACCTTGCTGCGCAGGAAGCTGATGTACACCTCGATGGTGTTGGGCGAAACGCCGTAGGCATCGTCCCACACGTTCTCGGCCAGGTCGTCCTTGCTCAGCACGCGGCCGCGGTTGCGCGCCAGGTGGGCCAGCAGGTTGAACTCCTTCGGGGAAAGGTCCACCGGCCGGCCGCCGCGCGTGACCGTCTTGCGCTGCAGGTCGATCTCCAGGTCGGCCACGGTGATGCGCTCCACCGCCAGGGGATGCATCTCCGCGCGTTTCAGGAAGACGCGCACCTTGGCCAGCAGCTCCTGGAAATGCACCGGCTTCACCAGGTAGTCGTCGGCCCCGAGCGCGAAGGCGTTCATCTTGCTGTCGATGTCGCTGAAGGCGGTGAGGATGATCACCGGCGTGTTGCGGTCGCGCAGGCGGATGCGCTCGCACAGCGCGAACCCGTCGAGCCTGGGCAGGCTGAGGTCGAGCAGCACCAGGTCGAAGTTGCGCTGCTGCACCGCGCGCTGCGCCATGTCGCCGTCGTACACCGGCAGGCAGTCGAACCCCTCGGCGTGCAGCTGTTCCGCGAGCGAGCGCGACAGGCGTGGGTCGTCCTCCACGAGGAGGATGGTCTTCTTGGTGGCCATGCGGGCCCGCCTTCGGGCGGCAGGATAGGCGGAGCGACGACGAAAGTAGCCTGCCTGTTGCGCTGTTCCCCGCCCGGCCGCCGATCATCGGGCACGTCCTTCCCCGATCAGGTCCCCGGGCGCGCTGGACGAGAAGGCCGGATGGCCGCGCCCCGCGGCCGGACATCCCCCGGCCCGCCCGATCGGCATGGTTCAGGCGGCCATCGCCATGCGCTGGCACGATGTCCAGCGGCTTTTCTTCCAATAACCTCAGACCCAACGACAATGGCCAACGAAAGGCAAGAGGACCGCAAGCGGCCCACGGAGAACACCGGCAACGAAGAGCGCTTCGCCACGGGTACCAATGCCGGGCGCACGGGCGCTTCCACCGGCGGGTACAACGAATGGTCGCCCAACTGGGACAAGACCAAGCGGGAGTTGCGCAACAAGTACACGCAGCTCACCGACAACGACCTGGACCTGCGGGAGGGCCGCGAAAGCGAGCTGCTCGACCGCGTGGGGCAGCGCCTGGGCAAGACGCCCGATGAGGCCCGCCGCATCATCCAGGAGAGCTCGTCCCGTTCGCAGACCTCCGCCGGCGAGCGCACGAAGTAGGACCGACGATCCAGCGGAAAGGCCGCCGCTCCCCGGAGCGGCGGCCTTTCTGGCGGAAGCCCCTCGCCATGCAACGCGGAGGACGGAAGCGGGCCGCCCGGCCCGCACAGCACCAGCGCCGGCCCGGGCGCGAGGGCGCGATGCGTCCCCCGCCGGTCGCCGTGGACCCCACGGCACGCGGCGCCGGACGGCTGGAGGGGCGGGTCGCCCTCATCACGGGCGGTGACAGCGGCATCGGCCGCGCCGTGGCCGCGGCGTTCGCCCGCGAGGGCGCGGACGTCGCCATCGCCTACTGGAACGAGCATGACGATGCGCGTGCGACCGCCGGCCTGGTGCGGGACCGCGGGCGCACCTGCCTGCTGCTGCCCGGCGACCTCGGACGCGAGGCGCACTGCACCCGCATCGTCGAGCGCACGTTCAAGCGGTTCGGCCGGCTCGACGTGCTGGTGAACAATGCCGCGGTGCAATACCCGCAGGAGCGGTTCATCGACATCGACCGCACGCAGCTCGAGCGCACGTTCAAGGTCAACATCCTTTCGTACGTCTCCGTGGCGCGGGCCGCCGTACGCCGGATGAAGGAAGGCGCGGCCATCATCAACACCACCTCCGTCACCGCGTACCGCGGCAGTGCGCACCTCATCGACTATGCGGCCACCAAGGGGGCCTCGTCGCCTTCACGCGCTCCCTGTCGGCGGCCTTGATCGGGCAGGGCATCCGCGTGAACGGCGTGGCTCCCGGCCCGGTGTGGACGCCCCTGATCGCGTCCACGTTCCCGCGCAAGGAGGTGGTCACCTTCGGCTCCGATGCCCCGATGGGACGCGCGGCGGAGCCCGAGGAGATCGCGCCGTGCTATGTGTTCCTCGCCTCCGATGAAAGCAGCTACATGACCGGGCAAGTGCTGCATCCCAACGGCGGCGAAGTGGTCAACGGCTGAGGGTCGGAGGGTGGGCCTGCAGGCTGCTCGGTCTTAGGAAGACAAGGAGGCTTGTTCGCCCTTCGATCGGAATAGGCGACCGATCCACCGAGCGGGACAGGGGTAAGTACTCTTCAGAAAAGCCAGGTTGATCTCCCTATACAGCATCGCGCTGTATCCAGCGACGGCGTAATAGCCGAAGATCCGATAGTTCGAACGGAGCCCGGCCTACGTTCCAGATATAGATGCTTTGTTCCAGGCTTCGGTCGGCAGGAGGGACACGCCATGAGGTCTTGGGCCAGCCGTCGTCCGTGACCGCCGATTGGTCATATCGCACGTGATGACCGTCCACGGTCTGCTTGAACACAAGCTCAAGGTCACGGGGGGCGGAACCCGAACGGGTCGCTCTTCCCTCCAGGATCAGCTCGTCATAGATCACCGGCGCCCCTGGAGTGAGGGGCATGTGTTCAATGACCCAAGGGAACTCATCTTCCCCGAAGCACCACAAGGCGGTACGTTCAGAGGGGCATAGCGCCGGATCCATCCGCAGGACAAGGCCTTCAGCCACTCGATTTCCATCGATCAAGGTATCCACCCTCACCTCCTTCACCACATCCCTGCGTTCAAAGAGGAACAGCTCGTACCGCTGATCGCCGAAGGCCGGGTGGCCTTCACGGGGTTCCCAGACCCCGCACACGGCGAAGTGCGGATCGTTCAGCAACGTATCCAGCGGCAAATGGGCCTCGTTCGGCCCGAGCTGAGCATCCCAGAAGATCAGCTCGCCCGGCTTGAAGTGATCCGCCGGCCGTTGGTCGTTCAATCCCCAGATGGACCGGTAGTGATCGTTGTCGAACGGATCGAGCCCGGCGCGGAACGCGGCGTAGGGATGGGTGGAATGGACGACGCCACCCGTTGGCAGGATCTCCTTGAGCCGATCACCTGCACCATCGAGCGCCTGCTGGTCCCCGCTTTGCCGGATCGGCACGCGTACCGCATCCCAAGCACCGATGCTGCCCAGCACGAGGGCCGTGCCCAGCAGCACACGCCGCTTCGCCAGGCGCCCGTGGAGCAACGCCGGCCGGACCACTACCGCGCGCGCCACCGTATGCAGCGCGAACAAGGCCGCCAGAGGAACGACGGTGACGGCGACCCGCAGCAGACCGGCGGATGCATGGATGCCGCGCCACCAGATATAGCTGTGCAGGACCAACACGGACAGCACGGGCAGGGCCGCTACAACGAGCAGGAGCCGGTGCATGGGGCGTTCATCCGCATCCCGCCGCTGGACCGGATACCAGATGACCAGCGCCACCAGGAACAGCAGAAGCAGCGGCCAGCCGAAGACCTGCGGTGCCCCCCGCACGAACTGCAGCAGGTCCCCGGAGCCATAGACGCTTGGGCCCGACCGATAGGGGCCATGTGTCCAGAACCAAAGAGGATCCCCTTCCACCCGCCACATGATGGCCCCGTAGATGACCCAGCCCGCAATGCACCAGGGCAAGGCCCGCCAATGCTTGATCCGGACCAGCCATAACGCTACGAAAGGAAGAAAGGCCACGTACTCCGGCCGGGAGAACGGCGTAAGGGATGCGACGACCGCCGCCATCGCATAACGCTGCGTCCGGAGCAGCGCTACCGTAAGCACGGTCAATGTCCCGAACAGGATCTCCGTCATGCCGCCCAATACCATCAACAGGTAGAGCGGGGCGAGCAACACCAGCAATGGGAACAGCAGTTGCGCAGTGTATCCCGCCCGTCGCAGGATGCCCAAGGCGAGCCCGCACGTACACACCGACAGCATCGCATTGAAGACCACCATGCCCGGATGCCCCAGTTGCGCGAAGGGGGAGGCCAGCAGCATGAACAGCGGCTTGCCCCAGAGATCCAGCAATAGCTCAGGATGCGCCCAGCAATAGCGGGCCTGCATGTAATGTTGGATCCCATCGCCCATCTCCACGATGCCGTTCGAGACGACACGCAGAACGAGGGTGGACACCGCCCAGACGACCGCGATCACCAAGGCTCCCTGCTCCGTCCGCTTTGACCACTCCACGTCGGGCCGATCGTTGAGCGGCCAATCTAGGGAGGATCCCCCTCGCTCTTTGGACGGCTTGTTCGGATAAGGGATCCCCGGATCCCGGCAGGGCCTCCCCTCACACCTTCACGTTCGCGCCGGACAGAGCGGCCTGCACCGGATGCACGCGCCGGTCCTCATCGGGATGGGCCTCCAGGTCGTTCACCATCCGCTGCACCACGCTGGACGCGTACGTGCCATAGGCGTTCACCAGGAGCCCTTTCAGGCCGAGGCGTTCCGAGGAGATGGCGTACACGATGCTCATGTCCGCCGGGTCGCTCGGTC
>JAFDZF010000145.1 GCA_018267055.1 Bacteroidota bacterium
GGTGTGATGTCGCTCACATAGGCCTGCGCAGCAGCGATGTTGCCCGACCCGATGCCGGTGAGGATGCGCGACAGGAAGAGCAGCCACACGGCGGTGGCGTGGGCGAACACCACATAGCTGATGGCACTGATGACGATGGAGACCATGATCACCGGGCGGCGGCCCCGGCGATCGCTCACCGAGCCCCAGATGGGCGAAAAGAGGAACACCAGCGCGGAGAACACCGCCGCCGAGATCATCACCTCCAGATCGGACGCCCCCACGCGCTCCCCGAAATAGGGCATCACGGGGATGAAGAGCGTGAACCCCAGCAGGTCGATGAAGATCGTGAGCCAGAGGATGAGGAGGCGGCGGTCCATGCGGGCGAAGCTACTTGCCGGAAAAGGAGCATAGAGCGGGAGGCAAAAGCAAAGCGTGGATGCCGACTGCCCTTGCCTCCTGCCCCCTTGCCCCTGCTCCTACCCCGAGGACCGCGCGGCCAGCATCTTCTTCAGCAGCACGATCTGCCCCAGGTGGTAGTGCGTGTGCTCGACGACCCCGAGCAGGTTGCGGTGCCACGTTCCGTACTTGGGATCGGCCACGTGCTCGGCGAGGCGGGCTTCCGGCAATCGCTCCACCAGCTCAGCGAAGCGTTCCGCATCCGCACGGGAGCGGTCGAGCAGCTGCTGCCAGTCCGCAGCGGAAGCGATCGGCGGATGGTCGTAGCTGAACCGGTCATGCCCGTCCAGCGGCCCGCCCTCGAGCACCCGCACCAGCAGGCCGACATAGTAGTGGATGTGGTACACCAGTGCGCCGATCGTATTGAACGACGGGACCTTCGCGGTGGCTTGCTCCCACGTGACGTCGGCGAGCGTGTCGCGCAGGTTCACGCTGGTCCAGTTGCCGCCGGTCTGCACCTGGCGGAAATGCTGGGCGATCAGTTGCGGCGTGGTCATGCGGGCCCGTTCAGGCGGATGCGGGAGCGGCCACCTCCTGCTCGGTCACCGTGGCCTTGCGCACGTACGGCCGCACGATGATGCGGATGGTGTTCTTCCAGCTCAGGTATTTCCAGGCCCAGTTGAAGAGCACCATCGCGCGGCTGCGGAAGCTCACCAGGCTCATCACGTGCACGAAGATCCAGGCCAGCCAGGCGATGGCCCCGCCGAAGTGGATGCGGCCCACGTCCACCACGGCCTTGTACCGCCCGATGGTGGCCATGGAGCCCTTGTCCACATAGGTGAAGGGCACGCGCCCGGCCTGCGCGCGCAGCAGGTTCTTCGCCAGGTGCCGCCCCTGCTGGATGGCGGCGGGCGCCACCTGCGGATGGCCGTGGGGCCATTTCGGATCGCTGGTCATCAGGGCCACGTCGCCGATGGCGTAGATGTTCCCCTGGCCTTCCACCTGGTTGAAGGCGTCCACGTTCAGGCGGTTGGCCCGCGTGTTGAACGCCGGCTCGAGCCCGGGAAGGCACTGCCCCTTCACGCCGGCCGCCCAGATCACCGTGTTGGTGTCCATGGTGCTGCCGTCCAGGAAGGTGAGGCGCTCGCCATCGTAGCCCGTGACGCGCTGGCCGAACCGCACCTTCACCCCCATGCCCTGCAGGTAGCGGAGGGCGCGTTCCTGCGAGCGCTGGGAGAAGGAGCGCAGCACCGCGTCGTTGCTGTCCACCAGGTGGATCTGCATGCGCTCGCTGTCCATCTCGCGGTATTCGTGCTTCAGCACCGTCTTGCGGATCTCCGCCATGGCGCCGGCCAGTTCCACCCCGGTGGGCCCCGCCCCCACGATCACGAAGTTCAGCTGGCGGCGCTGGGCGTGCTCGTCCTTGTCCAGGTAGAGCGCCGCCTCGAAATCCTGGAGGAAATCGCTGCGGATGTCGAGCGCCTGGCTGATGCTCTTCAACTGCATGGCCTCGTCCTCCACCGGCCGGTTGCCGAAGAAGTTGGTGGTGCTGCCCGTGGTGATGACCAGGATGTCGTAGGTGAAGCGGCCGTGGTCCGTCTCGATCGCGTTCTCCTGCGGCAGCACGGCGGTGACGTTGGCCATGCGGAAGGCCACGTTGGGCATGGGCGCCACGGTGCGGCGGAAGGGATGCGCGATGCTGTCGGCGCTGAGGCTGGCGGTGGCCACCTGGTACAGCAGCGGCTGGAAGCAGTGGTGGTTCTGCTTGTCGATCAGCAGCACCTTGAAGGGCTTCCTGGCCAGGCGCTGCACCACCTCCAATCCGCCGAAGCCGCCGCCCACCACGATCACCGTGGGGTACGGGAGCCGATCGTACGCACTCCGCTCCTTGGTCGCCATGTGGGGTCGCTGTTGCGGGGGCAAAGGTCCGCAATTCCAGGGCGATGCCCTCCCCGCCCCCGCGTTCCGCACACGGCACCGGGCCGGGCGGAGCGAAGTCGGAGGGCCGCGCCCCACCTTTGCGCCCGTGCTCGACTACGACACCATCTGCGCCATCTCCACGCCGCCGGGTACCGGGGCCATCGCCGTGGTGCGCCTGAGCGGCCCGGACACCGCACCCATCCTCCGGGCCGTGGCGCCCGCCCTGCTGATCGCGCCCCCGGCGCGGGAGGCCGTGTTCGTGCGCCTGCGGGACCACGACACCCCCATCGACGAGGGTTTGGTCACCTTCTTCCCCGGCCCGCACAGCTACACCGGCGAGGACGTGGCCGAGATCGCCGTGCACGGCTCGCCCTACATCCAACAGCGGCTGCTCGAGGCGCTGATGCGGCAGGGCGCCCGACTGGCGCGCCCCGGCGAGTTCACCCTGCGGGCCTTCCTGAACCGCAAGCTGGACCTCAGCCAGGCCGAGGCCGTGGCCGACCTCATCGCCAGCCAGAGCGCGGCCGCGCACACCCTGGCGCTGCAGCAGCTGCGCGGCGGCTACAGCAAGCGCATCGAGGACCTGCGCGAGCAGCTCATCAGCCTCAGCGCCCTGGTGGAGCTGGAGCTCGACTTCGGCGAAGAGGACGTGGAGTTCGCCGACCGCACCGAGCTCCTGCGCCTGCTGGACGAGATCGTGGGCATCTGCGACCACCTGATCGCCAGCTTCCGCTATGGCAACGCCGTGAAGCAGGGCGTGCCGGTGGCCATCGTCGGCGCGCCCAACAGCGGCAAGAGCACCCTGCTGAACGCCCTGCTCCAGGAGGACCGCGCCATCGTGAGCGACATCCCCGGCACCACGCGCGACACCGTGGAGGAGACCATCACCATCGGGGGCGTGCTGTTCCGCTTCATCGACACGGCGGGGATCCGCAGCACCACCGACACCGTGGAGAAGCTGGGCATCGAGCGCAGCTACAAGAAGGCCGCCGAAGCGAGCCTCGTGGTGCTGCTGGGCGATGCCGGCACCGCGAGCGAGGACGCCTTCGCCACGCAGGCCCGGCTGCTGCGCGACCGCATCGGCGAAGGCCTGCCCACCGGCCAGGCGGGCCCGGTGATCGTGCCGGTGCTCAACAAATCCGACCTGGCCACGGTGCGCCCGCGGCGGACGCTCGCCATCTCCGCGAAACGGGGCGAAGGGCTGGAACGGCTGAAGGAGGTGTTCCTGGAGCATGTGAACGCCCTGGACCGCGGCGGCGACATCGTGGTGACCAACGCCCGCCACGTGGAAGCGCTAACGCATGCCCGCGAAGCCTTGCTGGCGGCCAAGGACGGCATCGAGCGGCGGATCAGCGGCGAGCTGCTGGCCACCGACCTGCGCCGGGCCCAGCACCACCTGGGCAGCATCACGGGGAAGATCACCCCGGACGATCTGCTGGGCAGCATCTTCTCCCGCTTCTGCATCGGGAAGTGAGCTTCCGGCCGCGCGCAAGGTGCGGCCAACGGCCCGTTCCGGTCCGCCGGGCAACGTCCGCCCCGGCTTCCGCATCTGATGTACGGACCGGGACCGCACGATCTTCGCGCCATGCGCCGCACGCTCTCCACGCTCGCATCCGCTCTGGCCACCACGCTCCTGGCCCAGCACGGGCGGATCACCGTGGACGACCTGCCGGACAGCGTCCGGGTGGGCCAGGCGTTCACGCTGACGTGGACGATGCACGGGCGGGTGGATGAGCAGCGCCCCCTGGACCTGGGCGGCCTGTCCATCCTGCGCGGCCCTTTCCAGGAAGAGGCCACCGCGCTGGCCGATGGGACGGCCACCCCGGAACGGACCCTCCGGTACGTCGTGAAAGCGACACGTCCTGGCCGGCTGGTGGTGCCGGAGCTGCGGGCCACGATCGAGGGCGTCCGGTGGATCTCACCGCCCACGGTCATCACGGTGATCGATACCAGCATGGGCGGACAGGCCGCTCCCCCGGAAGCCGGCGATCCAGCACCGTTCGGCGTGGTCATCCAGGACGATGCCGGGCAGCTGGTCGTGTTCGGTGAGAAGGGCGACCAGCACCTGGTGGCCGTCCTCGCCCCCGACCAGCAGCGGACGTGGGCGGACCGCCTGCACACGCTGGTCCGGACCTACGACCCGACGGCGGACTCGATCACCCTGTGCGCCTCGGTCATCAGCCCGGCCCAGGCCGAGATCATCTGGTACCAGGACGGGGAGCGGTACGGCACCCTGCTGACGGCGGCGCAGGCCACCGCCTGGCGTGGGGATGTGTTCCGGCTGTTCGCCGCCACCGAGGACGTCCCTTTCTCCGCCTCCGTCCAGGCCGGGTCGGGGCGCATCGATGTGCAGGACATCGATGGCACGCGGCGGATGCTGCGGTCGATGCCTCCAGGCCAGGCGAAGGAATGGAGCGACAGGCTGTGCAAGCTGGTGTCGCCACCGGACAGCGGCGCCGTCTTCGATGTGTTCCTGATGGACGATGCGGGCCGCATCCAGGTCCAGGAGCCGGGCGACCGGTTCAACACCCTGCCGCTCTCCCCCGCCCAGGCGCATGCCCTCCGGGAGCAGCTGCGGCAGCACCTTCCGGCGGCGGGCGCGGAAGCCTCCTTCTATGCCACCATCCGGGAACGCGGGGCCTGCTACGTACTGGCGAACGAGGAGGGCAAGGACCAGCGCGTGGCCTACCTGGACCCGGCGCGCGCGCGGGCCTTGGAAGCGCAATTGCGCCGGATCGTCACCGACCACAGCGCGGACGTCCTGCAGGCGTCCGCCCGGGCGGGCGAAGGGCGGCTCGTGGTGGTGCCCCGGGAAGGCTACCAGCGCATGCAGGCGCTGTTGCCGGAGCAGGCCAGGACCCTTGAGGCGCAGCTGCGCGCATGGGTCGCGGAGCGATGATGGGGCGCCCAGGGACCGCAGCCGCCTAGGGGCACGCGGTGGCGTCGAGCACGCGCACCAGCTTCTTCGGGAACACGTACTCGTCCTTCGCGGCGCCCTCCTGCGCCTCGGCCGTGCCTATCGAGGCTTCCAGCTCCACGATCAGCCGGCCACCCTTCTTCTTGAAGCGCTTGGTGTAGCGCTTCTCCAGGCCCAGGTCGCCCCCGCTGACGGCCAGGGGGTACGTGCGGTGCGACCCGCACGGGGTGAAGCTGTGCGATCCCTCCTCGAAGACATAGGCGCCCGTGACATGCATCACCGGCACCGCGCGGGCCTTGCCCTGCCGGTCCAGCGCCATCTTGGGACCCACGGCCCATTCCTCCCCCGCTTCATCCACGTTCACCAGGCCCTTCGGCGTCGGTTTCCAGAACTCGGGCTTGTCGGTGCCGGAGCCCACCGCCAGCACGCCGTCCACCACGTACCACTTCCCGAACTGCGCGAAAGGCATGCTGTCGCGGTCGATGTAGCGCTGACCGAGGATGAAGGTGCTGTCGGGGCGCACCCAGAGCTCGGTCCGGATGCCGGGGCAATCCGCGCACGGGAGCGTTCCGGCGTAGAAGCCCGTGTAGGTCGCCGGCGCCTTCTCCACCGCCTTCTTCGGCGCGGCCGGCTGCGCTTTCTTCCGGGGCTCCTCCTTCTTCGGGACATCGCCCTCCTCCATCTCGGGCGGCAGCGGCGGGTTGCAGGCGAAGCACAGGACGGCGAACAGGGCCAGGGGACCGGGGATCGGGCGCATGGTGCAAAGCAACGACTCCCCGCGTTCGGCCCGCCCCATCGGGCACGCTTCCGGCCATCGGTCCCCCGGCGCCCTTCGCACCGGCCGCAGCGGCCTAGCTTGCCCGCACCCGATCGCACCACGGATGATGGACCATCGCTCCCCTCCCCGCCGGACCTTGCGGCATGCGTTCCTCGGCTTCCTCGTGGCCGGCAGCGCCCTGGTGATCTTCGAGCGCGGCCACGCCTTCGGCCGCTTCCTGTACGGCCTGCTCCACTGATCCCCGCCGGGCACCCGGGGCGGTCTAGCTTCGCGCCCCCATGGCCGTTCCGCTCCTCTCCGCCTTCTACTTCGGCAGCGTGGAACATTACCGCCTGCTGGCGCGGCACCCGAAGGTGATCATCGACACGGGCGA
>JAFDZF010000146.1 GCA_018267055.1 Bacteroidota bacterium
CACTGCCAGCCCTGGCGCGCCAGGTGGTGCAGGGCCCGGTGCTCGATGTACCGGGCGAAGCCTTCCTGCCAGAGCTGCAAGGCGAGGTAGCGGGCATCGGGCGGCGCAAGCAGGGCGTAGAGCGCGGCCCGGGCCTCGGCGCAGGCGGCCAGGGCGGCGGGCACGTCCGGGGCCACCAGGGCCGCGCCGAGGGCGAGCTGGTAGGCGGCAAGGGCCGCCGCCACGCGGGCGTCCGCATAGGGGAAGGGGTAGTCGAGCATCCAGCGGCCGCTGGGGTCCCCGCCGGAGAGGCCGAGCGCCTCCACGCCGGCGAAGTAGTCCGGGGCGCCCATCTGCACCTGGTGGAAATGCTCGTGCAGCAGGGTCACCGTCCATTCCGCCGGGGACAGCCCGGTATTGGCCAGGGTGCCGATGACGATGGTGGGCACGCCGCCCACGGCGGGCATGGTGGCCTGCAGCCCCACGGGGAATACGCGCGGGCGGCAGTGCACGGGTGCCTCCCGGAAGCGCTCGCCGGTGGGGACGAATTCCGGGGAAGGGGCGGGGTGGGTCAGGAGGAATTCCACGCTGTCGGTGACCAGCAGCACCGCGAAGGGGGCGGTGGACCAGCCTGGCCAGAACCCGGCGCCCAAGTGGTCCGCGGCGCGCATGGCCTCGGCGATGCAGGCGCTTTCGGGTGCGGGCAGCGCCGGCGCGGCGGCGGCCACGCCTTGGCCGATGAGCAGGGCGGCGGTGACGGGGAGGTGCATGCCCGCTAGGTAGCGTGCCCGGCCCGGTGCGTGGCCGCCCGAACGCCAAGAAAAGTTAACCGGTGTGCCGCAGCGGGCGGATCGGGACGGACGGCCGGTCCCCCCATGCCGATGGACCGATCCAGGAACACCTACAGGGCAGGTGAACGGCACACACGGACATCCGGGGAAAGGGATGGCCGCCGGCAGGACCGCGTGCGGCCTTTCGGCCAGGTCACAGCTAGAGCAGGCCCAGGAAGAACCCCATGAGCACCAGCCCCACGCCATACGCGGCGAAGAAGATCCAGCGACGGCCCCGCACGCTCGGCGCGCGGCCCAGGCCCTTCGCCACCTGCACCACCAGCCACAGGAAGGCCAACGGCCCCAGCAGCAGCAGGGCGGCCAGGCCGATCAGCACCACCAGGTTGCGGTCCTCCAACCCCAGCCAGACGTAGGCGAGCGAGAGGAGGGCCAGCAGGAGCCAAACGAGGCGCTTGAGATGCATGTTCCCGGACCGTAGACCCAAGGTACGGCCGTGTGCGTACGGTCCCTGGGCGTGCGCGGTGGATGAGGGACCCGGTATGCCGATCGCCCTACCGCTTCACCACGGTCTTCACCAGGTCGGCTCCCCCGCTTGTGGCGCGCACGGTGTACACCCCGCTGCTCAAGGCCGAAAGGTCGATCACCCCCGTGCGGTCGCGCAACGTTTGTTGGGCCACCAGCTGGCCCTGGGCATTGAAGAGCGTGACCTTATCGATCACCGAGCCCGAGGAGAGGGTGAGGAGGTCCTGGGCCGGGTTCGGGAATGCCGAGATCGTCGGTGCGGCATCCACCAGTGTTCCGATGCCGGTCCCCGACAGCAACAGACCGTCGAAGTAGACCACCCACCCATTGGCGGAGAAGGGCGGCATATCGTCCCAGCCCGCCACGTATTCGCCGTTCGGGGAAATGGCATAGGCCGTGCCCATGCGTCCGGTCGGTGCGGCGATGTCCACGCCGTGGCTCAGCAGCACATCCTTCAGGAACACCGGCTGGGCACCGAGGGCGGGGTGGTAAACGATGGCCTCCCGGTCCAAGGCGCCGAAGTCACCGAAGCGCTGGGCATAGCCGACCGCAACGCCGTTGTCGGAAACACTGGTGAAGGTCGCGGTCTCGTAGCCGCTGGGCACGTCGAACTGGGTGAAGCTCCCCGTGGTGCGGTCGAAGAGGAACGGCCGGTCGTCGAAGTCGCCGACCATGAGCGAGGAGGCATTGATGTCGTTCACCGCGTTGATCCCGGACTCGGGCAGTTGCGCAGCGACCGGGATGATCTCCAGGTCGGGGGTGATGTAGACGGGGATGCGCCGCGTACCGGTGGCGGGCTCGTCATCGGCCCAGCCGCCGATGGTGCCGTCGTTGGTGATCACATAGCCGGCCACGGCTACATAATCGGGACTGGAGATCGCGGTGAGCTCTCCGGTCCCGGTGTTGTACCGGAAGGTCCGGAAATCGCAGCAGCCCACGGACATCTGCCCCGTGACCCACATGCCATTGGGGGAGATGCTGTACGTGCTGAACGACGACTCCTGCGGGTCCGCTCCGGGGAACCAGCCGATCGGATGCCACGCACCGTCCTTCTTGTACGCCGGTTGGAGGATGAAGAGGTCCTGGTCCAGGAACATGGATCCGGCCACCTCACCGGCGTTGTTGATCGAGACCATTTCCGTGGCTTCCTCCTCCATCAACGTCCACGTCCCGGTGGCGAAGTCGAAGTAGGCACCCCCGCTGATCGCGAGGCCCTGGTCGTTGATGTCGTTGAAACGGCTGCCGAAGGAGTTGGCGATGTAGTAGTCCATCTGCGCGAAGCCGGTGAGGGGCAGCACGCAGGCGGCGAAGAACAACGTCCGGAAGGAGGAAGGTGTATGCATGGTACGCCGTATTGGTCGGAAGGAGGGTGATGACCAAATGTAGCCACGGGGATAGGGGCGTGGGAGCGGCGAAGGCCGGATGGGCTCGGCTCCCGGAGGACGCGCGGCTTACCTTCGGGTAGCACCAACACCGAACGCACATGGCCGGCTACGTCGATGGTTTCGTGATCCCCATCCCCGAGAAGAAGCTCGCGGAGTACCGCCGCATCGCCGGCAAGTCCGGCAAGATCTGGATGGAGTACGGCGCGCTCGCCTATTACGAATGCGTGGGCGACGACCTCACGCCCGAAGGCATCACGGCCACCTTCCCGAAGATCGTGAAGCCGAAGCCCGGCGAAATGATCCTCTTCTCCTGGATCCTCTACCGCTCGAAAGCGCACCGCAACAGCGTGATGAAGAAGATCATGGCCGATCCGCGGATGGAGCAGCTGATGGACCCCAAGGACCCGCCCTTCGACATGAAGCGCATGACCGTGGGGGGATTCAAGGTGTTGGTGGGCGGGTGATGGCCTGCTTGGTGTCACACAGCGTACTGATATGGCAACGCAGTTATCGGGGCCGTGTGACCCGCGATGACGGCGGATGGCAATGCCTTGCCGGGAGGCCTACCGGTGCCCAATGCGCGCCGTCGGGCTATCCGCAGTAGTCCTCGGCGATTACGCCTCCGGGTTATTTGCTCCTATCCCTCACGCGAAATGCGGACTGACCGGCCAGGTTGGTTAAGGAAGTTCGCTTGGGGGCTGCGCTGATCATAAAGACTATTGCTCCTCACTTTGTTTCTTCCATTGAGCGAAAGCGCCCCTATGGATAGTCTTCATACCGCCTTGGAACCGTTGCCCCGTCTTGGCCTTCTCAAACCAGGACATGAACAGTGAAGCATCCTTGTTTTCAAAGTGCAGTTCATTAACCATGAACCGCTTTAGATCAACTATATCGAGTTCAGGCATTCGCAGAGCTAGCTCTCGAGCCATGCCTTTTCCATCCTCTTCATCATTCGGGTGATTGAAAGGCGAACTCATGTTGACCATGCTCGCTAGTCGTGATACCGCAATGTGTTGTGGACCAAGTTTGCGGGCGGGATTTGGAACAGAAGTACCGGGGGTGGTTGGTGCTGAATCTAGCTGCAGTGCTATGTCTTTTGCATCGTATTGGTTAATCCACTCTTGAAGTGTCTCCATGCGCCAAGGAATACCAATGATTGCCCTTGCATAGCAGTCGTCATCTACTTTGAATGCCTGTTCTGCATCAAGCATTGAGCAGATTATGACCTCATTGCTTCTAAGCCCCTTACTGTACGTGCTCATCGAATGGAGGCTGACCTTGTGTCCCCGGATGGCAATTCCCTTTCTAAGCTTATCAGCCATCTTGTCATCCTCAAAAGCAGTGTTCAGTGCCTCGGCGTTCTGAAAGCCTGGAACAATGAAAACGATGCCCGTGATCTGCGAATCACTGTCAGCTAAGTCCAGAGCGAACCTTAGAGCTTCGACGTAGGATGAGAAATAGCCCTCGGCGCCTGCCGTAGTATTCACGAAGTAGTAGCTCTGACTTGCCATGGCCTAGGAAGTTTACGTGAAGGTACCTTCCAGCGCATATCCGAACCAGGATCGAACGATCGATCGTGGAGATTCTCCCCATTCTCTGGTGCTGAAAGACGACCTGATGGTTCCACCTTCAAGGTCCCGCCAACAGTAACGGCGGTTCGGTACATGAGTAACAAGACAATGAATATCGTCCTGGTCATCGCTGTTCTGGTGCTGATCGCATGGGTCGTTGGGCGGATGAACGAAATGCGGGAGGAGGACCGTCGGCAACGGCAGGAGCTTTCCGCGCAGATCTATCACACCGCCATGGTTGCTGTTCGGGCTGAAGGATTGGCGATGCAGGCCACACAAAGGCTGAATACGTTGGGCAAGGCATGATACCGTACAGCATAGTACCGGATGCAGACCAGCCCGGATGCGAGTTGGACTTGGACGATTTAGGGCCGAACCGGTTCCGTGGCTTTGCGACCATGTTCAGCTATGGCAATGGCAGGGTGGAGGGCGGAGAGGTTTGCTCTTCGGATACGACCGTGCAGGACTACGACGAGAAGTTCATCGAGAAGCTGTTGGATTTGAAGCCGCCTCAACGGGTGCGTGACTATCTCCAGCATCATCTGGATTACAGCATTCGGAATTTGGGCGGCGATGCGCCGTTCCTCGATCAGTTCGAGTGCGTGATCCTTCACGCCTTGGAGCAACATTACAAACATGTGCCCGCTACTCAGGTGGCCCGCACTTGGTTCAACAAGACCATGGACAACATCCACAAGCAACAGCGCCGGGAGCGTGATCACTTCCTGTCCGAAGCGTTCAGAGTGGCGCACGAGCACAACCCCTCGAATCCATTTTCTGTGAACATCAACCCCAGGGAGTTAGGCAAGCATCTAGGCTTCGATGAAGGGACGACTACCCGGATAATGCATGACCTGGTGGATGACAAGTTGGTGACCTCTGGCTTGGGCATGCATATGCTGCTCTTTACTGCCCAAAGCCGCCGCTACTTGGAGCAACTACACGGCGAGGACGATCCGCAGGCGAACCCGCCTGCGATTAACATCCACGCTTCGCACCGGGCAACGGTCTTGGTGCAGTCGAACAGCCCTAACTCGGCACAGTCGATGGGTTCGCAGGACGTACTAACCGAGGTACGCAGTTTCACCGAGCAGTTGATGGCTCAGTTGGTTAGGCTCGAAACAATGGTGAGCGCGGAACAGACGGCGGACATCAAGGCCGATTTGGAGTACATCAAGCGGAAGTTGGATGCTCCTGAGCCTTCCAAATCGTTACTTCAAACGGCAAAGAATGAATTGGTGAAGAAGCTCGTGGGCTTGCCCATAGACGTGGCCAAGTCGCTTGGGATGGGAATGCTCGCGCTTCCTACTTGATCTAGTTCAGGAAGGACCTGTTCAGAGGGTTACAAACAGTCGTTGTCGACTACTCGATGCCGACAATGGTTCCCTGCGCAGCCCGATACGGATGCTCGTCAAAGAAGCAACCAATGGCGTAGCAACTAATGGTGATTGTCATGTTGGAATTCTCTTCAACAATGCTCGTCACTTGCCCTATTGGTAGTGCAACCTTGTGTCCGCTGAGATGCACTGCCCAAGCCGAAGTGCTCGTTGCTTCATAGGCATCGAACTCAAACTGGATTTGTATGCCATCCCGTCGGTAGTACGCCTGCCGTGTCTGTCCAGGGCCTCTTTGGGCCACCTTCTCTCGATTGAAATAGAACGCCGCTTGAAGTGCAACGAACATTCCTGGCTTTAGAAGTGCTTTGACATCCGTTCTATTGAATTTGTCTGTAAGGTCCAAGAGGACGGTGTCGTTCAGGATGCGGTCGAACAGGTTCGCGACATACTGATATAACAGATACCCTTCACCGAAGTTGTAGACGTGAAGCTTGTCGTCCGATGGAATGCTGAACGTGCCAAGGTCATTAATCAAGTCATGCATCATGACCGACAAGGTGATGCGGTTGTGCTCTACCCCAAGATTTCGGGATAGGAACACGTCGAAAATTCGAGCATGGTTGAAATAGAACCATCTGCTTGGGTTGGACGCGCCGAGTCCGATGATTGTCTGTGTGTCTGCAAGCTTGACTTGGTCGAGCCATAGCCGCTTTAGATCTCGGATGCGGTCTATAGTTAAGTTGAGACTCAATTCTCTCTTCGTGTGGGCCTCGTCGTGGTGTTGTAAGCAAAGGACCACAAGGTTCTCTTCGGAGTGATCCCTTGAATCATGCCACTCCTCTAGATGATGGATGATGACTGATTTCATCCTGTCTCGGCAAACACAGCAAGTCCATCGAGATTCGTACAGCAATTTGGCCATCGTCTCTGGCGGTATAGGTGGTCGACTTTCGGCCAGAAGCTCAGTCGCCATTTTGGGCAGAAGGCCAAGGTCGACAAGCTCTTTTTGAGATAAGAGCTTCAGACTTGCTAACGTGTAACCACCCCGAACAAGCGAATCCGCCGTATCGCGATCGAGACCACGAGCCATCAGAGCTTTTGCTGTTCTACTCATTGAACAAGTGAGTTCAATTCATTGAAAACAAGCAAGCGATCCAAGTTTGCGTGAGCGATTGCAGCGGAAAGCCCACAGGCTGGTAATCCAGCCGAGGACTTGTAGCGGAAAGCGCGACGGCGAGTCTTCGAGCCGTCACGCCCCAACAACTCACGTCTGTAAGACCCCCATGTTGAACTCCCTCGTGGCCGGTGTCTGGCTGGCCGCTTCGATGCCCATGCTGATCCAGGTCCTTGTCTCCAGCGGATCGATGATCGCATCCAGCCACAACCGCGCCGCTGCGTAATAGGGGCTCATGCTCTCCTCGTACTTCGCGCGGATCTTGCCGAGGATCTCTTCCTCCCGCTCCTTGGTGATGGCCTCGCCACGGCCTTTCAGCGCGGCCACTTCGATCTGCAGCAGCACCTTCGCGGCCTGGTCGCCGCCCATCACGGCCACCTGCGCGCTGGGCCAGCCCACGATAAGCCGTGGGTCGTAGGCCTTGCCGCACATGGCGTAGTTGCCGGCGCCGTAGCTGTTGCCCACGATGACGGTGAACTTGGGCACCACGCTGTTGCTTACGGCGTTCACCAGCTTCGCGCCGTCCTTGATGATGCCGCCGTGCTCGCTGCGGCTGCCCACCATGAAGCCGGTGACGTCCTGCAGGAACACCAGCGGGATGTTCTTCTGGTTGCAGTTGGCGATGAAGCGCGTGGCCTTGTCGGCACTGTCGCTGTAAATCACGCCGCCGAATTGCATTTCGCCCTTCTTGCTCTTCACCACCTTGCGCTGGTTGGCCACGATGCCCACGGCCCAGCCGTCGATGCGGGCGTAGCAGGTGAGGATGCTCTGGCCGTAGCCTTCCTTGTACTCGGTGTAGTCGCTGTCGTCCACCAGGCGGGCGATCAGCTCGCGCATGTCGTACGGCTTGGCGCGCTCGCTGGGCAGGATGCCGTAGATGGCCGCCGGGTCGGCTTTGGGCGGCGCGGGCTTTTCGCGGCTGAAGCCCGCGTCCTTCGGTTTGCCCAGCTTGTCCATGATGGCGCGGATCTTTTGGAGGCAGTCCGCATCGTCCTTGCACTGGTAGTCGGTGACCCCGCTGATCTGGCTGTGGGTGGTGGCGCCGCCGAGCGTCTCGTTGTCGATGTCCTCGCCGATGGCGGCCTTCACCAGGTAGCTGCCCGCGAGGAAGATGCTTCCGGTCTTCTCCACGATGAGGGCCTCGTCGCTCATGATGGGCAGGTAGGCCCCGCCCGCCACGCAGCTGCCCATCACGGCGGCGATCTGCGTGATGCCCATGCTGCTCATCACCGCGTTGTTGCGGAAGATGCGGCCGAAGTGCTCCTTGTCGGGGAAGATCTCGTCCTGCATGGGCAGGTACACGCCGGCGCTGTCCACCAGGTAGATGATGGGCAGGCGGTTCTCGATAGCGATCTCCTGCGCGCGTAGGTTCTTCTTGCCCGTCATGGGGAACCACGCGCCGGCCTTCACGGTGGCGTCGTTGGCCACCACGATGCATTGGCGCTTGCTCACGTGGCCGATGACCACCACAACGCCCGCGCTGGGGGCGCCGCCGTGCTCTTTGTACATCCCATCTGCGGCCAGGGCGCCGATCTCGATGCGGGGCGCGCCCTTGTCCAGCAGCGCGTCGATGCGCTCGCGGGCGGTCATCTTGCCATCGGCCTTCAGCTTGGCGATGCGCTTTTCACCACCGCCGAGGCGGACCTGGGCCAGCCGCTTGTTCAGCTGGGACACGGCCAGCTTGTTGTGGTCCTCGTTCTTGCTCGCTTCGATGTCGATCCGTTCAGCCATGCCTCCGGGCGGTCCATCAGTTCCGCGATGCACCGAGGGATCGGTGGATCGTTCTGCCGGACGGCCTATCGGCGAAGATCGGCTGCCGGGCCGGATCGTGCGACCGTGCCGCTACTTGTAGGTGAAGATGAACTCGCCCGCGTCCAGCGGCATGGCGCCCTCCATGGGGTAGAAGGTGTCCTGCCGCGCGGCCTCCAGCGCGTTGTCCAGGCAGGCCTTGGTGCGCAGGGTACTGCGGGCCGGGTCCACCTCGGCGCGCTGCACCAGGCCCTTCCGGTCGATCCACACCTTCACCACCACGGTGCCGGCGGCCCCACAGCCCGTCTTGGCGTGCACGCGCAGCCGCGAGCGGGGCCCGCTCCAGGTCTCCTCCGGCGCATCGGGCCGTCCGGGATCGGCTGTGGCCCAGTGATGTTCCTGGCCGGGCGGAATGGCGACGACCGGGTCCAGCTCCACCACGGATGCGCGGGCATTGCTCCGGCGGCTGGGCAGGGGATGGTGCGCTTCGGTGCGCGTGTCCGTCACCGCATCACCGAGGCGGTAGGACGGCCGGGGCCGGGGGCCGATGGACACCGCATGCACAGCGATGCGTCCTGCGGCGCACTGCAGGGTGTTCGGCATGGGGTCGCCGGCCCGCGCCATCCGCATGAACAGGTCGAAGGGATAGCCGTCCCCGCCATAGGGCAGCCATTCCAGCGCATCCAGGAAGGGCGAGCGCCCCTGGCCGCGGCGCGTGAACCGGATGGTGTCGCCCTGCACCACGGTCCAGCGCTCCATGTTCTGGTAGAGGATGCCCGCACGGATGCTGTATGGCACCTTCCGCGTCACCCGCCAGGGTGAACCATCGTCCTTATAGCGGTACCAGTTCACCACCACGCGCTCGCGCAGGTCGTTCACGGAGGCGTGAGGCGCCCCGTCCGTACCGGTGGTCACGATGGTGATGGTGTTGGTGCGCAGGTCGGCGGCATAGGTGGTGGTGTCGCCGGGCGACCAGAAGCGCAGGACGGCCTCCAGCGTGTCGGACCACAGCACGAAGGTCACCGGTAGGGATCGGTCCGCCCGGCGGACCTCGCCTTCCACCTGGCCGATGGACCGATCGCTGCGCAGACTGTCCAGGCCCAGGGCGGCATAGAGCGCCTCGTCGGCGGCACGGTCCGGCCGGGCCCCCGCCGTGTCGCCGAAGTGGCGGGCCATCCAGGCCTCCATTTCCGGATGCTGCGCGGGGGCGGCCAAGGCGTGCAACAGGCAGGCGACGACCAGGAGGCGGGAACGCATGGGAACAAGCTTGCGGATGGTGGACCAGGATACGGAACGGCCAGCGGATCGACAAGGATCGTGCCGCTGCCCTTGGAGAAAGATCGCGCCCCGCGCGTCCTATAGGGTGTCCGTGCGAGCGCTCACGCTCCGATCCGCTCCAGGACACGCTGGACCAGGAGGTCGCAATGCGCCTGGCCGAACGCGAACACGGGCACATCCGCGAGCTGCTTCCAGACCGTTTCCTGGAGGAGGGCCTTGGCCCGGTGCAGCCGCACCTTGACATTGCCCTCGGTGATGCCCAGGCAGGCGGCCACTTCGGTGACGGGCAGGCCTTCGACCTCCCGGAGCAGGTACACCGCCCGGTAGGCGGTGGGCAGGCGGTCGATGGCGCGCTCCACGATCCGGCGCGTCTCGGAATGGATGGCGGTGTGCTCGGGGTCCATGCGGGTGTCCGGTAGTTGCAGGAGGCGCTCGTCAAGGTCGGACGGCCCATGCCCGGAACGCTTCTTCGCGCGGCGGAGGTGTTGCAGGGCCTCGTTGATGCCGATGCGGACCAGCCAGGTGGAGAAGGCCGCATCGCCCTTGTACTGGTGGAGCTTCTCGTGGGCCTTCAGGTAGGTCTCCTGCATGGCGTCCTGCACGTCGGCCTCGTGGTGCAGGTAGCCGCGCAGGGCGCGGTACAGCAACTGGTTGTAGCGCCGCAGCAGGATCCCGTACGCCTCCTTCCGGCCCGCGATCACGTCCGCGACCACGTCCTGGTCCGAGCGCAGGGCGGACCGCCGGTGTTCGATGTGCAAGGCCTCCATGCCGTGAACGTTCAGGTGACCATTGGATGCCGGCCGGGGAAGAAAGTTACACGCCGCTGTAACCGCCGGCCTGGAACGCCATCCAATGGTCCGAACGAACACTTCCGAACCATGGACACCCTGTACCGACAAGAGACCCGACGCCTGCAGACCCTCCTGAAGCTCACTCATGGGATCGTGCCCATCGTGGCGGGCGCGGACAAGTTCACCGGCATCCTCACGGACTGGAGCGCCTACCTGGCGCCCGGCCTGGCGGCGATGCTGCCCTTCGCCCCGGCCACGTTCCTGATGATCGTGGGCGTGATCGAGATCGTGGCGGGCATCCTGGTGCTGGCCCGGCCGGCCATCGGGGCGTATGTGGTCGCGGCCTGGCTGGTCTGCATCGCGCTCACGCTCCTCTTCAGCTGGCGTTTCGTCGACGTGGCCGTGCGCGACCTGGTGATGGCCATCGGTGCCTATGTGCTGGCCCGGCTGACCCCCATGGTGCGTCCGGGCGTGCCCGCGGCCTGAGGATGGCCCGCCTGCCCCGGAGGGCAGTGGGAACGGCCCTGCCCGGCCTTCGCGGACCGCTCCCGCGGCCTTGGGGTTGAAAGCCGGGGGCCGCCCGCTTGCGAACCTGATGGAGGGCCCGGACGTACTAACCGTGCTCCGATCCTGGACCTCCCACATGGACACGAGCATCAGCACCCCCTTGCTTGCACGGCTGGTAGCCACCTGTCAGGAACTGTCGCACGCCCGCGACATGGACATGGTGATGGCCGTGGTGCGCAGGGCCGCCCGCGAGCTCACCGGCGCTGATGGCGCCACCTTCGTGCTGCTGGACCGCCGCTCCGAAGGCGACTACTGCTATTACGCCGACGAGGACGCCATCGGCCCCCTCTGGAAGGGCAGCCGCTTCCCCGTGCGGTCGTGCATCAGCGGCTGGGCCATGCTGAACAAGGCCACGGCGGTGGTGCCCGACATCTATGCCGACCCGCGCATCCCCGTGGACCTTTATGAGCCCACGTTCGTGCGCAGCCTGGTGATGGCGCCCATCCGCAAGAGCGACCCGCTCGGCGCCATCGGCACCTACTGGAAGGAAGGCCGGGAGCCCACCGAGGAGGAGGTGCGTTTCCTGGAGGCCCTGACGGACATCACGGCCGTGACGATCGAGCTCGTGGGCGTCTACCGCGACCTGGAGCGCCGCGTGGAAGAGCGCACCCTGGAGCTGCTGAAGCGCACCGAGGAGCGAACGGCCAACATCGAATACGCGCGCCGCGTGCAGGCGGCCATGCTCCCGGCCCCGGAGAAGATGGAGGAGCTGCTGCCCGAGCACTTCGTCCTTTCCCGCCCCAAGGACCTGGTATCGGGTGATTTCTACTGGCTGGCCCAGCGGCAGGACAAGGTGCTCTTCGCCGTGGCCGACTGCACCGGGCACGGGGTCACCGGCGCCCTGCTTTCGGCCATGTGCAGCCACCAGCTGGACCGCGCCGTGAACGAGTTCGGCTTCACCGACCCGGGCCTGGTGCTGGACATGACGCGGGAGCTGGTGTGGGACCGCCTGTCGAAGCATTCCGGCATGGCCGATGGCATGGACATCTCGCTCTGCACCATCGAACGGTCCAGCGGGCGGGTGTCGTGGAGCGGGGCCAATTCCGACCTGTGGCACGTCACCCAGGGCGAGGTGCGCGTGATCAAGGCGCACAAGCAGTCGGTGGGCCGCACGCGCTACCGTTCGCGCTTCCCCACGCATACGCTGGCCATGCATCCCGGCGACCGCCTCTACCTGATGACCGACGGCTTCGCCGACCAGTTCGGCGGTCCCTGGGGCAAGAAGTTCAAGTCCAAGCCGCTCCGGGAGCTGCTCCTGCGGCTCCACCAGCGGACCATGACCGAACAGAAGCAGCTGCTGGCGGCCACGTTCGAGGCGTGGAAGGGCGACCTGGAGCAGGTCGACGACGTCACGCTCGTCGGCATCGGGCTGTGACAGCGGCTAGTAGCTGTGCTCGTCCATCTTCACCTTGCCGCGGAAGGTGCGGTACACGAAGAAGGTATAGCCCGATTCCAGCGGTGTGCCGATGGAATGGTGGCTAATATCGCCCCCCTTATGCGACCCTCCTTCATGCGGAACCTCCTTCCCGTCGTTGCCTTCGTGTCCGTCGGCTCTCTCCAGGCCCAGATGGTGACCATTCCCGATCCGCAGTTCCGCGCCGAGTTGAACCAGCGCATGCCGGGACTGGTGGTCGGCACCCAGATACCGGTGAACAATGATGCCATCGTTCCCAGTTCCTTGTCGCTGACCATCGATTGGTCGCCTTGCGACCTGACGGGACTGGAATACCTGCAAGGGGTGATCACCCTGGATCTTCGGTTCGTGGGTACGGTGGATCTCGTCACCCTGCCCGTGCTGCCCCCGAGCACCGTGGTGTTCAAGGCCACTGCTTATCCGGCCGGTGAAGCATGGCCGGTGATGCCTCCTCCCACGCGCTACCTGGAGATCGCCGATATCACGGGAACGGACCTGCCGACCCGGCCGGACGGCTTCTACAGCATCTATCTGTCGAATGCACCGAACGTGACCGCATTGCCGCCCATGGATCCTGTCAGTATAAGCACCTTGACCTTGCGGAACACGGGTATCACTGCCGTGGTGCTCGGCACGGACCTGATCTATCAGAACATTTACTTGATCGATTGTCCCGCGCTCGCCGAGCTCCATGTCGGTGGTATGCCTGAGGATCCCGGTTATCCGGAGGTGGGCGTGGCGATCGATAATGCGCCGTTATTGACCTCGGTGGAAGTGGGACATGCCACCGTGATCGATCTGTCACGCGTACCATCGCTCACCGACCTGGGGCCGTTGCCCGATTCCCTGCAGATGCTCTTTGTCAGATCCGCCGGGCAGTTGGGCCTGGTGCCCGAACTGCCGGTCGCGCTGGACCGGTTGATCCTGGATTCATTGCCGATCGCCTCACTGCCGGCCTTGCCGGCCCGATTGAGCGAGCTGGCGCTCTCCCAGCTGCCATTGGTGGCATTGCCGGCATTGAACGATTCCCTGGCCTCCTTATCGCTGGCCTTATTGCCTGCCTTGACCATGGCGCCTGTGCTACCGGACAGCCTGGAAAGGCTGAACCTCATGTCCTTGCCTCTGGTGACCGTCATGCCCGAACTGCCGTCGAGCATCCGCTACATGGACCTTCGTGAGCTGCCCCTGGTATCACTGGACACATTGCCTGAAAGCCTGGAACAGCTCGGGCTGTTCGATCTGGACATCCCAGGGCTTCCCACGTTGCCGCCGGGGCTTCGGATCCTTGAACTGTACGATCTCGTTCTGACCGGATTGCCAGCCTTGCCTGATGCATTGACATACCTCATCGCGGATCATGTTCCGCTGGCCTGCCTGCCGTATCTGCCTGAAGGATTGATCTCGCTTGACATGATGGGCACAGACCTGGTATGCCAGCCCAATGTGCCGCCCGGCTCCAATCAACTGTTCCCCTTGTGCACGGTCCTGAACTCGAGCTGTCCGCGGGCGGCGGCGGTGGTGAAGGGCACCGTGTATTGGGATCGGAACGAGAACGCGCTGCGCGACATGGGGGAGCCAGGCTTGCCGGACGTCACGTTGGTGGCGGAGCCCGCCGGATACATGACCGCCACGGATATGAACGGTGACTATGCCATGGCCCTGCCGATCGGCGCACATACCCTGCGGGCGCTCCCCGGCCCGTTCACCCTCGACCTGGCTCCTGAGCAGATCGAGCTGGAAATCTCCGCTTTGGACACGGTGATCACCTCCGCCGATATCGGGTCGGTGCTGGATACCATCCATCCGGACCTGAGCATCACGAACTGGTGGGCATGGGCCCCGCGTCCGGGGTTCAGCATGCTCCATGTGGTATCGATGCACAATGCGGGCACCGCGTCATATGGGGTGGAGGCCCGCTTGACCACCGACCCGGCCACGGCCTTTGTCGGTTGCGATGTGCCTCCCACCACGGATGGCCCGGACCTGGTCTGGATCCTGGATACCCTGGGCGTCGGCGAGACGCGCATCTTCACCTGCTTCTTCCAAGTGGAGGGAGGGATTTCGCTTGGCACGGAGCTGGTCATGCCTGCGGCGATCATGCCGCTCGAGGAGGATGTGGATACCACCAACAACCGGCACGTGGACCGGACCGTAGTGGTCGGCTCCTTCGATCCCAATGACAAACAGGTGTCCCCCTCCACCATGTTCCCGGATGAAGCGGTCACCGGCCGTGAGGTGGAGTACCTGGTCCGCTTCCAGAACACCGGCACCGCATCGGCGCTGCGCGTAGTGATCACGGATACCCTGAGCCCCGACCTCGATCCGCTCACGTTCCGGTTCCTTGGCTCCAGCCACCCTTGCACCTGGACCTGTGAAGGAGGCGTTCTTCACTTCGTGTTCGATCCGATCGATCTGCCGGACAGCACCAGCAATGAGCCTGGCAGCCATGGGGCCGTGTTGTTCCACATCGCCACGCGACCAGGCTTGCTTCCGGGCACGACGGTACCCAACACTGCGAACATCTACTTCGATCTCAACGAACCGGTGATCACCGACGTGTGTCTCCTCACCGTCGATCAGGTCACGCCCATGGTCGAGGGGGAGCGCACGAACGTGCGGTTGTACCCGGTGCCCGCCCAGGATATGTTGTATCTGGAGCAGGACGGATCATGGAACGGTGCGCAGGCCATGCTGATGGATGCGCGAGGTGCCACCGTGGCCGTCGTGCCTGTCTCCGCTACAAGCACGGCCATCGCTCTGGGCGATCGGGCTCCAGGGCTTTATCTGCTGCGCCTGGAACAGGGTGGTCGCCGGCTGATCTTCCGCGTGGTGGTGGAGTAGGGCGTGCCTCGCACGCCTAGTAGCTGTGCTCGTCCATCTTCACCTTGCCGCGGAAGGTGCGGTACACGAAGAAGGTATAGCCCAGCACCAGCGGTACGCCGATGGCCACGAACCAGAGCATGATGCGCAGCGACCGGTCGCTGCTGGCCGCCCGGTGGATGGTGATGTCGAAGGCCGGGTCCAGCGTGGAGCGCAGCAGCACGGGATAGAGCTCGGTGGCCACCACGATCAGCAGCATGCTCACGGTGATGGCCGAGAAGATGAAGGCCCAGAAGAAGCGCTTCTTGCTCACCAGCCGCGGCACGTTGGCGATGGCGAGGAAGGCGACCACCGGCAGTACGAAGAGGGCGGGCTCCTCGCGGAAGCGGTCGGTGAGGTGGGGGAGGTAGAGGAGGGTATACAGCGTGACGAGGGCGAAGGCCAGGATGAAGAGGATGATGGCGCGCTTCACCAGCAGGTACATCTTGGCGAAGAGGCGGCCCTGGGTCTTCAGCCCCAGGTAGAGCGCGCCGTGCACCTGGAAGAGGGCCACCGTGGTGAGGCCCACCGCCAGCGCATAGGGGTTCAGGAACTCCAGCCAGCTGCCGTGGAACTCGCCGCGCGCGTCGATGGGGATGCCCTGGAGCACATTGCCCAGCAGCACGCCCAGGAGGAAGCTCAGTGCCAGGCTCGAACAACAGTAGGTCACGTCCCACAGGCGGCGCCACCAGGCCATGGGCTCCTTGCTGCGGAACTCGATGCTGATGGCGCGCAGGATGAGCATCGCCAGGAAGAGGATGATGGGGATGTAGAGCGCGGAGAACAGGGTGGCGTACATCACCGGGAAGGCCGCGAACAATGCGCCCCCGCCGATCACCAGCCACACCTCGTTGCCGTCCCACACGGGCCCCACCGCGTTCAGCGCGATGCGCCGGCTCTCCTCCTTGTTCAGGAAGAGGTGCCAGCCGCCCGCGCCGAGGTCGAACCCATCGAGGATGGCGTAGCCGCTGAAGAGCGCGCCGATCACCAGGAACCACCAGGTGGGCAGGTCGAGGCCGAGGAGGAGCTCGCGTTCGCTCATGGCTGCAGGGGCGCGGCGGCCATCATCCGTGCGCGCTTGGGGCTGTCGGCCGCGGGCGGCCCGTCGTCGGGCCCGTGCACGATCTTCTTGTTCAGCAGGTAGAGGAAGAGGCCGAAGAGCAGCGCGTAGATCAGCGTGAAGAGGACCAGCGAGAAAAGCACCTGTTCCGCCTTCACCGAGGCGGAGAGCGCGTCGCTGGTGCGCAGCAGGCCGTACACCACCCAGGGCTGCCGGCCCATCTCCGCGGTGAACCAGCCGGCCTGGTTGGCCACCTGCGGCAGCAGCACCGCCGGCACGAACAGCCGCAGGAGCCAGCGCTGGTCGAACAGCATTCCCCGCCAGGCCAGCCACGAGCCGAGGAGCGTAAGGGCGATCAGCGCCATGCCGATGCCCACCATCAGGTGGTACACCTGGAACACGGCGTTCACCTGCCGCGGCCGGTCGCCGGGGGCGAAGGCGTCCAGCCCGGTGACGGGCGCCTGCGGGTCGCCATGCAGCAGCAGGCTGGTGCCGCCGGGGAGGTGCGGGCCCATCGTCCGCTTCCCCTCCTGGTCCACCCAGCCGAAGAGGTAGAGGTCGGCCGGTGCGTCCGCCGCGTAATGCCCCTCCATGGCGGCCAGCTTGGCGGGCTGGTTCGTCGCCACCCCTTCCGCGGAGCTGTGGCCCGCCACCAGCTGCGCCAGCGCGAACACCGTGGCCACCACGAGGGCGATGGTGAAGGCCTTCTTCGAGAGGGCCGTGTGGCGGCCCTTCAACAGGTACCACGCGTGCACGCTCATCACCAGGAAGGCGCCGGCCAGGAAGGCCCCGATCCAGACGTGGGTGAGGCGGTCCACGCTGCTGGGGTTGAACACCATGGCCCAGAAGTCGGTGATCTCGGCGCGCGCGTCCATCCCTTCGCCCACGATGTGGTAGCCGGCCGGCGTCTGCTGCCAGCTGTTGGCCACCACGATCCAGATGGCGCTGAACATCGAGCCCAGCCACACGCCCAGCGTGGCGATGAAGTGCACCGGCCGCGACACGCGGTTCCAGCCGAAGAGCAGGATGCCGAGGAAGCCGCTCTCCAGGGCGAAGGCGAAGATGCCTTCCGCCGCCAGCGCGCTGCCGAACACGTCGCCGACGTACTTGGAGTAGGTGGCCCAATTGGTGCCGAACTCGAACTCCATCACGATCCCCGTGGCCACCCCGATGCCGAAGATCAAGGCGAAGATCCGCGTCCAGAACTTGGCCATGCGCTCGTACACGGCTTCGCCGGTGCGCAGGTGGAAGCCCTCGAACACCACCATGAGCAGGCCCAGGCCGATGCTCAGCGGCGGATAGATGTAATGGAAGGCGACGGTGAAGGCGAACTGGACGCGGGCGAGGACCTCAACGTCCATGGGCCGACGGTGGTTGATCGATCCCGTTCACGCCGCAAAGGTAGTCCCGGTGCGGGAACGGCGGCGTCCCGATCCCGCCCAAGGGGCGGGGCGCGTCCGTGCTCGGGGACCGCTTTATTTCCGGCCGATCGTCGGGGCTGGGTGTCGACCGGCCTACCTTGTGGCACCAAGGCCCTGGCGCTTTTGTCAGGGATCAACAAGCCCCGCTTCGATCGGGGCGCATTTCAGCAGTACATGGCAAGTGGTAAAGTGAAGTTCTTCAACACGGAGAAAGGGTTCGGTTTCATCACCCCGAACGACGGTGGCAAGGACCTCTTCGTGCATAAGACCGGGACCCGTCAGCCTCTCAACGAGGGTGATAACGTGACCTTCGACGTTGAGCAGGGCCCCAAAGGCCCCAATGCGGTGAACGTGGCGCGGGCCTGAGCCAAGGCCTCCGAGAACCTGGAAGCCCCGGCGAAAGCCGGGGCTTCGCTTTTCCGGCGGATGCGGCATCCGAAGGCCTACGACCGTAGGTACCGCGGCGCTTCCGGCCCGCAGTTGCAGACCAGGTCGATGAGGCTGCGCCGCGGTACGAAGCCGTGGCGGTCGGCGAAGACCTGCGGGTAGGGGGGCACCGGTTCCACTTCCGGTGGCAGCGGCCGCTTGGGGTGGAAGGCCAGGCGGAGGTCGGCCAGCCCCTCCAGCCGTTCGACGTAGGTGTCCGCCACCAGCACGTCCGTGCGCAGGTCCAGCCAGTCCATGCCGAGCCGCAGCGTGGCCAGCTGGAGGTCCACCAGCCGGTCGTAGCGTTCCCGCAGCACGCCCTCGATGGCATCGATGTAATGCAGGGCCCAGGGGCTTTGCCCATAGGCGCTCCGGATGGCGTGCACGTGCTGGTGCGCCCAGGTCTCCGCATAGCTCAGGCCCACGGTGTGCAGGGGCATCTTCTCCCCGCCGCGCCGCACGATCGGTACCACGAGGTCCTGCGGGCCGTTGGGGCCCACCAGGCCCGTGCGGGTGCGGTAGCTCTGGCGCTCGTAGTGCTCGCCCGTGTCGATGATCACCTTCGGGTGCCGCGCCAGCAGGCGGTAATGTTCCACGCTGCCGAAGTAGAAGGCGGAGAGGAGCGGAACGGCCATGGGGGCGCGAAGCTAGACCGCCCCGGGTGC
>JAFDZF010000147.1 GCA_018267055.1 Bacteroidota bacterium
GGCCCTTGTAGCGCTGCTCCGCAAGGTCGAGCGCCTTGTTGAGCCCTTGGATCACCTCGGCGCCGAAGGTGTTCATCTTGCTGGCCCAGCTCACGCAGAGGATCCCGTCGCCGAGGTCGCGCACGGTGGTGTGCGGGTTCTTCCAGACGATGCTGCTGTCCGGCAGTTCGTTGAGGACGATGGTGCCTTCCGCACGCGGCACGGGTTTGTAGCCCTTGCTTGCGATGTCGTAGTAGAGCCGCTTGCCGCCTTCGGTCTTGTAGAAGCTGCTGTTGCCCGCCGCGAGCAGGTCCTTGACCCACGGCGCGGCGCTCACGCCGGCGGCGTCCATGGTGTCGAGCGCAGTCTTCAGGCCCACGGCGTCCCACAGCTCGAAGGGCCCGAGCTCCCAGCCGAAGCCGGCGCGCATGGCGTCGTCGATCTTGTACAGCGCGTCGGTGATCTCGGGGATCCGGTGGCTCACGTAGGCGAACAGCCCGTGGAAGCTCTTGCGGTAGAACGCGCCGGCCTTGTCGGTGCCCGCGTAGAGGAGCGTCATCCGTTTCTTCAGGTCGTCCTCCTTCCGCGCGGCGTCGAGCGTGGCGAACTTGGGCTTCACCTGCGGTTTGTATTCGAGCGTCTTCAGGTCGAGCTGCAGGATGTCGCCTTTCGGCGTGCTGCGGTCCTTGAAGAAGAAGCCCTGGCCGGTCTTGCTGCCGAGCATGTTCTTCTCCACCATCTGTTGCAGGTAGTTCGGCAGCGCGAACACGGCGTTCTGCTCGTCGTTCGGACAGTTCGCTTGCACGCCTTTCGCCACGTGCACGAGCGTGTCGAGACCCACAACATCCGCCGTGCGGAACGTTGCGCTCTTCGGGCGGCCCAGCACAGGACCGGTGAGGCGATCCACTTCTTCCACGGTGAGGCCCATCTCCTCCACCAGGTGGAACAGGGCCATGATGCCGTACACGCCCACGCGGTTGGCGATGAAGGCGGGCGTGTCCTTGCACAGCACCGTGACCTTCCCCAGCACGCGTTGGCCGTACTCTTCGAGGAAGCCGAGCACCGCAGGGTCCGTGTTCGGACCAGGGATCAGCTCCAGCAGCGGCAGGTAGCGCGGCGGGTTGAAGAAGTGGGTGCCGCAGAAGTGCTTGCGGAAGTCATCACTGCGGCCTTCGGCGATCGCGTGGATGGGGATGCCGCTGGTGTTGGTGGTGATCAGCGTGCCCGGCGTGCGGTGCTTCTCCACGTTGGCCAGCACCTGCTGCTTGATGTCCAGGCGCTCCACCACGACCTCGATCACCCAGTCGCAGTCCTTGATGCGCGGCAGGTCGTCGGTGAAGTTGCCGGTGGTGATCCGCTTGGCGAAGCGCTGGTCGTAGATGGGCGAGGGGTTGCTCTTCAGTGCGGCGGCGAGCGCTTCGTTCACCAGCTTGTTGCGCTCGGCGGGCCTGGTGCTCGCCTCGGCCTCTTTGGGCACGATGTCCAGCAGCAGCACCTCGGCGCCCACGTTCGCGAAATGGCACGCGATGCGCGAGCCCATGACGCCGCTGCCCAGTACGGCCACCTTGCGGATGTTCCTGTTCATGCCCGTTTGAAGAGTTCGTTCTGTTCCAGCAGTTCGTTGATCTTGCCGAGCACGGCGTGGAAGCGCTCGATGTCGCGCTCGGGGATGTGCTCCCGCACCACCTCGTTGAAGCGGATCACGGTGTCGCGGCTCACGTCGCGCAGGTGCTTGCCCTTGGCGGTGAGTTGCACGCGCACCATGCGCCCGTCGGTGGGGTCCGGCACGCGCCGGATGAGGCCTTCCTCCTCCATGGTCTTCAGCGTGCGCGTCAGGCTTCGGGGCTCCATGCCCATCTTGGGTCCCAGCTTGGTGCTCGGCGTGCCCTCGGGGTCGATGTTCAGCAGCACGTAGCCGACGCTCATGGTGCCGCCGTGCTTCGCGGCCTCGGTGTTGTAGATGCGCGCAATGCGGTGCCACGCCCAGCGGATGGGGTGGTCGATGGTCTCCTCGGGTCTCATCGCAGGATGTTCGGTACGAAAGGTAGTATGGAAATGTTATGCATGCATACTAATAGGCTTTTTTCACGATCGGCCTGTCGGGCGGGCACCCGTAGCTTCGCCGGAACGTTCCCGATCCCCATGAAGCTGACGCTGATCGCTCCGCTCTCCCTCGCCGCTCTGGTGTTCCTGGCCGGCTGCAAGAAGGACGATGATGCCGGCACGCCCGCCGGCCCCGGCACCCCGTCCGCGCCGCGCCTGGTCCTCCGGTTCGCCTTCGACAGCACCCAGGTGCGCCTGAACAACATCGGCCAGCCGAGCACGGTCCCGGCCGGGCATGGGGCGCAAAGCCCGCGTTTCAACCGGATGAGCGCCCACTACGTGGAGTTCGCGCCCACGGCGTTCACCCCGCTCGGGTCGGGCAAGGTGGTCTACCATGCGCCGGAGACCACCGCCGGCGGCGCCAACGCCATCGACTTCGCACAGGGCATCCGCGTGGGCGATGGCGGCACCTTCCTGAGCATCCCGCTGTCCGAGCTGGCGCCCGGCACCTATGAATGGCTGCGCGTCTCGCTGGCCTACCAGAACTATGACGTCCACTTCCGCGTGAACACGCCCATCCAGGCCGACCTGTCGGGCACGGTGGCCTCGTTCATCGGGTTCAATACCTACATCGGTTCCTACGTGGTGCACGATTCCACCGTGACGGTGAACGACGACCGCGCGCAGGGCTACTGGGCCTTCGAGGTGATCGATCCGCCCTATCCGGTGCCCGTGAGCTCCGGCCAGGCCGCCGGCACCACGGTGCCCAACCCGATCAGCGCCACGTCGCCCATCCCCGCGGGCTCCTGCGTGGTCACGGGCGCCTTCGCCCAGCCGCTCACCATCACCGGCAACGAGACCGGCGACGTCATCATCACCGTTTCGCTCAGCACCAACAAGAGCTTCGAGTGGACGGAGACCGATGGCGACAACGTGTGGGAGCCGCTCGAGGGCGAGACGGTGACCGACATGGGGATCCGTGGGCTGATCCCCCGTGTGGAGTGATCAGAGCGTGTGCGGCAGCCGCGGCCGGCCGTCGATGACGAGCAGCAGCCGCGTGCCGTCGTAGCGGTAGGCGATGCGGCTTGCGGGCAGCAGCACCTCCGATCCGCCCTGGAGGTCGTCGTACACCATCACGCTGTCACCGTGGAACGTGAGGTCGAACCGGCCCCCGGCCCCGCGCACGTCCACGCGCGGCGCGATGTTGGCGTACCAGTTGAACGTGCTGTCGTCCTCCGTCCTGCGCTCGCGCTCGGCGGCGTCGATGAAGCCCAGGTCCGTGAACCGCCCGTCCTTCAGCCAGAACACCTTCTGGCCCCAGCTCTGTTTCTCGCCGAGGTTCGCGAGGATGATGGTCCCGTCCGCGGTATCACCCGTGGTGAAGAAGGTGGGCAGCATCGTATAGCTGTCATAGGCCGGTGAGGAAGCGGCGATGACATCGGCGGTGCTGTCGGGCCGGGGCCGATAGAGGAAGAGGCGCAGGCCCTCACGCGTATCGTCCATGTTGCGTGCGGCCATCACGAAGGTGCCGTTGCCCAGCGCATGCGTGGTGTAGATCAGCAGCGTGTCGTGCTTCACATTGTCGTCCTGGTTGGGCAGGTCCACGTGCGCGTACACCTTGGCGTCCGCGCCGAGCGGCGGAAGCACCGCGGTGGCGGAAGCTTCGGAAGAGGGGCTGGAGGGCGCGCATGCCGCCAGGGCGATGCACAGCAGGGGGAAGAGAAGCCGGTCCATGCGTCAGCGTTGGAGCTGCACGGTGCCGTTCACCTGCAGTTCCCGTACGGAGAAGGTATAGAAATACGTGCCGTTGGTGCACGCCTGGCCCGCGAAATCGCGGCCGTCCCAGGTCATGGCGCGGCCCAGGCTCTCGAACACTTTCTGTCCCCAGCGGTTGAAGACCACCAGCTGCCCGCACGCCCCGATGCGCGCGTCGCCCGGCACACCGAAGACGTCGTTCTTCCCGTCGTTGTTCGGCGTGAACACGTTCGGCAGGATGCCGTCCGCGAGCGTGCTGAAGCCCTCCACGGGGAACGCATGCGTGTGCGTGGCGCTGCATCCCAGGGCATCGGTCACGGTCAGCGTCACCGTGATCGTCCGGTCATAGGGGAACGGATGCAGGGGGGCTGGATCGGTGCTCGTGGTGCCGTCGCCGAAGTCCCAGAGGTAGGAGGAGGCCGTGGGGCCTTCCGGAACGAGGAACGCGCGCACCTCGTCGCAGCCGGGCTCGATCCGCAATGTGAAGTCCACGGCGGACAGGCCTTGCAGCAGGATGACGACCGAGTCACGCGCCGTGCAGGTATCGCTCGTCACGGTGAGCAGGTACGTGGTCGGTGCGGCGGGTGAAGCGATGGGGTTCGCGGCCGTGGCATCGCTGAGGCCGTCCGCGGGCGTCCACAGGAAGGTGGCGCCGGGCACGGAGGTGGGCGAGCCGCCGAGCACGACGGGCTGCCCTGCGCAGGTGGTGGCGCCTGCACCGGCGTCCACCGGCGGCTGCGCGCTCACGAGCACCTGGGCGGCATCGCTGGCGGTGCATCCGTTGCCATCGGTGATCGTCAGCGTGTAGGTGGTCGTGATCGGCGGGGAGGCCAGCGGGACGAGGACCGTCGCATCACTGAGGTCCGCCGCGGGCGACCAGGCGGCGGTGCCTCCGCCGCTGCCTTGCAGTGGCACGTCGAAGCCCGGGCATACCCACACGTCCGGTCCCGCATCCGCCACTGGCGTGCCCACCACGGTCACCTGCACGGTGTCGGTGGCGGTGCAGGTGCTGCCATCGGTCAGGATCACCACGTAGGTGGTGGTCTGTGCCGGAGAAGCCCAGGGAGCAGGGACGGTGGGATCGCTGAGGCCGGTCATCGGTGACCAGGTGAAGGTGCCGGCGCCTGTGGCCGATAACGGCACGCTGTCGCCCAGGCAGACGTGGACGTCGTTCCCCGCGCTCGGGACCGGGCCGGGCAGCAGGCCCACGGTGATGCTGTCCACCGCCGTGCATTGGTGCGCATCGGTGACCGCGACGACGTAGGTCGTGACAGCGATGGGTGTTGCCTCCGGGTTCGCGGCCCCTGGATCGGAAAGCCCGGTGGACGGTGTCCATGCGAACGCGGACCCGGTAGGACCGGTCGGCGCGCCACCGAGGACGATCGTGCTGCCGGGGCAGATGCTCGCATCAGCACCAGCGTCCACTCCCGGCAAGGTGTGCACGGTGACACGCACGGTATCCCGGTCCGTGCAGCCGATGCTGTCCGTCATCAGCAGGGCATAGTCCGTGGTAATGATCGGGAAGGCCGATGGTGCGGCGATGTCGATCGCGCTCAGTCCCGTCGCCGGGCTCCAGGCGAACGAGCCGGAGCCGCTCGCCGCGAGCGCGGTGGTATCGCCGAGGCAAAGCGACAGGTCCGTGCCGGCGTTCGCGTGCGGTGAGGAGGGGATCACCAGCACCGTGTCCGTTGCGGTGCAGCCGCTGTTCGATACGGCGAGCACATAGGCGGTCACGTCCAGGGGGAAGGCGTCCGGGTTCGGCGCGGATGGATCATTGAGGCTTGCGGCGGGTGTCCATGTGAAGCTGCTGCCGGGCGGGCCCGCTGGTGCGCCACCGATTAGGACGGTATCACCCAGGCACAGGACCTGGTCGGCACCGGCATCGGCATCGGGCGGTGGTGCGATGGTGATGGGGAGGGCGATCGGCGCGCTGGCGCATCCCAGGTCGTTCGTTGCGCTCACCGAGAGCGTTCCTGTGCCGGCGGCACCCCAGTCCACGGTGATCGCCGGGGAGCCCTGCCCGCCGGAGATCAGGCCACCGCTCACCGACCAGGTGAACTGGGCGTTGGCGATGGCCGGGACGCTATAGCCGGCGCCCGTCGCGAACGCGCACACCTGCTGTGGTCCTGTGATCGCCTGTGGTCCCGTGAACGGTCGCACGTGCACCTGGAACACCACGTCGGCGGTCTTCGGCGGGCAGCCGTTGTCGGTCGCGCTCACGCTGAAGAGGTAGGGCTGGTCCTGTGCCTGGGCGCACGTGGTGTTCCAGCAGAACTGCGCGGCGACCGTGCCGCTGCCCAGCACCGGGCTGTCGATGGTGGCGGGCGGGGATTGCTGTAGCGGATCGAAGATGCTGCCCGAGGCCACCAGTGTGAGGGAGTCCGCATCGGGGTCCGTGAAGCTCATGTCGAAGCACAGCGTGGCCCCCGCGGGCACTTCGTACGTCGTCGGGATGCCGGCGGGCATCACGGCGGCATTGTTGCCGGCGCAGGCGATGGCCTGGAGCTGCAGGTCGCGGCGCGTGCGGCCGATGAGCTGCCCGTTGCGGTATTCCTTCACCTCCACGGCGATCACCGAGTTGCCCTGTTGCGGCGGCACATAGCGCGTGAGGCCGGTCGCGCCCTGGATGAAGGCATGGCCCGTGGCCCCGAGCGGCTGTGCCACGCTGAAGCCCGGCAGGTACGTCACTTCCGGCACCGGCCAGGGCAGCACGTCCGGCGGGGGGATGATGCCGCCGCCGCTGATCACGCTGTTGTAAGGGCGTTCGAAGGAGAAGATCAGGAGGTCGCCGTCGGGATCGGTGGCGCTGTTCACGAAGGTGGACGTGTCGCCCACGCACAGGAAGGGCACCGGCACGCCGAGGAACTGCGGCGTGGAATTGTCCACCAGCGTGGGCGGGATGAACGCATAATAGCCGATGCCCGTGGTGTTCGCATCGCTCAGGTTGAGGATGCCGTTGTTGCGGCAGCACATCTGGTAGTAGAGGTGGTAGCCGCTGAAGCTCAACGGCAGGTCCACCGTGCCGGTGAACACGCCCTTCAGCGTGCGGAGGCCCTGGCCGATGGTGCATCCGTTGGGCAGGTCGGGCACGATCTCCATCGAGTCGGTCAGGGCCATGGCCACGCTCGTCAGGCGGAACTTGCCCGCGTCCGGCGCGAGCGGGTCCTGCGGATATACGCCCACCTGGACGGGGCCGCTGCCCGGTATGGTGAGCAGCTCGTGCAGCGATTGGAAGTTGGAATTGCTGCCGCCGTTCATGTAGAACTCCATGTACACCTCGTACCGGTAGAGGCCGCTGCCGGGCGACGTTTCACCCAGGTAGCGGTAGCCGATGTTGCCGCCCACGAGGTGCGTGGCGTTCACGGCCGCCGTTCCCAGCGCACCGCATAGCAGCAGGATCGAGCGTAGTGAACGCGCCATGGAAAAGGGTTCAGCGGACCACGATGGCGCGGCTCCACCGGCCGTGCCCCGTATCGAGGGTCAGCACGTAACAGCCGGGTGACCACGCGCCCGTATCAAAGGTGTACCGCTGCGTGCCCCCCTGGAGCCCGTGGTCCATGATCTTCGCCCCCAGGGCATTGTGGATAGCGATCCGCCAGCCGGCGGTGGACGCGTCCCGGAACGACACCGTCACCGGACCGTCCGCCGGTTGCGGCCACACCGCGGCGATCATCGGGCCGCCGGCATCGCCGATCCCCAGGGTGGTGCATTCCCACGTGGCGATGAACCCCGGCCAGCCCGCTTGCGCGCTGGTGGCCCGCTGTTGCAGGGTGATGGCGCCCGTGGCCGAAGTGATCGTCGGGGGCAGGAGCTCCCCGGTCCAGGCGCCGAGCGAGGGTCCAAGCGTGTCCGGCCCCTCGTAGATGTCCAGATAATCCAGGCCCGTTTCCCAGGCGAACTGGGAGAACGTCAGCGTGATGGACGTGGCGCCGGGCGGTGCGATGGTCAGCTTCGCGCTGAGGCCGGGGGCATAGCCGTCATCGGGACCGCCATCGTCCGTGAGCACGCCGGTGCAGGCCGTGAGCACCTGGTCGTTGAAGAGGGGCATGCGCACCGTGTCGCAGAACGCGTCCGCCAGCACCGTGATGAGCGCGGGCACGGCTTGTGTATCGGTGCCGTTCGCATTGCTCACCGTCAGTGCCACGTCGTAGGTGCCGGGCGCGATGTAGGTATGCGCTGGGGAGGGATCGGTGCTCGATCCGCCGTCGCCGAAGTCCCAGCTCCAGCCGGTGGGCACGCCGGTGCTTTGGTCGGTGAACTGCACCACGCCGGTGCACGTGAGCCGTGGTGCGGCATCGAAGAGGGCGGTGGGCGGGTCGGTGTTGGGGGCGATCGTCACGGCGAAGTCCTCGCACTGGCCGAAGAGCGGGGCATCACATGGACCGCCACCCGCGCCCACCACGTCGGCGATCACGCGCAGCCGCAACGGTGTGCCGGTCACGGCGCCGCCGGGGATCAGGAGCGATCCGGTGGGGTCGTGCACGTTCGAGGCGGCATACAGCCGCTCACCCGTGGTGAACGCGCCGTCGTTGTCCAGGTCCACCCAGAGCGCCACGTCATGCCCGTTCGTTCCGCCCGTTCCCATGGCGAACGGGAACACATGGCCTTCCTCCACCTGGGCCGCATCACCGCAGCTGCGATCCACATAGCCTTCGCTGCCATCGCCGCTGGTGCTGGTGATGCCTCCGAACGTGAAGGCCGTGAGGCCGTATCCGCAGCAGGGCGTCTGTGTGGCCGGTGTGCAGGTCGCGGCGGCGAGCTGTCCGTCCAGGTCCACGGTGATCGGGGCGTGGGCCTGATCGCTGCCGGCACCGTTGCTCGCGGTGAGCGTGACGAGGTACGTTCCGCTGGCGCCGTAGGTGTGCTGTGGCGCGGCGTCGGTGCTCGATCCGCCATCGCCGAAGTCCCAGCTCCAGGCGGTGGGCAGGTGGTAGGAGGTGTCCGCGAACTGCACGGTACCCGTGCAGGTATGCGCGGGCATGGCCGTGAACCCGGCATCCGGTGCGTCGGTGTTGGCGGCCACCAGCAGGCCGTAGTCCTCGGCCTGCCCGAAGGCAGGATCGACACAGGGCTGCGGCGCGGCGCTCAGGTCGTAGTCCGCGATCACGCGCACGCGCAGCGGCACGCCCACGGGCGCGAAAGCGGGCACCAGGAAATGGCTGCTCGCCTGCAGGACGTGGTCCGCCGACAGCACGAGCTCGCTCGCGGTGAAGGTGCCGCTGTCGTCCCAGTCCACCCATGCACGGACGTTGTGCGTGGTCGCTGTGCCCGTGGTCACTTCCAGCGCGACGGGGGAGCCGGCCGTCACCGGAAGGAGCACGCAGCTGTGGTCGGCATAGCCTTCGGTCGCGGCGTCCGCGGACGGCATGGCCGCGCCGGCGAGCACCACGTTGGTGATGCCGATCCCTGCGACCGTTCCCGGGGATGCCGGTGTGCAGGCCGCGATGGGGCGCGGGCCGGAGAGGTCCACCACGACGGGATCGCCGGTGGTGCTGGTGGTGCCGAAGGCATTGCTGACGGTGAGGGTGGCGGTGTAGACGCCATCGGCCGTGTAGGTGTGCGTGACGTCGGGCCCTTCGGCCGTCGTTCCGTCGCCGAGGTCCCACTGCCAGTTGGTGGGCGCACCGGAGGAGGTGTCGTGGAAGCGGATGGTCCCGTTGCAGCTTTGGCCGGAGCCCGGGTGGAAAGCCGCCTGTGGCGGCGCCTGCAGCCAGCTGAAGCGCATGACCGGTCGCTGGGTCATGTTGAACGGTGCCAGGGCGGGCGTGCTGCAGATGGCGGGATCGGCGTTGGCCAGGATGGTGCTGCAGTCGAACGGCGTCGCACATTGGATCAGCTGGGCGTTCGCGGTGGTGGTCGGCGACCGGAAGCAGGTCTCGACCACCAGGTTGGAACTGCCGTCCCACACGAAGGGCGTGTCGAACAGGTGCGTGTTCCAGCCGTCGATGTCGGTATAGGTCGCGGGGCCGTAGACCACTGCGAGCCCGTCCAGCCAGGCCGGCAGGAGCGACGGCTGCGTCGTGGTCCCCAGGCGGACGGTGAAGTCCGTGAGCGGAGCGCCTGCCGGGCCGATCACCTGGAACGCGAGCGCCTGGATCGTTCCCGCCTGCATGCCGGCGGCCTGCAACTCCGAAGCCCGGAGGAGGAACTGGTGGCGGGCCCCCTGCGCCCAGTTGCCATAAGGTGCGGGGTAGTCCGTGGGGCCGTTGGCGAAGAGGGGCGTCCCCACGTCGGTGACCTGCTGGGCCTGCGTCGGGATACCTCGCAGGAAGGCGGCCGCCAGGAACAAGGCCGCGATGGGGGGCGGGCAAGGCAGGGGACGCATGGTCGTGCGGGGGAAGGCCCCACGAAAAATAACCCCGTCCAGGCCCGTTCCCGGCCTTGTGCGGGAACTCTTCCTCCGGGGATCACGTACAGCGGTCCTCCGGGCCGGTTCGTCGAGCGGACAAGAGGCCCGGGCGAACGATCGGTCCATGCACGCTACTCTCCCTTTGCCCGATATCGGCCGCCGATGGCTGGATGAAGCACGCGAACGGTCCCTGGAGGACCCGGCCAGCAGCGTGGTGTTCGCGCACCATGGCCCCATCGACCACGACATGGTCGAGCAGCTGGTCCGGACCGCCGAAGGGTCGAGCCTTTCCGCGGAGGAAGGCGTGGCCATCCGCAAGCGGCTGATCAATGTGCTGCTCGAGGGGCTGGAGAACATCCACCACCACGCGTTGGGGCTCCTGCGGGATGCGTCCTTCGCCGTGCTCGTGCGCGATCGGCAGGGTTATGTGTTCACCGCGGGGAACGCCGTGCCGGTGGCCACTGCGGCGCTGCTCACGCACCGTGTCAGCATCCTCAATGAGATGGACGGCGCGGACCTCAAGGAGCATTACCTCAAGCTCTTCTCCAACGACGCCCGCTCCATCAACGGCGGCGCGGGCCTCGGCCTGCTCACCATCGCGCGCAAGAGCGTGCGTCCCATCGTGACGCGCACCTCCCCGCTGGGGCCGTACTCGGCCTTCTTCGCCCTGGAGCTCCGGGTGGAGCAGGAGGATCAGGCCGGCTCGGCCGCGGCGTAGTCCGCCAGGTAAGCGTACCGTTCCGTCAACGCCCCGTTCGTCGCGATCGTCGCGCGGGCGATCATGCCCTCGCCGTCCGTGCCGATGAGGTGCGGCAGCACGCGGTCCATCAGGTCGCGCCCGAAGCTCTTGCTCGCATCGCGCGGCAGCTCGCAGGGAAGGTTGTCCACGGCCATCACGGTGAGGCTTCCCGGAGCGCCCACGGCCGTCTCCGTTCCGTTCGCGCGGTCATAGCCGTAGAGCGGGTCCGCGATGGTGCTCGCGCGCAAGGTGCTGTCGATGGGGCCGCCGATGTCGCAGCTCACGTCCGCGATCGCGCGCAGCGAAAGGGCGGGGTCGCGCAGGTCCTCGGCGCTGAGGATCTTCGGCCCGCGCGGGTCCC
>JAFDZF010000148.1 GCA_018267055.1 Bacteroidota bacterium
GGTTCAGCAGGGCCTTGGGGCGGTAGGGGGGGCGCTCGCCGCGGTACAGCAGCTCGTAATCGTTGTAGGCCACCGTGTCGATGGGGGCCTTCACCCCGGGTTGCAGGGAGCGGCGGGTGAGGTCGATGGTCACGTTCTCCAGTTGGTACACGGTGCCCTCCGGAGTGCCGCGGAGGCGGTGGACGTGCGCCAGGGGGCGTTCGATGCGCATCAGCAGGTCCACCTCCCGGTCGCCGGCGCTGGTATCGGCATCGTACACGATCAGGTCGCGGGAGAAGAACAGGTAGCCCTGCTGCCGCATGAGGTCGTTGATGCGCGTGCGCTCCTTGTCCAGCACGTCGGAGTCGAGGCGCATGCCGACCGTCAGCAGCGAGGCGCCCAGCGAGGCCTGCATCAGGCTGTCGATGCGCGGGTCGTCCACCTTCCAGCTCCAGGTGCACAGGGTGTAGGGCCGGCCGGCGCGCACGTAATAGGTCACCTCGGCCTTGGGCTGTTTGAAGGGGCGGCCGCGCTTCTTGGAGAAGAGCTTGGTGGGGCTGAAGAACACGGTGTCCGTCACCTGCCCCCGGAAGTAGCCTTCCTTGGACAGGTAGAGCCGGATCTGCTCCACGCTGCGCTCCACCAGCGTGGTGTCCAGGATCACCGGCGCCTCGCCCACGTCCTCGCGGAGCCAGACCCGCTTGGTCTTTTTGCAGGTCTTCTCCACGAAGGGCTTCTCGGCCTTGCCCCGGGCCTTGCGGCGCTCGTTCTTCCGCGCGGCCTTTTCCGCGCGCCTGGCGTTGTCCACCGCGCAGAGCGAGTCCGAGCGCTCCTTGATCCGCTCGGTCTTCACCGGGTCGGAAAGGTTGTACAGGTGGAGGTAGATGCGCTGGCCGAGCACCTTCTTGTTCGGCTTCTGCTTCACGATGGCCCCCAGCTCCTGGGTGGTGAGCTCCTTGGTATCGATGTCGAGCGTGTTCCGCACCAGCAGGCGCTCGCCTTGCGGCACCCGCTTGGTGGGGTTGCAGGCACCCAGGGCCAGGCCCAGCAGCAGCGACAACGGAAGGATATGGACCCTGGTCTTCCCCACGTACGGCCTTCGGTCAGCTATTTTGCGCGGCTTTCCAGCGGGAGCCATGGAACAGCGGGCGAAGATATCCGGCAAATGAGCGGCCAAGGTCCTGTCAAGCGCGTGCGGTCCCTGCACCAGAAGAAGTTCCGCGAGGCGGAAGGGCGCTTCCTGGTCCAGGGCCGGAAGCTGGTGGAGGAGCTGCTCCGCTCCGGGCTGGGCGTCGAGGCCATCTACGCCACGGCCGATGTGGCCGCGGCCCTGGGCGCCCCGGACGTGACCGTGCTGCCGCCCCACGACCTGGAGCGCATGGGCACCTTCGAGCACGGCAACGAGCTGGTGGCGGTGGTGCGGACGCCCGCCGCGGAACCGCCCCGCCTGCCGGGCCCCGGCGGCCTGGTCCTGGCGCTCGACGGCATCGCCGACCCGGGCAACCTCGGCACCTTGGTGCGCATCGCCGACTGGTTCGGTGCCGCGGAGGTGTGGTGTTCGCTGGACAGTGTGGAGGCGTACAACCCGAAGTGCGTGCAGGCGAGCATGGGCTCCCTGTTCCGGGTGCCGGTGCGCCCGACCGACCTGGCGGCCACGCTCACGCAAGCCGTGGCGGCCGGGGTGCACGTCCATCACGCCGAGGCTTCCGGGACCGATGTGTTCCAGGCGGCCTTGGAGCGCCCGGCAGTGCTGGTGCTGGGCAGCGAATCGCACGGGATCTCGGCGGACGTGCGCCGGGTCCCCGGCCGGTCCATCGCCATCCCGGCGGCGGGCGGGGCCGAGTCGCTCAATGTGGCCGCGGCGGCCGCTGCGTTGTGCATGGAATTCCTCCGGAGGCGATGAACCGGCGGCGCATGGCCGCATGCGCAGGGCTTCACTTCCGCACCAGCGCCGCCACGCGGAGCCCGTCCATCGCGGCGCTTACGATGCCCCCGGCGTAGCCCGCCCCTTCACCGCAGGGGTAGAGCCCCTGGACCTCCGGATGTTCCAGGGTCGTCGGGTCGCGGGGGATGCGCACCGGTGAGCTCGTGCGGGATTCCACGGCCACCAGCACCGCCTCGTTCGTGCGGTAGCCGCGCATCTTCTCCCCGAAGGCCTTCAGCCCGCCCCGCAGGCGCGCCGCGATCCCGGTGGGGAGCACTTCGTCGAGCACCACGGGCACGATGCCCGGCGGGTAGCTGCAGTCGGGCAGGTCACGGCTGGCGCGACGGGCGATGAAGTCCTCCATCCGCTGGGCCGGGGCCGTCTGGCGCTGGCCGCCCAGGGCCCAGGCGCGCTGCTCCACCTGCTGCTGGTAGCGCAGGCCGGCGAGCGGGTCGGTGCCCGGGACCGCGCCGCTCTCCACCACGATGCCGCTGTTGGCGAAGGGGTTGTTGCGCTTGCTCGGGCTCCAGCCATTGGTCACCACCTCGCCGGGCGCCGTGGCACAGGGGGCGATGATGCCGCCGGGGCACATGCAGAAGCTGTACACCCCGCGTCCGTCCACCTGCTGCACCACGCTGTAGCTGGCGGGGGGCAGGTAGGGGTCGCGCACGTCGCAGTGGTAGCGGATGCGGTCGATCACCGCCTGCGGGTGCTCGATGCGCACGCCGAGGGCGAAGGGCTTCTGCTCGATGCGGATGCCTTTCACGTGGAGCAGGTGGAAGATGTCGCGCGCGGAATGGCCGGTGGCCAGCACCACCGCCGGGGCGGCCACCTCGTCGCCCTGGGCGGTGCGCACCCCGCGGACGCGGCCGTGGTCCACCAGCAGGTCGGTCATGCGCGTGCCGAAGCGCACCTCGCCGCCCGCGCCGATCACGGCCTCGCGCATGGCGGTGACGATGCCCGGCAGCTTGTTGGTGCCGATGTGCGGATGCGCGTCCACCAGGATGTCCGGCGGGGCGCCGAAGGCCACCAGGGTGCGCAGCACCTCGCCCACGTCGCCGCGCTTGTCGCTGCGCGTGTAGAGCTTGCCGTCGCTGTAGGTGCCGGCACCGCCTTCGCCGAAGCAGTAGTTGCTGTCGGGGTCCACCACGTGCTCGCGGTTGATCGCCGCCAGGTCGCGGCGGCGTGCGCGCACGTCCTTGCCGCGCTCGAGGATGATCGGCCGCAGGCCTGCGCGGATGCAGCCCAGGGCGGCGAAGAGGCCGGCCGGGCCGCAGCCCACGATCACCACGGGCGGCGCCTGGGACACGTCCGGCAGCTCGGGCGGGTGGCGCTCCGCCTCCCCGAAGGCCGCCTCGGTGGAGAGCTCCACGCGCAGCCGCACCAGCGGCCGCCTGCTGCGCGCATCGATGGAGCGTTTCAGCACGCGCGCGCCGCGTACGGCGCCCGCGTCCAGGGCGGCCGCCTCCGCCGCGGCTTCGCGCACCAGCGCCATGTCGGCCGCTTCCCGCGGCGGCAGCGCGATGTCCACCGTGCGCGGCATGGCCTAGCCCTCGAAGGTGAAGGTGAGCACCCACACCTTGGTGCGCAGGCTCTGCAGGGGCGTGCTGAAGCGCGTGCCGTCGTCCACCAGCATGTTCGGGATGCCGATGCCGGCCTTCAGCTCGATGCCGAACTTGAAGTAGGGCAGGAACATGTCCACCCCGCCGCCAACTTCCGCGCTGTAATCATTGCGCTGCAGCTTCACCACGATGTCCTCGTCGATGTCGTTGTTCACGTCCTTCTTCGAGGCCATGTCCATGCTGAACTTGCCCCCGGCGATGACGTACACGGCGAAGTTGTTGATGCGGTCGCTGCGCATCTTCAGCAGCAGGGGGAACTCCAGGTAGGTGCTCTCCACGGGCTTGTCGAAGCGCGCGATCTTCCCATCGCTCTTGCGGAACTGGTAGGCCAGGATGCGGTCCTGGAACGAGAGCGTGGGCAGGAAGCGCAGGCTCAGGTTCTTCGTCATGTTCAGCGAGGCCACGATGCCCAGGTTGAAGCCGGGCTGCTTCACGTGGTCGATCACCAGCACCGAGTCGGTAAAGGGGGCCTGCGGCTTCAGCTTCATGAAGAAGTCGCTGGTGTTGTAGCTGAGCAGGAAGCCGAAGTGGAAGCGGCGCAGGTCGAAGTTGGGCAGGTTCTCGGTCTTCACCCCGCGAGCCTGGCCGAAGGCCCGGGTGCCGCCGAGGAACGGTGCGAGCACGAGGGCGAGCAGCAGGAGGGACCGGGGGCGAAGCATCGGGTAGGGAACGAAAATAGCGGGCGATCCGTGCGCGCGGGCTAGGTGCGGGCGGTGTAGAGGGTGGCCACGCCGAAGGTGAGCGGCCGTGCGCGCACATCGCGCAGCCCGCAGCGCCGCAGCACGGCCTCGAAGGCGGGGCCCTCGGGGAAGGCGTCCACGCTCTGGGGCAGGTAGGTATAGGCCGCGCTGTCCTTGCTCACCAGGCGGCCCACCAGGGGGAGCACCCGGTGGAAGTAGAAACGGAACAGCTGCTTGAAGGGGGCCTTCCGCGGCTTGCTGAACTCCAGCACGAACAGGCGTCCGCCCGGCCGGAGCACGCGGGCCATGCCGGCGATGCCGCGTTCGAGGTCCTCGAAGTTGCGCACGCCGAAGGCCACGGTGATGGCGTCGAAGGTGCCGTCCGCGAAGGGGAGGTCGGCCGCGTCGGCCTGCACCAGGGTGATGCGCTCGGCCAGCCCGGCCTGCCGCACCTTCTCGCGGCCCTGGGCGAGCATGCCCGCGGAGATGTCCGCGCCGGTGATGCGCCCGGCCACGGCCGCCGCCTGGATGGCCATGTCCGCGGTGCCGGTGGCCACGTCCAGCAGGTGCCCCACGGGTTCCTGGCCCACGGCGCGGATCACCTTGCGCCGCCACCCCTGGTCGGTGCCCAGGGAGAGCAGGCGGTTCAGCAGGTCGTACCGCGGCGAGATGCTGTCGAACATCCGCTCCACCTGCTCGCGCTTGGAGCCTTCGGCCGAATAGGGCTTTACCGTCATGCGATCGCGAGGCGCTCCGCTTCGGCGAGCAGCTGCCGGGGGTCCACGGGCACCACGCCCACCTGCTCGCACACCAGCCCGCCGGCGAGGTTGGCCCAGGCCGCGAGCGCGCGCAGGGGCAGGCCCTGGGCCAGGCAGAGGGCGGCCACGGCGATCACCGTGTCACCGGCGCCGCTCACGTCGGCGATGCGGCGGAGGTGCGCCGGCAGTGCGGCCTCCTCGCCGGCACTGTGCGCGTAGAGGCCGTGTTCGCTCAGGGTCACCAGCGAGATGCGGTTCGCGAGCTGCGCCTCCAGCAGGCGCACGGCGGCCTTCACCCCGGAGAGATCGCCGCTGGTGAGGTCCACCTTCAGGCCTTCGCGCAGCTCCTTCAGGTTCGGCTTGAACAGGTCCACCTCGCGGTAGGCGAAGAAATGCCGCTTCTTGGGGTCCACCGCCGTGGGGATGCCGAGCTGCCGTGCCTCGGCCACCAGCCCGGCGATCACGCCGGGAGTGAGCGTGCCCTTGTCGTAGTCCTCGAAGATCACCACCCCGGGCCGGAGCTTCCGCAGCAAGCCGATGCAATGGTGCAGGAACGCTTCCTGGTCGCGGACCGAGAGGTCGCCGTCCATCTCCTCGTCCACCCGCACCACGTGCTGGTGCCCGCTGATCACGCGGGTCTTCACCGTGGTGGTCCGCTCGGCGGAGCGCATCAGACCTTCGGTGGAGAGGTCCTGTTCGCGCAGCAGCTGGGCCAGGGTGGTGGCGGCATCGTCCTCGCCCGTCATGCTCGCCACGATGGGGCGGGCGCCGAGGGCGTGCAGGTTCAGCACCACGTTGGCCGCGCCGCCGAGCCGCGTGCTGCGGTCGGTCACGTGCACCACGGGCACGGGCGCCTCCGGGCTGATGCGGTCCACGCGGCCCCAGAGGTAGGCGTCGAGCATCACGTCGCCCACCACGAGCACCGTGGTATCCGCGAAGCGGTGCAGGATCGAACGGGGATCGGCCATGGCGGAAGGGCTCAGCCGAGTTGTGCGACGGCGCGGGCCACGCGGTCGATAGCGGCCACGATCTTGTCGTCGCTGGTGGCGTAGCTGATGCGCACGGTGCCCTTCGCGCCGAAGGAATCACCCTCCACCAGGCTCACGCCCGCGTGCTCGAGCAGGTGCATCGACAGGTCCACGCTGTTGCGGATGACGCCGTTGAAGCTGCTGCTCACGTCGGGCAGCACGTAGAAGGCGCCCTGCGGGCGGTTGCACCGCCAGCCGGGGATCTTCAGCAGGGCCTGCAGGACCAGGTCGCGGCGGCGGAGGAAGTCGGCGCGGAGGCCGCCCAGGAGGGCGGGATCGGCCTCCACGCAGGCCTTGGTCACGCGCTGGGCGAGGCCGTTGGCGCCGCTGGTGAACTGGCCCTGGATCTTGGTGGCGGCCTGGGCGATCCAGAGCGGGGCGCCGATGTAGCCGATGCGCCAGCCGGTGAGGGCGAAGGCCTTGGCGATGCCGTTCACCGTCACGGTGCGCTCGAGCATGCCGGGCAGGGCGGCGAAGGAGCGGTGCTGGCCGTCGAACACGATGTGCTCGTAGATCTCGTCGCTGATCACGTACAGGTCGGGCCAGCGGCGCACCACTTCGGCCAGCGCCTCCAGCTCGGCCTGGGTGAGCACCGAGCCGCTGGGGTTGCACGGCGAGCTGAAGATCAGCAGGCGCGTCCGCGGCGTGATGGCGGCGGCGATGCGCTCGATCGGCGCCTTGTAGTCCTCTTCCAGCGTGCTGTGCACCAGGACCGGCGTGGCACCGGTGAAGCGCACCTGCTCGGCATAGCTCACCCAGAACGGGGCGGGAATCACCACCTCATCGCCCGGGCCCACCAGGGAGATGATCACGTTCATGATCGCCTGCTTGGCGCCGGTGCTCACCACGATCTGCTCGGGCCGGTAGGTCAACCCGTTGTCGCGCTGGAACTTGTGGGCGATCGCCTCGCGCACGTCCAGGTAGCCGTTCACGGGGGGGTACTTGTTCCACTTGTTCTCGGCCAGGGCCTGGCGGGCCGCTTCCAGGGCGAAGGGGGGCGGGTCCTGGTCCGGCTCGCCCAGGCTGAGGTCGATCACGTCCTTCCCCTCGGCGCGCAGCTCGCGGCAGCGACGGGCCATCAGCAGGGTGGCGGATTCGGCGATGGAGCGGACGGTGGGGGACAGGTGCATGGCGGGGACGGGTTCCGCGCATCCCGCGGGGGCGGGATGGCCGGGGAAGGCGCAAAACTAGCGCAGGGCTTCCGGCGTTGAAGGACCATCCTGCGGCGATGCCGATATTCGTCAACTGAATTATCCACGATGACCGACGACCGGTTGTTCGACCTGATGCTGGCCCTGCTGCCGTCGGTGGTGGTCTTCCTCACCGCGTTCTTCCTGATCCGCAACATGCTGCAAAGCCGCTCGCAGGAGCGCAACGCGGACTGGCTGGCCCAGATCAAGAAGGAGGACCACAAGCATGCGCTGCCCCTGCGGCTGCAGGCCTATGAGCGGCTCACCCTGTTCCTGGAGCGGATCAGCCCGGGCGGGCTGGTGCTGCGGGTGCACAAGAGCAACATGACCTCGCGCATGCTGCACGCCGAACTGCTCGCCACCATCCGGGAGGAGTACGAGCACAACGTGACGCAGCAGATCTACGTGAGCGACCGCGCCTGGCAGCTGGTGCGCATGGCGAAGGAGGAGACGCTGCGCATCATCAACATCGCCTATGAGCAAACGGGCGATACCCCCAGCGGCACGGCGCTCAGCCAGCGCGTGTTCGAAACGGCCTCCCGACTGACCCACCTGCCCACGCAGGAGGCGATCGTGGGCCTCAAGGACGAGGTGCGGAAACTGTTCTGAACAGGCGCAGCAGCCCGTCCGCCGCGTCGAAGGGGCTCTGCTCGCCCGCCAGTACGGCCTGCTCGGCCGTGCGGATCGCCGCCTGCATCCGCTCGTCGCCATAGAGGGCCTGGACCAGGGCCTCCTGCACGGCGCTGTGCATCCACCAGCGGTCCTGCTCCCGGCGGCGGGCGGCGGTATGGCCTGCGGCGGCATCGCGGGCGGCGGCTTCTTCCAGGGCGGCGGCCAGCGCGGCGATCCCCCGGCCGCTCACGGCGGAGACCAGGTGCACGGCGGGCCGCTGCCCGTTGTCGCGGGGAGGCAGCAGGGCGATGGCCCGCCGCAGGTCGGCCGCCGCGCGTTCGTTGCGGGCCTCATTGCCGCCGTCGGTCTTGGTGATGGCGATGAGGTCCGCCGCTTCCATGATGCCGCGCTTGATCCCCTGCAATTCATCGCCTGCGCCGCCGAGCATCAGCAGCAGGTTCAGGTCCGTCATGCGGTCCACGGCCAGCTCGCTCTGGCCCACGCCCACGGTCTCCACCACGATGCGGTCGTGGCCGGCGGCCTCGCAAAGCACGATGGTCTCGCGCGTGCGACGGGCCACCCCGCCGAGCGTGCCGCCGGTGGGCGAGGGGCGCACGAAGGCCGAAGGGTGCACGCTCAGCCGCTCCATGCGCGTCTTGTCGCCCAGGATGCTGCCGCCGCTCCGCGCACTGCTGGGGTCCACTGCGAGCACGGCCAGGCGATGTCCGCCTTCGATCAGCTGCAGCCCGAGGGTGTCGATCAACGTGCTTTTGCCCACACCGGGGATCCCCGTGATGCCGATGCGCACCGACGCGCCACTGTGCGGAAGGCAGCGCTGGACCAATGTGCGCGCGGCGTCCTGCTCATCGGGGCGTGTGCTCTCGATCAGCGTGATGGCGCGAGCCAGGGCCGCGCGGTCGCCGGAGCGCAGGCGGTCGAAGAGGGATGTCGCGTCGGTGCCCACGGTCAGCCCTGGCGGTAGGCGTTCACCCAGGCCGGGTCGCTCATGTCGTGCAGGAGCTTGAACAGCTGCTCGCCGATGATCAGGTCGGAAAGCTGGTGCAGCCCGTAGCGCCCCAGGATGGCCAGCTGGCCATCGCTGGGCTTCAATGGCTCCGCGCTCCACCCTTTGCCGATGCGCTCGCCCTGCCCGGCGTTCTGCGGATATTCCCAGTAGCGCAGCTTCCAGATGTCGTCCAGGACGATGCAGTCGGAGTGATGGAAACCCATGGCCGTGCTGTCCGGCGGAAGGAAGCAGTCCCTGACCTGGAACTTGAAGAAGAGGTCCTCGCCGGTGGGATTGGCGTCGCTTTTCGCGCGGCCCTGGGCCTGGTGCACGAAGTTCATCCGGCTGAGCGGGCGCGTCTCGATCACCTGCTCCTGGTACACCTTCACCAGGAAGAGGCTATAGAGCTGGCCGCTGCTGTTGGGGGCCAGGCTCAGCGCGAAGTGCCAGGTGGCGAACTGGGCATGGACGCCCCAGGCCGACAGGAAGGAGAGGACCAGGAGGAGGGCGCGCATCATGTGGGCGAAGGTATCCGTCGCGGGGCGTCCGGTATCCAGTGGGCCGGGAACAAGGAAGGGGCCGTGCGGCCCCTTCCTGAACAATGATCGAACAAAGGCTTACTTCTTCAGCGGAGCGGCCTGTCCCTTCAGCTCGTTCAAGCGCTTTTCCACGAGGAACTGCTGCAGGGCGTCCATCCGGGCGTTGAGCTCTTGGATGTAGAGGCTCTGCTCCTCCACGGTCACCCAGAGCTGGGTGGTCAGCTGGTCCACGCTGAAGCGACCGCTCTCGTCCCACTGGGCACGGCCGGCGATGGTGGGCAGGTGGCGTTCGCGCTCCACGTAGCGGGCCATTTCGCGGATGGGATAGTGCTGATAGGCCATCGCTTGTTGCATGTCCTCAGGGCGGTAGGTACCGTCGTAATACATGTCGAAGACATGATCGCTCAACAGCACGCCGCCGCCGAACACGCTTTTCTGGGCGCTGATGGTGCCGGGGCCCTTGAAGTTCTGGCCCAACGCAGGACCAGCTGCGGCCCAAGCCGCACTGCCCACCATGATGCCATGCTCGGAGTAGAGGTATTGGGCGGTGCCCAGGCTGCCCGCGCCGCCTTGGATCTTGGCATAGATGGCCATGATCGGTCGGTTCGTACCACCCGAGAACCCCCCTTGCCATTGGAAGGTACCGTCACAGGTCCACAAGGCGTTCGTGGTGGTCAGGGAGCATCCGCCGGTATGGCCCCACCCCGTACATGTGGAACCGGCGGCCGGAATGGCCGTGCTCGGGCTGGTGGGGCAAGGATTGAACGTGCAGCTCGAATAGCCTGATAGAATGCCGCAAGCATCGCAATAGAGGCCGAAGTTCGCTTGGAAGTTCGTGCTCTCCCCGGTCACGCTCCAGCCGCTGGACCAGTCCTGATTGTCGTGACAGACCTCCACCAAGAGGTTGAAGGGGGCGCCGGCCCAGACGAAGTCGCTGGAGAAGACATGCTCGGTCCAGTTGCCGGGTGAACCCAAGGCCGGCAAGGCGTTCAATGTGAAGGTGGTGGGTCCGTAGCAGAGGGTGAGGCCCGACAGGTCGAAATTGGGGGTCGTCGTGGCCAGCGTGTTCTTCATGCTGACCTGGTAGAAGCCGGCCGTGGCAAAGTTGCCGCTGCTGGTCAATTGGAAGCCGATCCCCTTGATCGCTTCATTGGGACAGATGTTCTGCGCGGCCATGTCCGTGGCCAGGTAGAGGTATTGGTGCCGGCCGTCCTCCCATAGCGTACTGTAGGGGGATTCGGTGGTGCCGCCCATCGAACCATTGCCGAACGCCGAGTTGTCCAGCTTCGGCCAGCCGCTCGCATCGGAAGTGACGCCTTGATAATTGCATGGGGCAGCGTTCGGTAGCGGATAGGTCTGGTTGTCGCGCGTGCGGAACACATTGTCCAGCTGTACCCAGCCCGTGGTGGCCCCGTTGCTCACATACCCTTCGAACCGCTGGGCTGTAGGCTCGAAACGGATCGTTCCCGGATTGGTGTTCGTGGTGTTCCCGATCTTCAGGGACCCATTGACTTCCACGAGCTCAACAGGCGCCACGCTCGTTCCTGAAACGGCCAGGAAGCCATTGCCCCATAGGCGCATGCGTTCCTGGTTGAGCGTTTTGAAAACGACAGGCTGATTGTTCCGGGTGCCGATGAAGTTCACGGCGGGGTTGGTGCCGGTGTTCCCTCCCAACACCCACGGGGAGTCCGCGCTGACGTGCTTCCACCCACTTTCGTAATAGTAATAGCCGATCGGGAAAGCGGCGGTCGGCCCACCCGTGGAATCGGTCTGGAAGACCAGCAAGCCTTGGGGAGGCGCGGCGATCGCCGTTCGTTCGGTCGATGTCATGCGGGGGGCCAGGAACCCACGGGTGGTCCCCCCTTGCAGGTCGAGCATGGCGTTCGGGTTCGGTGCGGCCCCATTGACCGGGCTGATGGCTACTTGGGCGGAGCCCACGGCCGACAGGCAGAGGACCAGGAGCGCCAGCAGGAAAGAACGCGGAAAGGAAGGAATGGTCATGGCGATCAAGGGTCAGCGTTCTGTACGGATCTCTACGGTACGGCTCTGGAGGTGGGTGAGCAGCAGGGCCTTTTCCGCCTCGCTCAAGGTCGCCATCGCACGAACGGCTTCCCGTGCCAAGGCCGATTCATCGGTGGAGAGCGGGCGATCGTCCGATAGCATTTCCAGGACGTTCAGCCGATCATGAAGGGTGGTCATGTACAAAGCCTGTGTTTCGGCGGTGGTCCACAATTGGTTCGTGAGGTCGCCAAGACCGAACCCTCCTTCCCCGGCCCAGCTGGCACGCCCCTTCATCGTGGGCAGGTGCCGGTTCATGCGCGTGAAGTCGGCCATGTCGGGAATGCTCAGGTTGCGCTGCGCTCCGAAAAGGTCGGCATCCGAAGGGGAGACCTGCCCGTCGAAGGCCCGGTCGAACACATGGTCGTTCAGCCGGACACCATTGTCGTAGATGCCCTTTTCCGCAGAGACCGTCCCGGGGCCCCGGAAGCTGTAATAGCCATTGTTCACGGGATTGGCCGGCGTTCGGCGCCCCCAGGGAAGGCCGTTCGTGGTGGTCTCCGCAATCAGTCCTCCATAGTAACGGATATAGTTCCCGATGCCGGGAACGGGCGCAGTGATCGAGCTCACCACCCCCCCGAAACGGATCACCGGCCGGGAGGCGCTTTTGTTGGCCGGGATATCGCCACCGCCACAGGCGCTGGCCCAGGTCATGCCGGCTGCTGCGACACCGGCCCCGCAGGATCCCGCAGGTCCCGGTACCGTGCACCCTTGTACCGGTGTGGCGGTGGTGCCATTCTTGCTGGCCGTGGCGATGAAACCGCCTGTGGACAGGGCATACTTGACCGCCGGGGGATTCGTAACGGTCGTGGAGCTGGAGACGATCACGATCTCCACGATCACGTTATCGGTGCCGTTCCAAACGAAGTTGGAACTGAGGTTGAACACATCCCAGCCCCCGATCGTCGCGGGATAAGTGCCCGTGAACGTGCCGCAGGCCTGCGCCAGGTCGAGGGAATTATCGAACCCGGCGGAAAGGTCGTTCAGGCCGGCCGCGGCATGTTTCAGGGTGATGACCCCCGGCCCCCAAGGCCTTGTGGTGGTGGTCCCTGCTCCGACGTAGAAGGCGATCTGGTTGATGGGCTGGCCTGCACAGAAGCCGCCAGTGGTGGGGTTCCCGGCCAACTGTCCGGCTTCGGCGTTCAGTTCGGCGGCCCTGAACAAGTATTGATGCCGCGTGCGGATCCCCGAGTGCGAGTAAGGAGAGATGATCGGGTCCTGGGTGGTGACGCCTGCCGCTATCCCCTGCGGGATCTCCACGGTCCCGTTGGCGCAGGTCAGGGTGCCCTGTTGCGTGTAGTTCGTATTGAACACCTCCGTATAGTCGTTCTCCAGCCGACGCCAACCGCCGGTATGGGCGGCCACGGTCGAGGTACCTGTATTGACATAGGGGGACACCGGCCCGATGTTCCCCCAGTGCCCTTTGAACAGCAGGGGCCACGTGGTGAGATCGGAGGTGGTCGCCGTGCTCATGTAGGTGTCCTTTTGGTACATGATGCTGCCGGGGCCCGTGATGTTCGCGGAATAGACCGCGCTCGTCCCGGGGGTGCCCGATATCTGGGTCTGGGGCCAGATACGGATGGCGCTACTGACATCGAGCTGTTCCACGGGGAGGTTGGGGGCGGCACCGACGCCCAGGTACCCAGTGGTGCCCATGAACCGCATGCGCTCGATGTTGTTGGTCTTGAACACCACCGGCTGGTTGTCGGTGGTGCCGAAGAAATCGGTCACGGAGTTCACGGGATCGGTGCCCCAGATGTCCCAGGCATTGGCGGGTCCGTTCTGGCGGAACCAGGCGGAATAGGTCGAGGAGTAGTAGTAGAAGCCGGTCGAGGCGTCGGTCTGATAGACGGTAAGGCCGTTGACAGGGACCAGTGCGAGGCGCTGCGCAGCGGTCAGCCGCGGGATCAGCATGCCCTTGGTCGTGGAGGACACGTCCAAGATGGCCTGGGCCGCCGGTGCCGCGCCGGTGCTGTTGATGCCGATGTTGTTGTTCTGCGCCATGGCAGGGGACCATGGTGCGGCCAGAAGGGCAAGCGGAAGCGCGCGGAGCGTGAAGCGGATCATGGGGATGGGCAGGCGGCGTTTCACTTGCGGGGCATTTGTCGACCAGCGCGCTGGTGCAGCGCATCGATCAGGTGCAACTTCTGCTGCTCGCTCAAGCGGGGACTTGATCTCACCTCCGCGATCATGCGCTCCAAGGCTTCCGGGTCAAGGTCCTTGCCGAACGCCAGGGCTTCCAAAGTGCTCAGGTCCTTCTCCAGCTCGGTGATCTGGAGGGCCTGGGTCTCCACGGTCTCCCAAAGCCCGGTTTGCAACTCACCCAGCGACCGGATGCCGCGCTGCTCCCATTCCTTGCGCGAGGGCATGTTGGGCAGATGCCGTTCGGCTTCCAGATAGGCTTTCAGCCGCGGAAGCTCCACGTACCGGTAATCGGCGGCCGCCTGCTGGTCCTCGCTCTTGACCCGATCGTCGAAATAGCGATCGAACACGTGGTCGCTGAGGCGGGTATTGCCGTCGAAAGCGCCGGCCCTGGCATTGATGGTGCCCGGGCCGCGGAAGTTCATGGCCCCGCCCGCCCAGGTGTCCGCCGGGTTCGCTGCGCTGTCCAGCATGATGGCCTGTGTATACAGGACATATGGTGCCGTGCCGTTCACGTAGGTGGTGGCTTTCACGCTTCCCTCGAACCGGGTCACCGGGCGCGTGGTCAGGATGTTGAACAAGCTGGTGGCGGGCACGGGGGATGGAAAGTCGTCGATGGTCTTCCCGTGCTGGGTCGTTACGGGATTGGGTGCTGTATTGGACGTATTGGCATAGTACTTCGTGGGATTGAACCCGGAGATCCCCGTGTTCTCCACTTCCACGGGCGGGCTGTTCCCGATCACGGTGTTGCGCTGCCACATGACGTCGATCACCAGGTTCCCACCGGTCCAGTTGAATGGAACGGAGAAGTTGATGGGGAACGCTCCGCTGGCCAACAGAGGCGTGCCGTCGAACACCTTGATGCTGGCTGCGGTATCGATCCAGCAGGTCGTGGCGGTCGGTACGGCCGTGAAGTTGTTCGTCGTGGTGTTCGCCAAGCGCACTTCCAGATCGATCTGCAAGGTCGTCAGGTCGTTCGCGGTAAGGGTGAAGCCAATGCCGGTGATGTTCCCGGGACACAATCCCATCGTACTGAGCTCGGAACCACGGTAGAGGTATTGGGCCCGGAATCCTTTGGTGGTGATCGGTGCCCCGGGCATGTTCGTCGGGAACGGGGTCGTGTTCGTCGTGCCGGCAGAAACCCCCTTCACCAGGCTGCCGGCCACTGGGACCGCCGGGCAGGTCAGTGTATCCTTGGGGTAGTTGTTCGGCGTGGCGGGGACCAGTGTCTCCGCGTTCTCCATCCGCTTCCAACCGGCGGGAGTGCCCGTGGTATTGCCGTAATGCCAGTTATAGGCGGGTGTGGCCAAGTTGTCGCCATAGACGATCGTTCCCTCGGGAGTGGCCGGAGTGACGACGGTAGAGCCTATCCGGACCCCTCCGCCCACGTCCAGTCGTTCCAAGGGCGCGTCATTGTTCAGGCCGGTGAAGCCGGTGAGCGGGGAAACGGAATTGGCGATGAACAATTGCGGCTTCGGTGTGGGCGGGTTCACCGAGCGCAGGATGAAATCTCGGCCAGCGATCGGTGCAGTGCCGGAAGTGCCGAGGTATTGCGTCAGCGTGGGGACGTTCACATTGGAGTTCCCCGAGGTGCTCCAGCCGTTCCGTCCTATTCCGACCCGCACCCACGAACTGCTCGCTGCGTCATAATAGAAGAAGCCCCGGTCGTTCTTCGGGTCATAGATGGGCGGGTCCGTGTTCTGGTACACCCAGAGCCCGGCATCCGCACTGGTCAGTGAACCGCCCAACGCGATCCGTTCCGCATAGCTCATGCGCGGGATGAGCATCCCGCGTTTGGACGCGAGCGCGCCCACGTTCAGGTCAAGGATGGACTTGAGGTCCGGAGCAGCACCATCGGTGCTGATGCCCACGTTCTGCGCGTCCGCGGAGAGCGTGGTGATCAAAGCGGCAAAAGGCAAGAACGTCCGGAAGCGTAACGATTTCCCCATGGACGAGTAGCATTAGGTCCTGGTCAAACACGAAGCATAGAATACGGGTACGAACAAATGTAACGAGCGGAACGACCAACATCAAGATAGCTACGACGAGCACCCCGAGGCGATCGGACGGCACGTGACAAGGTGTGACGAAGAGACGCTCCTGCCGACGGCAGGTTGCCCGGCAGTTATCCACAGATGACCCTTCGTGGGAGGGTCACTGCTTCATGAACCCGCCCCCGTTGAGGATCTCGCCGGAGGCCAGGGCCACGCGGACGGTATAGAAGCCGGGGGCCAGGCGGTCCGTAGGCAGGTCCACGGTCCGTTGGCCGCGTTCCAGCAGGGCTTCCGGTCCGCCCACCACCCGTCCCAGGGCGTCGCGCACATAGATCAGGGTATAGCCGTCCACCGGGGTGTCGAAGGCCACATGGAGCACCTCCCGGGCCGGGTTGGGGAACAGCAAGGGGACCAGGCCTTTGCGGCCGAACACGGCCACCACGGCCTGGGTCAGCTCGGAAGCGCCATCGATGTCGACCTGGTTCAGGCGGTAGTAGTTCGCACCCTCCATCGGGTCCTTGTCCACGAACAGGTAGTCGATCCGCTGCTGGGAGGTGCCCGCCGCGGCGACCGAGCCGATGGGCTCGAACACCAGGTTGTCGGCGCTCCGCTGGACCTCGAAATGGTCGCTATGCGCTTCGCTGGCGGTGGCCCAGGCCACTTCGATCGTCGGGCCCCGCACCTCGGCCCCCACCGAAAGGAACTGCACGGGCAGCACCACGGCGCAGTTCAGGAGGTCCGGGTTGGGCAGGCCGTTCGCGTCCAGGAGGGTCCAGGAGAGGTCGAAGGCGGAGCCGGATTGGCTCCAGTTGTCCACGTACAGCAGATACACCTGCCCTGCGGTGACCGTGATCCCAGGTACCCAGCCGTTCCCGTTCAGGTTCTGGCTGCAGGTGGGGCACGTCGTGGGGGGCGCGAAGCGTGGATTGTTGTAGAGCGTATTGCTGTTGCCCATGCCGGTGGCATAAGCGTTGGTCGCCGTATAGGTCGTGCTCCGTTGCGCGTACGAGCACCGGATCGGCGCATTGGCCGGTACGCACATCGTGGCCGTCGTGGACCCGGAAGGATAGGGCCCCCAGACGGCGAAATCATAATCGTCGGTGGAGACCGGCGTGATGGCGAACCCCAGGGATCCATTGGCGCCCGCCTGGTAGGCGAACCAGGTCCCCTGCCGTTCGTCATTGAGCAGGCATCCGTGGTTCGTGGAGTTCAGGTCGGCGTTGTTGCCGGTGGAGAGGGAGTTGTTGTTCACGTTCTGCGCATCGCATACGGTGATGCCCCCCGAGCAGTCGGAAGAGGGGTTGGCTGCCGGGGAGTAGATGCAGATGTTGAAGGACCCCTGGGAGCCGTTGTAGCCCCAATAGCGGATCCAGTAGGGACGGCCGGGTGTCAGGCCGGTACGGTCCAGGAAGGGCATGTTGCTCGTGGGGGTATCGTCGTTGCAGGCGACCAGCGACCAAGTGCCGCTGCAGAGATTGTTCGACGTGCTGTAGAGCGCCATCGCTCCATCGGTCAGGGAGCCGGCGGCCGACTGGATGATCACATGCCCGTTGGGAGGCGCCGTGAAGGTGAACCAGATGTCCCGTGCGGTCCCGGTGTTCCAGTTGCAGCCGGGGTTGCCGGGCGTGGTGGTGCGTGTGGCCCCCTGGTTGGTGGCGGAGGTGTAGGTGCAGTTGCTGTTCACCGCCAGGCCGGCTGCCTGGCAGGGCGCATCCCCCGGCAGGTTGGTCGCGCAGATGTTGAAGGCCCCGAACTGGTTGTTGTTCGATTCCCATACGCGGACGAACAGGACCGTCCCTGGTGTCATCCCGGTCACGGTCGACGAGGACATTTCGTTGTAGGGGAAATCGATGTCATCGTTGCAGCTGCCGGCCACCAGGGTGAACGTGCCGGCGCAGGTGCCGTTCGAGGAAGTATAGAGGGCCAGGCCGCTGTCGGTGAACGGGCTGTTGTTCACCTGGGTGGTGGTCACGGTCACCGAGCCGCCGGCGGGCACCGTCACGGTGAACCACACGTCGCCGCCGTTGTAGTTGGCGCAGCCCGGGGCGGGGATGCCGGCCGTGGCCGTGGCGCCGGTGTTCACCGGGTTCGGGGAAAGCGCATTGCACGCCGTGCCCACGGTGAGGGCGATGGCTCCGCAGGGGTTGTCGTTCACCGGCGGTCCGATGCAGGAGATGGCCACCGGCGTGCAGTTGTTCGAGTCGTCGCAGTTCGTCGATGGTCGCTGGCGGTCCACCAGGATCCGCACGGCCCCGGTGAAGGTGGCCGTCCAGGTGATGGCGGATTGGTTCCCACAGGCGTCCCCACTGCTCGCCAGCGAGGGCCCGCCTGCATTGTTGTAGAGGGTGAGGTAGGTATTGAAGGCGTTCTGCCCGCACGTGGAGAACGTGTAGGTGTTCCCGCTGACCACGTTCACCAAGGCGTACTGGCCCCCTTTCAGGCAGGGGGCCGGGGAGACGGTCCCCGGGCAGGGCACGGTGATGGCCGAGCCGACCAGGGCATTGTTGTTCGGGCACTGGGCCGAAACCGGCAGACCGGCCCACAGGAACGAGGCCCGGAGCAGCCAGCGCAGGGCAGGCGGGAAAGGCATCCGCTGCTTCATTCCTCCGGCGCGTTGGTGAAGAAGCCCTGTTTATAGGCCTCGTAGAGCTCCGGATAAGCGGCGATCCATGCGGCCTTGGCCGCTTCGTAGTCCGCGTTGTCCTGGTCGGGGTCGCCAGTGTCGTGGAGCACCGGGAAAGGCTGGTCCTCGGGGTCCAGCGGCACCTTGTCGCCTTCGGAGGTGGTGTGTACGGCGTAGAGCACGTCGAACCCATAGGGCGACACCACTTCCTCGAACATGCCCTTCGTGAAGACCCCGTTGCTGGCGAGCACGGCCGAATGGGTGACCGTGTTCACGCTCACGCTGGCGTGCGGGTCCAGCGCCAGGAGCGCTTCCGTCACCGCCTTCTCACACCCGTCGGACCATCCCGTCAGCCAGACGTGATAAGGCCCCTGGGCCTTGGACGTGGAGCAGGGCGCCAAGCACAGGACCGTCAGCCACAGGACGTAGGATCTCACCATAGCGGGCCGTGCTACGACAAGCTATGGGAAAAGGATTCGTCGATGTCAAGGGGGGCTTCGCCGGGCGAATGGCCCGTTCGTAGGGAGATGTGCTCCCTGGATCACCCCTTTGGACCGAAAGGTCAGCGCCCGTGGACGCTGTGCGCCAGCTCCGTGCGCACCACGCCAGGGTACTGCTCCAGCGCCAGGCGCAGGCATTCCACGGCCAGCTCGAGCTTGTGCCGCTCCAGCACGTAGGCCAGGCGCACCTGCTTCCGGCCAGGGCCGGGCTCCGCGTAGAAGCCGGATGCGGGGGCCATCATCACCGTGTGCCCATTATGCGCAAAGGACTCCAGCAGCCACTGGCAGAAGGTGTCGGCGTCGTCGATGGGCAGCTCGGCCACGCAGTAGAACGCGCCCTTGGGCAGCGGGCACACCACGCCGGGGATGGTGTTCAGGCCGTTCACCAGGGTGTCGCGGCGCTGGCGGTACTCGGCGATCACCTCCTCGAAATAGGAGGCCGGTGTGCGGAGGGCGGCCTCGGAGGCGATCTGCCCGAAGGTGGGCGGGCTCAGGCGGGCCTGGGCGAACTTCATCACCGTGGCCAGGAGCTCGGCGTTCCGCGTGACGAAGGCGCCGACGCGCGCGCCGCACATGCTGTAGCGCTTGCTCACGCTGTCCACCAGCACCACGTTCCGCTCGATGCCGGCCAGGGTCATGGCGCTCACATGCTCCGCCCCGTCGTAGCAGAACTCCCGGTACACCTCGTCGCTGAACAGGAAGAGGTCGTGGTCCCGCACGATGTCGCGCAGGGTCTCCAGCTCCGCACGGGAATAGAGGTAGCCCGTGGGGTTGCCGGGATTGCAGATGAGGATGCCCTTGGTGCGGGGCGTGATGAGCTTCTTGAACTCCGCGATGGGGGGCAGGGCGAAGCCGGTGTCGATGCCGCTGCGTACGGGCACCACGGTGATGCCCGCCGAGAGCGCGAAGCTGTTGTAGTTGGCATAGAACGGCTCGGGCACGATGAGCTCATCGCCCGGGTCGAAGCAGGCCATCATGCCGAAGAGCAGGGCCTCCGACCCGCCGTTGGTGATGATGATCTGCTCCGGGCCCACCTGGATGCCGTGCGCGCGGTAGTAGCCCGCCAGCCCCTTCCGGTAGCTCTCCATACCGGCGCTGTGGCTGTACTCCACCACCTTCAGGTCGATGTGCCGGATGGCGTCCAGCGCCACCTGCGGCGTGGGGATGTCGGGCTGGCCGATGTTGAGGTGGAGCACCTGGGTGCCGCGGGCCTTGGCCGCTTCGGCGAAGGGGACGAGCTTGCGGATGGGCGAGGCCGGCATGCGCTGGCCTTTCTGGGAGATGGAGGGCATGGGGGTGATGGGCTTGCCGCGATCGGCGGGCAGGCGCGAAGATCGTGCTTTGGACGCACCGGGCCCGCATGCGAACGCCCGGCGTGGGCCGGGCGTTCGGGCGGTACAGGCCGGAGGCCTTATTCGTTATGCGGCTTCTTGGCTTCCTTTTCCTTCTTCTCCTCCTTCTTCTCGGCGCGGGCCTTCATCAGCTTCTCATACTGCTCCGGGGTCAGCACGGCCTGGAGCGACTTGTCACGGTTCTCCTTCAGGATGTGCTCCCGGTTGTCGCGGGCGCGCTCGTCCGTCAGCTTCCGGATGTCGGCCATGCCTTGGAAATGGCGCTTGTTGATCTCGCCCACCTTGGCGGACTGCTCGGCGGTGAGCCCGAGCTGCTTGGTCATCTCGGCCGTCTTGTCGGCGGCGCGCTCGGCCACGCTCTTCTTGTCGGCATCGCCGGACTGGGCCATGGCGCCGAGGCCGATGGCGAAGGCAAGGGTCATCAACAGGGTTCTCATCCGGATCATGGGCGTTGGGTCGATCAAGTTAATCGGTCGCGGCGGACAAGGGACAGGTCCCGCCGGAGGAATGACGCAGGCGTGGGCCGAAAGGTTTATCGCCCGGCGGGCCGTCGGCCTTTCCCGTGCTTCGTCCGGGTGGCGTCCTTCACGCTCGAGACCACTTTGGGCAGCACGGTGTCCATCATGCCCTCGCGCAGCCCCCGCCACACATAGTTGAAGATCTGCCGGTCCTTCAAGCGTTCGATGGCGACGTCGCCGTGGCGGAAGCCATCGCCGCGCACGTTCCGGCTGCGCGTGATCTGGTTGGCCAGGAAGCTCAGGAGCTTGTTCTTCTCCCCGGTGCCGTCGCGCCTGCGGATGCTGAGGGTGAGGCGGTCGTACTCCAGGTCCACCCGCCCGTGGGCGCGGTCCTCGTCGGCCTCCAGCGTGTAGTCGATGCCGCCGATGGTGCCGCTGGTGGCCCGCACCAGCATCAGCCCGTCGGTCATGCGGTTGAACACCTGGAACGGGAGGGCGCCGATGCGTGCGTGCACGCTGAAGTGGTCGCTGCTGTCGAACACCGCCGTCCGGAAGTCCAGGTGGATGGGGGCCCGCTCGTACACCCGGGCATCCACCGCCAGGTGCGCCACCGGCCTCTCCGCGGGGGCGGTGGTGCAGAGGCCGCGCGCCACGGCATTGACGGCGCTGAAGACCACCACGCCGTACGCCGGGGTCACCACGTCCTTTTCGTGGTAGGCGATGTCCATGTCCTGCACCACCAGGCTGTCGATGCACACCCGGAACGGCAGTTCGCGCAGCAGGCGGGCCGGCATGCGCTTGTGCTGGAAAGGCGCATCGGTCAAGGTCTTGTCGCGGAACACATCGAGGTCGGTGCCCGCGAGGCGCAGCTCACCGGCGCGCAGGGTGGTGTCGTTCAGTGCCGCGCGGAGGTCGAAGCCTTGCAGCACCAGCGAATCCATCGTCAGCCGGAAGAGGTCGGTCTCGTGCCGCACCGCCTGTCCATAGTCGTGCGGGCCTTTCCGCGGAGCGAGGCGGATGCCCCGCAGCCGGAGCAGGCTGTCGGGATGGGCCAGGGTGATGGTGTCCACGTGCGCGTCGTACAGCGGAGGAAGGGCCACGTCGGTGCCTTCCAGGGCCATGGCGATGGTGGCGAACGTGAGCCCGAACGGCGCGCGCCGTCCGTCGGGCGGTCGGGCATCGGCCCGCAGGTCCGTCACCCGCAGGCCGAAACGGGCGCAGGCGATCCGCGGGCGTTCCGGCACCACCGGGCGCAGCACCACCGCACCGCTGTCCACTACCAATGTGTCCAGGTGGATCGCCGTGACGAGGTCCTTCGGCCCGGTGTCCGTCGTGTTGGCGGAAGCGGGCCGGTCACTGTGGACGATCTCCAGCCGGGGGCCGCTGACATGGATGGCCTCCACCGCCAGTGTCCGTGCGAACAGCAGGCGCCACACCGACAGGCCCCGCACCTGGATACTGTCCACGTGGCCGCTGATCAGGAGGGACCGGTCGGTGGTCCAGGCGGTATCGGTGCTGTCCACCTGCTGCACGATATCCACGTCGGCCCAGCGGATGTTGCCCGGCAGCAGTTCGACGGACACCCGCCCGATGTTGATGCGGCTGTATGGTCCGCAGGCCTGTTCCACCACGGCCACCGAGCGTTCGCGCAGGGCGCGTGCCAGCCGGTCCGGCCCTTTCACGGCCACGAGGCCGATCGCCGCCAGGAGCACGGCGAGGGCGATCCATCGCTTGCGTCGGGGGGCGCCCATGCTCAGCCCAGGCCGGCCAGGCTGAGGTATTTCATCTCGGTGAACTCCTCCAGGGCGTGCGTGGAGCCTTCGCGCCCGATGCCGCTCTCCTTGACGCCGCCGAACGGCGCCACGGCGGTGCTGATCAAGCCGGTGTTGATGCCCACCATGCCGTACTCGAGGGCTTCGCCCACGCGCCAGATGCGCGCGCTGTCCCTGGCATAGAAGTAGGCGGCGAGGCCGAAGACCGTGTCGTTCGCCAGGGCGATGCCTTCGGCCTCGGTGCGGAAGGTCTGCACGGGCGCCACCGGCCCGAAGATCTCTTCGCGGGTACAGGCCATGGCCTGCGTCACGCCGGTGAGCACCGTGGGCTCGATGAACCGTCCGCCCAGCGCATGGGCCTTGCCGCCGGTGGCCACCTGGGCGCCGTGGGCGATGGCGTCCTGCAGCAGGCGCATCACCTTCGCCACGCCCTTATCATCGATCATCGGTCCCACCTGGGCACCTTCCTCCAGGCCGGGGGCCACCTTCAGCCGCTCCACCGCCGCCGTGAACCGCGGGATGAAGGCTTCTGCGATGCCCTCCTGCACCAGCACGCGGTTCGCGCACACGCAGGTCTGTCCGCTGTTGCGGAACTTGCTGGCGATGGCGCCCTCCACCGCGGCGTCGATATCGGCGTCGTCGAAGACAAGGAAAGGGGCGTTGCCGCCGAGCTCCAGAGAGATCTTCTTCACCGTGCCGGCGGCCTGGGCCATCAGCAGCTTGCCCACCGCGGTGCTGCCGGTGAAGGTCACCTTGCGCACCAGCGGATGGGTGCTCATCACCCCGCCCACGCGCTTCGCATCGGTGGTCGTCACCAGGTTGAGCACGCCGGCGGGCAGGCCGGCCTCCTCGGCCAGCTGCGCCAATGCGAGCGCGGTGAAAGGGGTGAGCTCCGCGGGCTTGAGCACCACGGTGCATCCGGCGGCCAGCGCGGGCGACACCTTGCGGGTGATCATGCTCAGGGGGAAGTTCCACGGGGTGATGGCGGCCACCACGCCCACGGGTTGGCGCAGCACGAGCAGCCGGCGCGACCGCTGGTCCGTGGGGATGATCTCGCCGTTGACGCGGCGCGCCTGCTCGGCGCTCCAGTCGATGAACGAGGCCCCGTACCGCACTTCGCCGATGCTTTCCGCCAGCGGCTTGCCGCATTCGCGCGTCATGATCTCCGCGAGCTCCCGGCCGTGCGCGGTCACGGCGGCGTGCCAGCGCTTGAGGATGGCGGCGCGGTCCGCGGCGAGCGCCGTGCTCCAGGCCGGGAAGGCGGCGTGCGCGGCTTCGATGGCCCGGGTCACGTCGGCGGCGTCCATGTCCGGCACGCGGCCGATCAGCGCATCGTTCGCGGGATCCTTCACCGGGAAGGTGCGGCCGCTGGCCGCGGATGTCCACTGCCCATCGATGTAGGCCTGTTCGTGGAGGAGGGGAGCAGGGGTGGATGCCATGCGCGTGGTCGTTGAAGCAAGGTAGCCCTTCATGCACGCGCGCCGGCCTGCAGCCGTTGCGTGCGCATGCATGGACCGATGGTGACCCTGATGGAACAGCGGACGGCCCGCCGGTGTTCACCGATCGGCATGTCCGCTAGAGGCAGAAGCCGAGCATCGCGCTCATCGCGATGGTGCCGGCCAGGCCGGTGATGGCCGATAGCACGGTCCCGAAGGCGGCGAGCAGGACGAGGAGCGGCTTCACGGCGGATGGGCCTAGCGGCGTGCCCGCCGGAGGGCCCGCCGTTCCTGGCGCTCGGCGCGTTCCTTCTTCAGCAGGGTGCCCACGCGTTCCCGTATGCCCGGCACCAGGTCGCGCTTGAGGCCCATGCGCGTCACGTGCCAGATGTAGGTGAAGAGCGAACGGTCCTTCTCGCGCTCCACCACGTAGGAGCGCTGCTGCCGGTCGCTCAGTCCACCACCGTTGTCCGCATCGAGCAGATGGTCCAGCAGATCGCCGAACAGGCTGTGCCGCTGGGCGGCCGAGGCACCGGGCGCCACCTGGGCGTGCAGGCCCGTGTAGTCCAGCTCCATCGTGCCGCGGGCCCGGTCGTCGTCGCCCTTCATCAGCAGGTGCATGCGGTGCAGCTCGCCCGCGTTCACGCTCAGGCGCAGCAGCGGGGCCGTCATCGGATCGAGCTGCGTGAAGGGCAGGTCGGTGACCGTGGCCTCGAAGGTGAACGCGTCGGAGAGGTCCGGCGTGACGTGGTAGCGGGCCGTCAGGGCCGCGCTGTCCTGGAAGGTGCAGGTGATGGCGGCATCGATCCCCGGGCGTGCCACGCCTTGGGGCGGGCTGTTGTCGATGCCGGTGAGGATGGCCTGCAGGGCCGTGAACGAGAGCCGCCCCCAGGCGCCGCTGGTCTCGTGCGATTCCGCATAGCGCAGCTCCCCGTCCACCACGTGCACGGTGTCCACGCGCAGCGGGAAGTCGATGGCCTTCAGCCCTTCAGGCGGCAGGCGCGTGTAGGCGCTCGGCCCCAGCGGGCGTTGCTTGTCCAGCCGCGCATCGAGCACGGGGCGGAGGATGGTGAGGGCGGACATCTCCAAGGCCTGGTCGGCGATCAGGTGGCCGATGTCGATGCCCCGCATCTCCAGTCCCGCGATGCGCAGGTCCAGCATGGTCGTGCGGAAGGCGGGCGGGATGTCCGTGTTGAGCGGATGCAGGGCCAGGTCGTCCACGGTGACGCGCCGCTGCCGGCCCGACAGCCGGACCCGGCCGATGTGCAGGCGGTACGCGTCGGCGACCTCGGCGTTCAAGCTGTCCAATGCCAGGTCCACGGCGCCCGTGCGCAGGTCCGCCCGCTGGCCGCCTTCCACGTGCACGATCCGCACCTCGGATGCGGCCACGCCAAGCCCGGCGACGTGCAGCACCGGCAGGCGGCCGCGCAGGTCGCGCACGATGGCCCGTGCGCCGCGCACGACGAGGGAGTCGACGGTGAGCAGGTCGAGCGGACGCGCACCGGGCGCGCGCAGGCGGTCGAACGGCGCATCGAGCCGGACGCGCTCATCGCCGATGTCGTACCGCAGCTGCGGGTCCTGCAGTTCGAGGCTGCGCGCATGGAACTCCCGCAGCAGCACGAGCCGCCAGTACGAGACCCCGTGCAGGTGAATGGTCCCCGCCTCGGCGGCGAACAGGTACTTGTGCACGCCGCGGCGCAGGCTGTCCGTCAAGGTGCTGTCGAAATCCAGGCGCAGTCCCGTGATGCGGAGGTCGCCTTTCCAGAAGTCGGTGGTCACGCTGTCCACCGTGAAGTGGTAGCCGGGCACGCAGGCTTTCCAGACCACTTCGTTCAGGCGCTCGCGCGCCGTGCGCTGCAGCCAGCGTTCGCCGTCGCGCTGCATCCACCAGAGGAAGCCGCCGACCGCTGCGACGATCAGCAGGAGCACACCCGCACCGATGCGCCAGGCGATGCGCCAAGCGGACGACCTTCGCGGGGGACGGGCGGGTACAGTGGTCAATGCGTGCGGTGAGGGAGGCGCCTAGCGCGTCACCACGACCCGCCGGCCGGGCGAACCGCCGATACGCAACGCGTACTGGCCCGCTGCGAGGCCCGAAACGTCCAGGCCGGTGCGCAGCTGGGCGAGCGTTCCCCGCAGGCTCGTACGGCCGGTGGCGTCCAGCAGTTCCACCGGCGTTCCGCCCGGGGTGGTCCGGTCGTTGGCGATGAACAGCTTGCCCGCCACAGGGTTCGGGTAGAGGGCGATCTCCGCGTCGCGCGTTTCCGCGATGCCCACGTTGGGGTTGAGGTCGATGCGCGAGAGCGTATGGTTCGTGGCGTTCACGTACCAGATGCGGCCGTCCGGCCCCACCTTGATGCCCATGATGCCCGCAGCGCCGGTATGGATGCGGCCGATCTCCGGCGCGCCCGAGCCGCTGATGTCGTACACGATGATGTCGCCGTTGGCGTGGTCGCTCACCAGCAGGCGATCGCCCACCAGGTCGATGCCCGCCGGCTTGTCCAGGCCCGAGGAGACGATCTCCTCCCACTGATAGCCGGTCATCTGCGTGTATTCCAGGTAGGTCTCCCACGGGCCGTAGCTGCCGGGGCCGCTTGCCGTGCCGGTGTTGGTGTTCAGCCGCAGCACCCGCCGCCCGCCGTGGTCCACCACGTAGAGCCAGCCGCTGTGCTTGTCCATCACGCAGTGGCTCACGATGTGGTCGTTGGGGTCCTTGGTGATGGTGAACAGGCTGTAGCGGCGGATGATCGCGTTGCCGTGGTAGTCATTGCCCGGGCCGTGGTCGCTGCGGAAATCGTTCATCACGATGTCGCCGTTGTAGCCGTCCACCACCCAGAAGCGGTTCCATTGGTCATGCGCGATGCCCTGGCTGTTGGGGTCCACGTGCACCATGTCCAGGTGGCTGCCCAGCGGGCCGAAGAGGTTCTGCGCGTAGATGGCGGGATCGCTGCTCCAGAGCGTGGGTCCGGTGAAGGGTTCGCCGCCATTGTGGTTCGCGTCGAACACGCCGGGCGAGGTGGCGAAGTTGTTGTTGTCCCCCATGGCGATGGCCGTGGGCAGGCTCATGAAGTGCCACGCGTTCGGGTCGCGCTGCCACAGGAAGGTCTCGTCGGCCTCCCCGGGATGGGTGAAGCGCACGGTGCTGCCGCCGCTGGCCTCGGTGTCCTTGTTCAGCACCCACAGCTCATCGCGGGAGCGGTCGGGGTGGAAGTCCAGGTCGCGCGGGACGAGCAGGTCTTGGTCGCTGTTCGCCACTTCCACGAAGACGGGCGTGAGCGCGAGGTAATCATCGACGATGTTCGGGACCGCCGGGTTCACCGTGAGCAGGCCGGTGAGCGTGTCGTTCCCGTGGGACAGGTCCTCGCTGCCGTTGACATCGGCCGTCCAGATGCGCAGGGCCACGGGGCCGGGCGTCGCGGGATCCCAGGGCACGTCGTGGATGAAGGCGAGGTCGCCCCCCGAGGCGATGTCCACGCCGCTCATGGCCATCGTCTGCACGGGGCCTGCGCCGATGCGGTAGGCCAGCGTGAAGGCGGTCACGGCCTGCGCGCCGAAGTTGTGCGCCGTGCCCTTGATCCGCAGGGGAAGGCCCATTTCGGGGAAGAGGGACGTGGTGCTGGCGGTGACGCCCATGTCGCGCTGCTCGGGCGGATGCACCGTGAAGGTGAACGTGTTGCTGCCGCCCGGCTGCTGGAACTGGCCGATGGCAGCGCCATCGATGGATACGGTATAGGCCGCGCCGTCATCGCCGTACGCATCGATGGCGATGAGGTCGTAGGAGGCGTCGGCCACCAGGCAGTAGGGCCCTTCGTTGATGGTGGTGTTGTTGCCGTAGCCGCCGGGCGGCGAGTTCTGCGTCCCTCCGCCGTTGCAGCCGATGACGGGGTTGCCGCCCGTGGCGATGGTGCCGCTGCCGCAGGCATTGCCTGTGGGGACCAGCTGCCAGTAGGTCTCATTGCCGTACGGGTCGGTCTGCACCGTGATCATCACCGGCAGTTCGTCGGCGCCGCATTGGGCGAGCAGTGACGGAACGTTATAGGCGAACGCACCGAGGATCAGGCAGGAACGCAACGGGATGGGCATGGCCAATGGGATAGGCAGGCAAGTTAGACCGTCACTGTTCCGGCGGTCCGTCACCTGGCGACCATTCTGGGGATCCGAACGGGTGCGTTCCACTGCTGGATCGCCGGGGCCGTCCGCTGATGGCCGGGGCGCATCGGCTCAACGGGCGATCACCAGCCGGTGCACGTCCAGCGGGGTACCGCGGTCGTTCATCGTGCCCACCATGTACGCGCCGTCCGGCAGCTCGCTCACATCGATCGTGAGGGGGCCGCGCAGGTCGGCGCTGAGCACGTTGCGGCCGCTCGCGTCGTAGAAGAGCACGAACAGGTGCACGTCCGTCGCGGCGGGCAGGATGGTCACCTGCGTCTGCGCCGGGTTGGGCGCGAGCCGGAAGCCGCCGAGGGTGAGGTTCTCGGTGAGGCCGCTCGATTGGGCCTGGGCCGCCGATGCGGCGACAGCGAGCAGGAGGGAGCAGAAGAAGCGCATGGGCAGGGTGATGCCCACCGCTCCGGCACCTTCCGGACCAATACGCGCCGCCCGCGTCCCGCCGCGATCCGCACGCAGGCGATCGGGGAACGGGCGGGGAGGATCGTGGAGCCGCTTCCTCCTACTTCTCCACTTTCATCGTCGCGGTGATCGCTTCCCCACGCACCACGAGCAGGTAGGTGCCGGAAGCCGCGGTAACGAAGCGCTGCGCGCAGGACGCGGTGGTAAGCGGTGAAAGGCCGTGCCGACGGCCGCGGCGATCCGATCATCTGGGGCTTCGCAGGCGGTCTAGATTTGGATCCCGTTCGCATCCCCTCATGCCTGCCCGTCGCCTCCTGATCATCCTTGCGTTCCTGGCCGGCCTGGGCGCTGCGGCCCAGCCCCAATGGCGCTTCCACCTGGCTTTTGAGGATGGCACTGGAGCGCGGGATACGCTATGGTTGATCTATGATGTGAGCGCAACACATTCGACCGAGTTGGAGGTATTGGTGGATACGGCTTTGGGGGAGGGGCGACAAGAGCTATCCCCCGATCGATTCCACGTATTCACGCTCAATGCCCTTGGTGATACCACGCAGACAAGTGCCATACCATATACCTATTTCCCGCGTCATGCAATGACCAACATCGGTGCCTTCAACTGGGAGCTGCCGATGACGATCCGATGGGACACCAGCCTGTTCCATGCGCCCTACTTGCCGGATACGGATGGGGGGATCGGGGTGGCCCGGATGGACGGGGAGTATTTCTTCTTCTTCAACAACCACCCGCTGATGCATGCCTATGACATGCTGATGGACGACAGCGTGGTGGTCTCGGACGATCATGGCTACCTCTTCCCCATCTATCTGATGCTCGGTCCGGATGACGGTAATGGCATCGGTGTGGAGGAGCGGGCCGGCAGTAGCCCTGCCCTGCAGGCCTGCTATGATCCGGCCGCGGGGAGCCTGATACTCCATGGCCTGCCAGGAAATTCTGCCGTTGAGGTCTTCGATCTGCTCGGCCATCGGGTCGCATACGCTGCCGGCCTTGGTACCGGTGCTGCCTTGGTCCTCCCCGGCCTATCTCCCGGCATCTACTCCGTTCGCGCCTCCACCCGCGACCGCCGCGTCCACCATGCGAAATTCTTCGTGCCGTAATGACCACAGGCTAGGACTTCGTTCTCGCTGAAGGAGTGTCTCGCGGTCCTTGAGCAGCGAAGAGGAACGGTAGGTCCGTCATGCGATAAATACTGCTCTGCCAGATCATGATCGGCCGTTGTTCCTTCATCTTCGCCTCCTTGCTGGGTATGCCCATGGCCGCTCAGCCTACATGGCGTTTCCCCATATCCTTCGAGGATGCCACCGGTGCGCGTGACACCATTTGGATGGTGTATGATGTATCAGCCACAGTAGGGAGTTTGGCTGACCCGATGGTCGATGATGATTTAGGAGAAGGTCGTGTTGAGATGGAGCCTGGTGTATTCAACGTATGGACCTATAATTGGGAGAACGACTCCACCAAGACCGTCGCTTGGCCGTATACCCAGTTCCCTTTCCATCAAGTGGTGGTGGAGGGTGCATATCATGAATTCCCGGTGACCATCCGGTGGGACATGAGCCTGGGCCAAGAACCATTCCTTCCAGCGGAGGGATGGCCGATCAATGGAGGAGCGATATACAACACCTATTTCTTCATTTTCAATAACTGCCCAGGCTGCGGATATTTTGACATAGGTGTTGTGGATAGTGTGGTAGTGGAAGATACAAGCCCGGATGTGCTCTTCCCATTCTCATTCACCCTTGGGCATTCCAGTACGGCGGAAGTGAGGGCGCGTGCCGGTAAGGCTCAAGTCGAGGCATGGCCGAACCCTGCCCGGAGCCTGCTCTTCATTCGAGGGGCCGAAGGGGATCTCAAGGCTGAAGTCTTCAATTCGGTGGGCATGCTGGTGGATGCTCCGGCCTATGGGCGGGCATCCGCTGGGCTTGATGTATCCATGCTGCCCCCCGGGCTCTATTCCGTTCACTTGAACGCCGCCACCCAACACTATCATGTCACGTTCATCAAGCAGGAATAGTTCATCCGCGCATCCTTGGCGGCCCGTCGCACGTCCGATCGCTCGGGGGCTTGAAGAGCGGCCTGGATCCGGGGCCCGTTCGCATTCCGCCATGCGGGCCCGTCATTTCCTGGCCGCCCTCACGCTATTGGTCGGCTTGAGCGGAGCGGCCCAGCCCCAATGGCGCTTCCATCTCGCATTCGAGGATGCGACCGGGGCACGCGATACTATTTGGCTGGTGTATGATGTGACCGCAACGAGCAATGAAGGCGGTGTCGATACATCCTTGGGAGAGGGAGCGGTTGAAATGAACCCGGGTGAATTCAATGTCTGGATGTACAATTGGGATTTTGACTCGACAAAAACCCTGGCATATCCCTACACAGAGTTCCCGCATCACGGTGGGCAGGAGATCCACGCCTTCAACTACGAATACCCGATCATCCTGCGTTGGGACCCCTGGTTGTTCCAAGCTCCCGATCTACCCCCACCGAGCTATATACCAGGGGGCCAGATGCTGAGCGAGTATTTCTTCTGGAACAACAACGAGCAGGACGGGCATGCCTACATCCTGGGACCAGGGTGGGGGGATTCGGTGGTGGTGGACCCGCCACTGCCTCAAATGACCTTGTTCCCGCTGACGGTCAACTTGGGGGTGGGGTCGACGGTGGGGATCGAAGAAGCCCAGCGGCCGAACGACCTGGCGATCCGGCCCAACCCCGCTCACGACCGGCTCAAGATCGATAGCGGCGGTCCGCTCGGCTGGGTACGGATATGCGGTGCCGATGGGCGTACGTATGTGGAGCA
>JAFDZF010000149.1 GCA_018267055.1 Bacteroidota bacterium
AAACGCGACGATCGGATGCCCTCCCCAGACCAGGATGGCCGCGACTCCCACCCCCATCCATTTCAGGTCTTGGCCCGGCAGGGATTGGAGGAGCCTCACGAAGGTGCGGAGCCCCGAAGGGTGGGAGCCGAGCCTGCCTCTGGCCTTGAAGCCCAATCTCAGGCGAAGGGAATGTGCGCCCAGGCCCAGCCGGAAAAGGGTCACCGGCAGCACCACCAGGAGCAGTGCGCGCATGGCCGACTCCGATCCCGGCTCCGATGCCCAGCCCGATACACAGGCCGATGCCCACGGCATGGCGGCGGCAAGGCCCACCATCAGGGACAGGAGGCAGCCAGGGTGGAAGAAGGGGCCTGCGACATCAAGGATGGCACGCGCGCAGCGGCCCACCGGCCAGGGCTGGGTCCAGGGTAATTCAGGGAGACGGCCCAAGCCCGCGCCCAACCCAAGCAGCGCGCCGACCCCTCCCGTGAGCCAGGGAAGGCGCTCCCAGGGCCCCGCGGCGGGAAGTTGCGCCCTGACTTGGAAACTCCAAAGGCCCAGCACGCCCAGCCCCGCGAGGAGCGCCGCCGCCATGGGCAGGAGCAGCCAGATCCAGCTCCAGGAACGGCCCCAAAGGAACGGATACAGGTCCGCATCATCCATCAAGGCCGCGAAGGCCCCCTTCAGAAGGGCATGCCAAGCCTTTCGGAGCGATCGCTCGGTCCGGTTCCAGAGCGCGGCGGACTGGACCGCGATCCAGGCTTGGAAAGGCCGAGGCGCCAAGGCCCTCAGCCTTCCTTCGCGGCTTGGAACGCGGCCTGGAAGAGGCGGCGGATGCCTGGGACGAGCTCAACCTGAGCCAACTCCGCCTCGGTCACCCATACGGTCCCTGGAGGGGCGGCGGGCACTTCGGCGTCCGGCGCCTTCGCGCGGAGGAGGTGCGTGAGGTAGAGGCGCTGCTGGCCTTCAAGGCTTTCCAAGCGGAAGAGCCAGGGCGTCGGCAGGCGGCTGGTGCGCTCATCGAACACCACGGGCAGCGTTGAGGCCTTGTCCACCACGCGGAAGGGGATGCCCCAGGTCTGCTGGATCTGCGCCGTGAGCAGCGCAGAAGGCAGGAAACCCGGCGCCCAGGGCACCTGCACGGGCATGAGCAGGCCGCGGTGGGGCGTGTGCGGATTGGGCACCAATAGAACTCTGGGCTCGGCCTTCCCGTGGACCAGAACGCCCTCGATGAAGGTGGTGAGCAGGACGCGGCCTTCAGCCATGGAACGCCTCCGGCGTTCCGGGCCTCGGGGAAAGCAAGGCCGTGATCCGTGGTCCGTTCATCATCGTCCCCCCGCTTTGGCCAATGACCCGAGGATACGCGCTCTGGCGGCGGTCACGGCGGAAACCGCGTCCGAAGGCGCGATCTTCTCGACCTGCTTGGTGCGGCGGTCCTTCAGCTCGACAATGCCTTCCTTCAGGCCCTTGCCGCCCACGGTGAGGCGCAGGGGGAAGCCCAGCAGGTCCGCGTCCTTGAACTTGGCGCCGGGGGAGAGGCCTTCGCGCTCGTCGTGCAGGACTTCAAATCCAGCCTGCTCCAGCTCGGCCTCCAGCTGGTTCGCCACCTGCGCGACTTCGCCATGGCCGGGGTCGAGATTGAGCAGGTGCACCTGGAAGGGCGCGATGGGCCAAGGCCACACGATGCCGTCCTCGTCGTAGTTCTGCTCGATGGCGGCGGCGACGGTGCGCGTCACGCCGATGCCGTAGCAGCCCATGACCATGGGCTGGTCCTTGCCGTTCTCGTCCAGGAAGGTGCAGCCCATGGACTTGGAATACTTCAGGCCCAGCTTGAAGACCTGGCCCACCTCGATGCCGCGGTAGGCCTGGTACTTCCCCTTGCCGCAGCGGGTGCAGGTGTCGCCTTCGGAAGCCATGCGGATGTCCGCGAACTTGGCGCCGGGGAGATCGCGCGCGGGGTCGAGCCCGAAATGATGGAAGCCGGTCCGGTTCGCGCCGCAGGTGAGGTTCACGGCGCCGTCCAGGCTCGCGTCCACGAAGATCAAATCCAGCTTGAGGCCCACGGGGCCCATGAAGCCGCTCTTGGCGCCGGTGAAGACCTCGGCATCTTCCAGCGGCATCATCTCCAGGTCCGTGGCGCCCGCGGCGTTCTTCACCTTCACCGGATTGACCTCATGGTCGCCCCGAAGAATCGCCCCGACGAGCTTGGGTTCGCCTTCCGCATAAGCCGCGCGGAAGAGGTAGAACTTGCTCGTCTGCGTGAGGGGCATGCCCTTCGGATGGTCGCCGTCAATCATGCCCGCCGCCTGCTCCACCTGGCCCACGACACCGGGCGTCTCGAAGTGGTCGCGCTTGAGGGCAAAGGCCAGGCCGTGATCCCCCGCGGGCAGCTTCGGCGCCTCGGTCTTCTCGATGTTGGAGGTGTAGTCGCAGCTGTCGCAGCTGAGGATGCCGTCCTCGCCGGAGCCCGCGAGCACATGGAACTCGTGGGTGAAGGAGCCGCCGATGGCGCCGCTGTCGGCCTCCACCGGGCGGAACTTCAC
>JAFDZF010000014.1 GCA_018267055.1 Bacteroidota bacterium
CGGCTCCACCACGGACCTCATGATCAACGTGGATTGTGTCCCCACGCACTACCTAGTGACCGTTTCAGGCCACATCAGCCCCTGTGCACTGCTGAACAACACCGTAACGCTACGTTGCACGTCCACCACCCCGTGGACGGAACTCGTGGTGCCGGTGGATGCTGACTGCAATTACACCGCTACGCTGGACCTCCCGTTCGTCAGCGGCATCATCGAGGTCACTACCGGCTGCTCCAATGGTTCCGTGCCCGTCGAGAACGTATGGTACGAAGTCCCTTCGGGAGAGCAGGAGGTCTCCTATACGCGGGACCTGAGCTGCACTGCCGCCCCCGCAGAGGCCTGCTTCACGGTGGAGCAACAAGCGCCCTTCACGGCGTGGTTCCTCAACTGCAGCATGGGCTGCAATGCGCCCTACACATACCTGTGGGATATCAGTGGACCAGGTGGTGGTACGCAAACGGGTGACGCGGTGCTCTACACCTTCCCCGGCCCGGGCGTCTATGCGGTATGCCTCAACTTTAGCGGCGCGGACGGATGTGCCTCCAGCATCTGTCACTCGGTCGTGGTCGCCATCGATGGTACCATCAACCCCGATTCACCCTGCCACGCCTGCTTCACTTTCGAGCCGACCGCACCGTTCACGGCCGTGGCGACCACCTGTAGCACGGGCGGCACCGAGCCCTATACCTACCTGTGGGACTTCTCGAACGGCATCACGATATCCGGCCAGCCGATGCAGTACACGCTCACGTTCGCTGGTCCCGGAACGTACTCCATCTGTCACACGTTCTCCAATGCGGACGGTTGCGTGTCCGATACCTGTCAGGAAGTGATCGTGAACGACGACGGCACGATCATGCCACTCACCTCGGCCACGTATCAAGTGCACGTCTCCGGCCACGTGAGCCCCTGCACCCTGCTGGACAATACCGTCACCGTGCGGTGCACCAGCTGCACGCCCTGGGTGGAGCAGGTGGTGACCGTGGACGCCAACTGCGATTACAACGCTACGCTGACCGTGGATGAGCTCGAAGGCGTCGTCGTGGTGGCCACCGGCTGCTCGAACGGCTCGGTCCCCAACAACACCATGCACTACATCGTGAACCCCTCCGTGGGCGAGACGTCGCTGACGCTGAACCTGAACTGCGACCCCGGTCCTTCCCAAGCCTGCTTCACCGTGGAACAGACCGCTCCCTTCACGGCCACGTTCTCCAACTGCAGCACGGGCTGCCTGCCGCCCTTCACCTTCGTGTGGGACTTCAGCGATGCGGGGGCGGTCGAAGGGGATGAGGTGACGCACACCTTCCCCGGTCCGGGCGTCTATGCCGTATGCCTCAATGTCACGGGGGCCGACGGCTGCATAGGCCAGAGCTGCCAGGAGGTGGTCGTAGGTGCGGACGGCACCATCAACCCCGACCCGAACCCCTGCGAAGCGAGCTTCTGGGTGCTTCAGGCCTATGAGAACGACCCCTCCAGCGGCGATCCCATCCCCGTCCCCGGCGTGCTGTGGGTATGGAACCTGAGCAGCGGCAACGGCCCCTTCACCTTCGCCTGGGACTTCGGTGATGGCACCTCCTCCACGGACCCCTTCCCCACGCATGTGTATGAAGGCATGGGCCCCTACAACCTCTGCCTCACCATCACCGGCGGCGGCTGCACCAACACCTATTGCGACAGCGTGGAAGTGGACGAGGAAGGCTTCCTGCGCGAGGGCGGCTTCACCATCAGCGTGCTGCACGAGATGCCCACCGGCATCGCCGACGTGGCCGCGGTCAGCGACATCAAGGCCTGGCCGAACCCGGTCGTGGACGAGCTGAACATCGCGGTGAGCAGCACCCTGAAAGGCGTGGTGGACGTGCTGGTGACCGACCTCAGCGGCCGCACCATCCTGAGCGAGCCCCGCGCACTGAACACCGGATCGAACACCCTCCGCCTGGCGACGAACACCCTTGAGCCCGGCATGTACGTCGTACGCGTGGGCGACAAGGCCCATGGTGTGACCCAGCGCTTCGTGAAGACCCGATAACCGACGACACCCTTGGCGTGGAAGGGCGGCCGGTGACGGCCGCCCTTCCGCTCATCACCGATGGTCCGTGACGCGCTCATAGCCGACTGCATCCGCGGGGAACCGCGTGCCGAGGAAGAGCTCTATCGGGCCCTGCATCCCCTGATGATGTCGATCTGCACGCGCTATGAACGCAACCGCCAGGATGCAGCGGCCCGCATGAACCAGGGCTTCCTCAAGGTGCTCCGGAACCTGCACAAGCGCAAGCCCGATGTGCCCTTCGAACCCTGGGTGCGGCGGATCATGATCAACACCGTGATCGATGGGTTCCGCAAGGACCGCAGCCGCCGGACGACCGAGACCCTGGACATGCCCGAGGACACCACCGGAAGCAGCGACGTGAACGAATACCTGCAGCACATGGAAGCCGAAGCCTTCGCGGACCTGTTGCACCGCGTCCCCCCGATGTCGCGGAACGTGTTCAACCTTTTCGCCATCGACGGGTTCAGCCACGCCGAGATCGCCGGGCAGCTCGGCATCAGTGAAGGCACGTCCAAGTGGCACGTGGCCCACGCACGCACCATCCTGCAACGGGCCATCGCGCAGCTCGCCCTCAACAACGTCCATCTCGTGAAGCCATGAGCAAGCAGAACCACTTCGACGAACTCGCCCGGCGCAAGCTGGAGGAGCGGCAGTTCCCTTTCGATGAGGCGCAGTGGCAGGCCGCACGACAGGCGATCCGGGCCGAGCGCAACAAACGGCGCGCCGGCGGCTGGGCCCTGGCCGGCTGCGTGGTGCTCCTCGCCGGGCTGGCCCTGCTCTGGTGGCCGGCGGGCGAAGGGGACGAACACACCATCACCGCCACGGACATCCCCGGCCAGGCGCCTCCCGAAGCCCTCGCCCCGAACAGCACCTGGACCGACGGCACGGATGAACGTACGGCCACCACGCACGCACCGGGATCGCCGGTGACCACCGCGGAAGAGCTGGCGGCCCCGACGCCGATGACCCCGCCTGTCAGCGATGCCTCCTCCACTGAAAAAGCCGCAGCCAAGTCAACGACTGTCGCGCTCCGAACCTCCCCCGCACCTGCCGGATCGCCGATGCCGCAGCATCCGGGCGAACACCCGTCCACCACGACGGTCCACGCCGCACCCGCGATCACCGGCACTTCGACCATGGACGTGACGCGGCCTGCGTCCCCGGAGGCGGAGCACACCAGCGTGGCCCATGTACCCGCCAGCAGCGATGCCGGACCTGGAACGGAGGCCGCACCACAGCCCACCGTCGGGGGATCGATCGCGGCCGCAACGGAGCCGTCCCTCGCGAACGATCCGCCGCAGGATCCGCTGGGACCACCGGCGAAAGAAGCAGTGCAACAGCCGGGAACGGTCGGCACACCGGCGGAGACCCCGCTCGCCATCGTGGATAGCGAAGCCCCCACCGTGGAAGCAACGGCCACCATCGCACAAGAGGCCACCGCCAGGCACACGACGGACGAAAACGCGGACCCCGCCACCCCGTCCACGACGGAACGCACCCCGCCCCCGGCCACGCAGGACACGATACAGCCCGGATCGCTTGCCACCGCCGCTGCGGACAGCCTGCCGCCCGCTCCCGGCACACCGAACGACACGACCCAGGCTGCGCTCCCACCGGCCCTGATGCTGCCCCTGGTCGCCGCGCCATCGCCCTGGGAGCTCACCGCCTGGGGTGGTGCGCTGTCCTCCACCAGCCGTTACACCGGCCCGGACAGCGAGGAGTGGAACAACGCCAGTTCCGGCGCGCGTTCCTCCGCCTTCGGCCTGGAGCTGATGCACATGGGCCGGCACTTCGGCATCGGCACCGGCGTGCATTACGTCACCTATGCCGAGCAGTTCGATGCGGAGGCCGCCTACCGCCTGAGCGAAAGCTGGCGCCGGGTGTACTTCCTGACGCCGGTGGACACGGCCATCTTCTTCATCACCGACACCATCGACCAAGGCGGCGAGCTGGTGTACCAGGGGATCTCCCGGGACACCACGGTGCTGGTGCTGGGCTCGCGGATGGAGAACACCGTGACGGCCACCAAGCAGCGCGATGCGCGCCGGCAGCTGAACCGGGTGAGCTACGTGGAGGTGCCGCTGCTGCTGGACGCCCACGTGGTGTGCGGCCGCTGGAGCTTCGGCCTCATCGGCGGGCCCACCATCGGCCTGCTGTCCGGGCGGTACGGTGCTTTGCCGAACCAGGCGAACGATGGCTACAGCGACCTCGGCGATCGCGCGTTCCGCTCGCTGATGTTCGGCTATACGGCACGCGTCTATGCCCGCTTCCGGGTGGGCGACCGGTGGTCGCTCGGGCTGGAGCCCTCCCTGCGCGGCCAGCTGGCGTCGGCCTTCAGCGATGGGGTGCTCACACGGCGCACGCAGGCCCTCGGCGGACTATTGAGCTTCACGTACCGGCTGCGGTAGCCAGCAAGCAGAGCCACCAGGTCGGAACGATCTACTTTCGTCGGCGCTTCGTTCATGGGATCCGACCTGCTCCTCCTGACCGTATCCGTCCTATTGCTCGGACACTCCAGCATGGCCCAGAACACCACCCCCGATCCAAGCGCGGAGGATGCAGCGATGCACCGGAGCTTGCCCGATGGGACAGGACAGGTCACCGACCTGGAGCACCTGCCGGCCATCGTTCGTCCCGGCGTGGTCCGCACGGTGATCGAGATCCCCGCCGGCACCAGCGACAAGCGGCAGTACGACGCCGCCACCAATACCTTCCCGGTGGACCTGCGCGAAGGCGAGCCGCGCCGCATCAAGTTCCTGCCCTATCCGGCCAATTACGGCTTCATTCCGAGCACCCGGATGGACAAGGCCCGGGGCGGCGATGGGGATGCGCTCGACGTGTTCGTCCTCTGCTCCGCCCTGCCGAGCGGAACAGTGATCGAGGTGGAGCCGATCGGCATCATCGACCTGCTGGACGCGGGCGAGCGGGACGACAAGGTGATCGCCCTGCCGGCGGACCCCGCCTTGCGCACCGTGGACGCCAAGGATATCCGGGAGCTCCCGGCCGCGGCGCGCGACATCCTGGTGACCTGGCTGCTCCACTACGACCCCGAGAACACCGCCCAACTGGTCGGCGTGCGCGGGCGCGAGGACGCGTGGGAAGCGGTACAGCACTGGCACGTGGGCCGATAGGAAAAGAACAAGGCGGCCCGTAGGCCGCCCCGTTCACCAAAGCGATGGCGATCAGTTCCCGGTCGCTCCATCGGTGGAGCGGGCCTCGTCGTTGTGCCAGCAGGCGTGGTGGTGGCCGCAGCCGTGGCCGGCCCAGCGCGGGCCGAGGGTGAAGCGGAGGGTGGCGAAAGTGGCCACCGCGAAGGCGAGGACGATCAGGCCTCGTGTCGAGCGTCTCATGGTCGTGGGATCAGGTACGTTCAGCAGTGTTCGGCGGCTCCTGCCAGGGACGGCCGCAGCGCCAGGCGCGGTCCGCGCGGAAGCGGGCACGCTCTTCGTCGCTCATCGCGTGCCACCGCGCAGCGAACGCCGGACGCCTTCGGGCCCCGAAGCCGAACACCAGCCGGAACAGCAGTCCCAGCAGGAGGATGAGCGCCACCGCGGGCAGAAGGAAGGGGAAGAAGTAGAGCGCTGCACCGGCGAGCACGCCGCCCAGCGCGAGCCTCCAGAAGGGAGGCCTGTAGGGCATGTACGGTTCCATGGTATTGAAGACGAACGCCCACCGCCGATACTTCGATCCAGCGACGCGAACAGCCGCTGAACCGGGAGCCGCAGCGCCGCTGCCACTCTTCGCGCATCTGCTGGCGCTGTTCATCGGTCATGTTCTTGCACTTCTCGCGCCACGAGGCGCCCAGGCCGGGGCCTTCACCGTCCGGGGGACCGCCCCACCGGCGCCAGTGCACACCGCCCGGCCCGCCACGCCGGCCATGGAAGCCGCCGAACAGCAGCTTGCACAGCACCAGCAGGCCGACCGCCTTGGGCCACGTGAGCATGGCCCAGCCGGTGATGCCCGGCACGATCGCGTTCCAGAGCAGCATCACCACCACGCCCAGCACGGCGACGATGGCGATGACGAAGAATGGGATGAGGAAGCGCTTCTTCGAACGCATCTTCCTCCAGGCTTGAGTGTCCTTCATCGGTCTCCGATCAATTCATTGTACAGTGTCCCCAACCGCTCGCGGAGGCGCTGCACCGCGTAGCGCTTGCGGGATATGATGGTCTTCAGGTTCTCTCCCTGTTCATCCGCGATGGTCTGCAGCGTCTTGTCCTCCAGCTCGTTCTGGATGAAGACGAGGCGCTGCTTCTCGGGCATCTCCTCCAGCCCGGTCCGCAGCTCTTCCCAGAAGAGGTCGCGCAACATATGCATGTCCGGGTCATCGTCCACGGCGAGCAGGATCTCCTTGAAGCCGATCCCGCCCTCGTCGTCCTCATAGGCCAGGTCCTCCAGCGCGGCCGTGCGCTTCTTGCGGTAGCGGTCGGTGATCTTGTTCCGGGCCACGCGGTACAGCCAGCCGCTCACCTGTTCGATCGCCTCGATCTCCGGCTGGTTGCTGAACTGCATCCAGACATCCTGCAGCACGTCCTCCGCATCCGCGTCGGTCGGTACGCGCCCGCGGATGAAGCCGAACAGCGCACTGCCGTACTGCTTCACCACCCGAGCAATGCCCACTTGTCGTTCGGTCATTGCGTGGTCCACGGGATCCCTCGCCACTCTGGGAGGGTTGACGGACGAATCGGGAAATTACTTCAGCTACCCCCGCAGCTCGGCCCCGGCCTCCTGCTCCAGCGCCTTGCGGATGCGGCCCATCGCCTTCTCCACCTGGTCGTCGGTCAGGGTCTTCGCGGGGTCCTGGAACACGAAGCTCAGCGCATAGCTCTTCCGGCCCTGGGGCAGCTTGTCGCCCTCGTACACGTCGAAGAGCCCCACGGAGCGGAGCAGGGTGCGCTCGGCCTTGAACGCGAGCGCCTCCAGCTGGGCATAGGTCACGCCCTGGTCCAGCAGCAGGCTCAGGTCGCGGCGCACCGCGGGGAAGCGGCCCACCTCGGCGAACGTGGTCCGCTGCGCACGGAGGGCTTCCAGGAAAGCGGTCTCGGCCAGCTCCGCGTACAGCACGGGCTGATCGATGCCGAAGGCCTTCAGCACGTCCTGGCGCACATCGCCCATCACGGCGAAGAGGACGCCCTGGCGCCGCAGCTCCACCGCCTCCTCCAGCAGGGGATGTTCGGCCGGCAGAGTGGACAGCCCGGCCAGCAGGCCGGCCCGTTCGGCGAAGGCGGTGACCTCCTCGCGCAGGTCGGCGGCGTCCACACGGGCATCATCGGTGCGCCACTGCTCGCGCCGGCGGCGGCCGGTGAGCAGCAGGCCGAGGCGTTCGTGCTCCTGCGTGCCGTCCTTGGTGCGGCCATAGATGCGTCCCCGCTCGAAGAAGCGCAGGTCGCGCTGCTGGCGGGCCAGGTTATGCGCGGTGGCGGCGAGCATGCCGAAGAGCAGGGTGGGCCGCAGCACGTCGAGCTCCGCGCTGAGCGGGTTCTTCAAGCGGATCAGGCCGCCTTCCGCAGCGGCGCCGAGCTTCACGGCCTGCCCCCCGTTCACCAGCGAAGGGGTCATCACCTCGCGGAAGCCGCGCGCGGCCAGGTGGCCGGCCAGCTGGCGCTGGAACCCTTCCGCCGTGACCTCGGGCTGGTGCACCGGCGGGCACATCAGCCGTTCGGGCAGGGGCACGCGGTCGAACCCGTGGATGCGCAGCACCTCTTCGACCAGGTCGGCCTCGCGGTGCACGTCCACCCGGTAGGGCGGCACCTGCACGAGCAGGGTCTGGGCCGTGCGCTCCGCGATGCGGCAGTCCAGCAGCTCGAGGATGCGCACCACGTCGTCCGCAGCGATGGGCATGCCGCACAGGCGTTCCAGGGTGGCGAGGTGCAGGCGCACCTCCTTCCACGGGCGCGGATGGGGATGGAGATCGGTGACCTCCGAGCTGATGCGTGCGCCGGCCACCTCCTTCAGCAGCAGGGCGGCGCGCTTCAGCGCGTACACCGTGGCCTCCGGGTCGACGCCGCGCTCGAACCGGAACGAGGCGTCGGTGTTCAGGCCGTGCCGCCGTGCCATGCGGCGAACGATGATCGGCTCGAAGCAGGCGCTCTCCAGGAAGACGCGCGTGGTGGAGCCGGACACGCCGCTGTGCGCCCCGCCGAAGACACCGGCCAGGCAGGCGCCCTCCTCGGCATCGGCGATCAGCAGGTCCTCGCTCGACAACGTGCGCTCCTTGCCGTCCAGGGTGGTGAAGCGCTCGCCTTCCTTTGCTTGGCGCACGATGATGCGCCCGCCGCGCAGCTTGTCCGCATCGAAGGCGTGCAGGGGCTGGCCAAGCTCGTGCTGGACGAAGTTGGTCACGTCCACCACGTTGTTGATGGGCTTCAGCCCGAGGACCTTCAGGCGGTCCTGCAGCCAGGCAGGCGAAGGCCCCACCCGCACCTCGGTGAGCGTGAGGCCCGCATAGCGCGGGCAGGCATGGGGGGCATCCACCTGCACGGGAACGGTCAGCGCGTGGTCGTCCGGCCGGAACGCCTGGACATCGGGCAGATGGAGCGGCATCTCCGCATGGGTGCGGTAGCGCACCGCGGCGGCCAGGTCGCGGGCCACGCCCCAGTGGCCCATGGCGTCGGCGCGGTTGGGCGTCAGGCCGATCTCGAACACGTGGTCGCCCTTCAGGCCCAGGTGGTCGCTGGCCGAGGTGCCCACCACGGCGGAGGGATCGAGCACGAGGATGCCATCATGGTCCTCGCCCAGGCCCAGCTCGTCCTCCGCACAGATCATCCCGTTGCTTTCCACGCCGCGGATCTTGGTCCGCTTGATGGTGATGCGCGTGCCATCGGGCAAGGGGAGCACCGCGCCCACCGTGGCCACGAGCACCTTCTGCCCGGCCGCCACGTTGGGCGCCCCGCAGACGATCTGCGAGGGCTTGTCCTGGCCGATGTCGACCATGCACACGCTCAGGCGGTCGGCATCGGGGTGCTTGGCGCAGGTGAGCACATGGCCCACCACCACGCCGTCCAGTGCTCCTTTCGCCAGGCCTACGGCCTGCACGCTCTCCACCTCGAGCCCGGTGCTGGTGAGCACGGCGGCCACGTCCGCCGGTGAACGTCCGTCGAGGTCGACCAAGGTGCTCAGCAGGTCCCAGGAGATGCGCATGGTATAGGGAAAAAGGCTGGCGAAGGTAGGCACCCGAAGGCGCAGGGAACGGTGCGCGCGGACCGGGCATCCTACCTTCGGGACCTCTCCGATGGACCCGCTGAAGGACCGCACGATCAACTGGACGGCCTACGTCCTGGCCACCCTCGGCGTGTGCATCGCCGACCTCCAGGGGTGGCACCTGCTGGGCTATGTGTGCAAGCCCCTGCTGATGATCGTCCTCTCATCCTGGTTCTTCTTCAACAGCCGGCGGGTGGGCGACCGGTTCACGCTGCTGGTGCAAGGCGGGCTCTTCTTCTCGCTGGTGGGCGACATCGCGCTCATGCTCCAGCACCTGGACGCGTTCAACTTCCTCATCGGGCTGGGGGCCTTCTTCCTGGCGCAGCTCTGCTATGCCATGGCGTTCGCTCACAACGTCTTCGACGAGGGCGGCCTCGAAGGCTGGCTGGTGTCGGTGCTCCTGGCCTTCGTGGTCGCGGTGTACGTCCTGTTCTTCACCTGGGACCTGGTGCCGCTGCTGGACGACGGGCTTTCGCTCCCGGTGATCGCCTGCATCTGCGGCAGCGGACTGATGGCGATGATGGCGGCCTTCCGCTACCGGCGCACCTATGCGCGCAGTTTCTGGGCGGTGTTCGCCGGGACGGTGCTCTTCCTGGCCTCGGACAGCGTGCTGACCATCGACCGGTTCCGGCGGCCGCTGCCGCATGCGGGGACCATCATCGTCCTCACTTATGCCGGTGCGCAGTTCCTGATCGCCTGGGGCTGCCTGATGCACGTGCTCGATCCCGACAACCTCCGCCGGCGGGAGGCCCTCACCACGTAAGCCGGTCCCGGGCCTTAACCGATCCGTCCCCAGATCGGGCCGGCGCGCATCTGTTCCGCCAGCGTGCCGGCGATGGGCGCATGGCGCGGGTCCTGCAGGTGGGGGTCCTCGTCCAACAGCCGCTGCGCCATGCGCCGTGCGTATTGCAGCAGCTCGGCGTCCTGCACCAGGTCGGCCAGGTGCAGCTCGGGGATGCCGCTCTGCTGCGTGCCCATCAGGTCGCCCGGGCCGCGCAGGCGAAGGTCCACCTCGCTGATCTCGAACCCGTCCTGCGTGCGCACCATGGTGGCGATGCGCGTGCGGGAGTCGTTCCCCAGCTTGTCGCCGGTCATCAGGATGCAATAGCTGTGCTCGGCACCGCGCCCCACCCGGCCACGCAGCTGGTGCAGCTGGGATAGGCCGAAGCGCTCCGCGTTCTCGATCACCATCACGCTGGCGTTGGGCACGTCCACGCCCACCTCGATCACCGTGGTGGCCACCATGATGTCGGTCTCGCCCTTCACGAAGCGGGCCATCTCGAAGTCCTTGTCCTCCGGCGGCATGCGGCCATGCACGATGCTCACGGCGTACTTCGGCAGCGGGAACCGCCGCGTGATGCTCTCATAGCCGTCCATCAGGTGCTTGAGGTCGCTCTTCTCGCTCTCCTCGATGAGCGGATAGACCACATAGACCTGGCGCCCGCGGGCGATCTCCTCTTCCAGGAAGCCGAACACCGCGTTGCGCGCGTGGTCATCGCGGTGCACCGTCTTGATCGGCTTGCGGCCCGGCGGTAGCTCGTCGATCACGCTCACGTCAAGGTCGCCATAGAGCGTCATCGCCAGGGTGCGCGGGATGGGCGTGGCCGTCATCACCAGCACATGCGGCGGCACCACGCTCTTCGCCTGCATGCGCGCGCGCTGCGCCACGCCGAAGCGGTGCTGCTCGTCGATGACCACCAGCCCCAGGTGGTGGAACACCACACGGTCCTCCAGCAGGGCGTGCGTGCCCACGAGGATGTGCACCTCGCCCAGCCGCAGTGCGGTGAGCAGGCTCTTCCGCTCCGCGGCCTTGGTGCTTCCGGTGAGCAGGCGCACCACGATGGGGAGGCCCTCCACGAAGCGCGCGATGCTCTTGAAGTGCTGCTGCGCGAGGATCTCCGTCGGCGCCAGCAAGGCCGCCTGGAAGCCATTGTCCAGGGCGATCAGCATGCTCAGCAGCCCCACCAGCGTCTTGCCGCTCCCCACGTCCCCTTGCAGCAGGCGGTTCATCTGGTGCCCGCTGCCCATGTCCTTGCGGATCTCCTTCACCACCCGCTTCTGCGCCCCGGTGAGGGGGAACGGCAGGTGCGTATTGTAGAAGGCGTTGAAGCGGTCGCCGACGTGCGCGAAGATGTTGCCTTTCACGTCCTGCTGCATCAGCTGCTTCTGCTTCAGGAGGCGGAGCTGGACGAAGAACAGCTCCTCGAACTTCAGGCGGCGCAGGGCCCGGTCGAGGCGGGCCTGGTCGTGCGGGGCGTGCACCTCGAGCAGCGCTTCCTCCCGGGCGACACCGCCGAGCGTATCAATGAGGTCGCGGCTGAGCGTCTCGGGCAGCTGCCCTTCCAACTGCGGCAATAGGGCCTGTACGAGCTTGCCGATGCCCCGGCTGTGGAAGCCTTTCGCAGCGGCCTTCTCCGAGGTGCTGTACACGGGCTGCAGGCGGGCGGGCGGGTGCTGGTCCCAGGCCGCCGCAGGCTCGATCTCGGGATGCGCGATGTTGTACTTGTCGCGGAACACCGTGGGCTTGCCGAAGACGATGAGCTCCAGGCCCTCCTTGAGCACCGGCTGCAACCACCGGATGCCCTTGAACCACACCAGCTCGATGCTGCCCGTGGCATCGACCAGCTTCGCGGTGAGGCGGCGTGCCTGCTTCTCCCCCACGATGCGCACGTCGCGGAGGACGCCGCGCAACTGCACCTGCGGCAGGTCCTCCCGGACCTCGCGCACGGTATGGAACCGCGTGCGGTCCACGTACCGGAAGGGGTAGTGCCACAGCAGGTCGCCGTAGGTGGCGATGCCCAGCTCCTTCCGCAGCAGCTCGCCCCGCTGCGGGCCCACGCCCTTCAAGTAATCGATGGGGGTATCGAGCACGGACCGCACCGGGCCAAAATACGTGCGGGCCCGCCCTAGCGCCGCACCTCGTAGAGCGGCTCCTCGGCCCGGAGGCCCATGCGGAAGCGTTCCTCTGCGCTCGATACCGCGCCGGGATACAGGGTCTCCACACGCAGGCCCTCGGCTTGCAGGCGCTCCACCAGATCGCGTCCATAAAGGCGCACGTGGTCGAACTGGCCGAACAGCCGGAGGCGCTCCCGTGGATCGGTCACCGTAGGGTCCTCGAAGGTCGCCGCACACTCCAGGTCCTGCGGCACCAGGACGAGGCCCACCCCATCCGGCGCAAGCACGCGGCGCAGCTCACGCATGGCCTGGCGGTCGTCGGGCACATGCTCCAGCACATGGGAGCAGATCACCAGGTCGAACGCGCCTTCGGGAAAAGGCATCGCGGTGATGTCCAGATCGATGGTGCCGGCCGGATACCGGTAGCCCGGCTCGTGCTTGTCCCCAGCCGTGTAGACCACCCCCGGCATCGCGGCGATGCGCCGTCCCAGCCCCTTTTCCGGTGCGATGTGCAGCACCCGCACACCTGGCCGGAGCATCTCCCTTCGTTGGAGGTGGAGCCACATCATGCGACCGCGCTCCAGCGACCCGCAGAACGGGCACAGGGCATGGGCACGGGGCGGTGTCCCTGCGGGCAGGAAGGCGATGGCCCCCTGGCCGCACAGCGGGCAACGGACCTGGTCGCCCCGCATGAAATAGCGGCGCGCACGGATCTTCATCGAACCGGGCAACAGGCGCTTGAGCAGGGCGAGCATGAGGTCCGGCGAAGATGCGCCATGGTCGCGAACCGGAAAGAAAAAGGAGTGGCCCTGCTTTTGTGGCGCCGTAACTTTCCCGTATCACCATGAAGATCCTGTCCACCCTCCTGCTGCTGCCGATCGCCTTCTCCGCCAGGGCCCAGGCCGATGAGGACCGCGAGGTGCACTCCCTCTTCGGGGCACTGGCCGAAAAGGCCCTGGGCGGCTACATCGCTGTCGGCGGCAAGAACTTCCAGGCGCTCGGTGCGGACGGCTTCCTGATGGGCGGGCGCGCCGGTGTGGTGTTCGACCATCGCCTGACGCTCGGCATCGCGGGCTATGGCCTGTGCACCCCCCTGGCCAACCGGGCCTACAACGACCGGCGCGCGGACAACGGCCTGTCCGTGCCCGACGGCCTCGCGCTCCGCATGGGCTACGGGGGGCTCTTCATCGAGCCCGTGTTCTTCGACGCCTCGGTGGTCCATTTCAGCCTGCCCATCACGTTCGGGGTGGGGGGCGTCTCCTACGGCTATCCGCCGGGCGATGGGGGCCTTTACCCCCGCGTGATCCGCACCGATGCCCAGGCGTTCTTCTTCGTGGAGCCCGGCGTGGAGATGGAGGTGAACATCCTGACCAACGTGCGCCTCGGCCTGGGCGCGGCGTACTTCCATACGACCGACATCGACCTGCCGGCCACCGACAGCAATGTGCTGCGCCGCGCGATGCTCCAGTTCACGGTGAAGATCGGCGAGTTCTGAACCGGCGCAGCGACCGGAGCGTTGGGTACTTTTCCCACGCATGAGCACCTACACTGCCCTGGTCGTCCTCAGCTCGCTGGTCATCTTCTCCTACCTGTTCGACCTCTTCGCCAAGCGGACCCGCTTCCCTTCGGTCCTGCTGCTGCTGGTCACGGGCATCGCGCTCCGGCTCCTCACCGGCTGGCTGGGCGTCCGAATGTTCGACCCCATGCTGATGCTGGCCGTGCTAGGCAACGTGGGCCTCATCCTCATCGTACTCGAAGGGGCGCTGGAGATCCGGTTCGAACCGGCCAAGCTGGGGCTCATCCGCCGCGCCTTCCTCTCGGCGCTGCTGGTGATGCTGGCGAGCACCCTCCTCATCGCGGGACTGCTGCATTTCCTGGGCGGCATGCGGTGGTACATCTGCCTGCTGAACGCCGTGCCCTTCAGCATCATCAGCTCGGCCATCGCCATCCCCAGCGCGGCCGGACTGCCCCCGCACGACCGGGAGTTCGTGATCTATGAATCCTCCTTCTCGGACATCCTGGGCATCGTGCTCTTCGATTTCCTGCTGTACAACCAGGCGTTCACCTCCCGCTCGTTCGTGGCCCTGGGGTACGATGTCATCGCCATCCTGGCGATCGCGGCGGTATGCTGCCTGGCCTTGATGTGGCTGATGGGCGTGATCCAGCACCACATCAAGTTCTTCCTCATCATCTCGGCGCTCATCCTGGTGTACGCCCTCGCCAAGGAGGTCCACCTCAGCTCGCTCATCATCGTGCTGGCGTTCGGCCTTCTGCTGAACAATGCCGACAGCCTGCGGCACCGGCTGTTCCAGCGCTACATCCATTACGAGCGCCTGCCCGCGGACCTGGAGCAGATGAAGATGCTGACCGCGGAGAGCGCCTTCCTCATCCGCACCTTCTTCTTCCTGCTCTTCGGCTTCAGCATGGAGATCGGCGAACTGGCCCGGATACCGGTGCTCGCGCTCGGCGCCCTCATCGTGGGGGCCATCTACCTGGCCCGCATCGGATCGATGGCCCTGGTGGCGCCCCGCGAAGGCGACCGGGCGGGGTTCATCGCGCCGCGCGGGCTGATCAGCATCCTGCTGTTCTTCTCCATCCCCACCCAGCAGATGCATCCCCTGATGCAGGACGGCGTGCTCTTCGTGGTGATCCTGTGCACCAGCGTCATCATGTCGTTCAGCCTGCTCGCTTCACGCCGGCGGGCGATCGCGTGAAGCTGGACCGAGGTCCTGAGCGTCCGCGATCACCGCTTACCCCTTACGACCACAAGGCCCAGCCCTGGCCCCCGGCTGCGTCAGCCTCGACGCCAGCACTACTTCTCCACATAGGTCGCCCGGAGCGTGACCATCGAGCGCTTGCTGAGAGCAGCCTCACTGATGATCGTCCGGACCTCATCCATGGATATCTTGATGGCATTGTTCTCGGGCCGGACGGTGAACTCCGCTTTCTTCAGGACCTGCCAGCGCGTGTGGCCCTTGGGCTTTTTGAGCGGCCACACGACCTCCACCGCTGCCTCATACCCCGCATCGGGAGGCGAAGGGATGGTCATGTGGTAATTGTTCCGGATCAATGCGATATCCGACACCTTCAGCTCTTTCGTCACGGTCTTCCGGACCCCATCCTGGATGGGCTTCAACGCATACTGAGGAAGGGCCACTTCCTTGGTGTGGAAGATGGGCACCGCGTTCTTCTCCGCGATACCACGGATGTACACCTTGCTTTCGGTCAGCAAGGCCCTGAACTCCTCCGAGACCACCTCGAGCAGGAACTTCCCATCGATGACGATCCCCTTGGGTCTTGCGTAATCGTTCAACCGCGAAGCGAGGTTGACGATCGCCCCGGAATAATCGATGATGGTCTTGCCGGCGTATAAGCACGAAGCCGAACCACGTGCCACGCCGATGCCGATCGCCCCGGGAATGGCATAGTTGATCATGGGGTCGCGATCGAACATGGAATGATACTGCTCCAACGCCCGGAAACAGGCATCCAGGACCTCCTGGGAAACGGCTTTCAGCGTTCGCTCGGAGTAGCGATAGATCACCAGCAACCCGTCACCGGCGGGCTTGGCGAAGACGGCGTTCTTGAAATAATTGTCCAGCAGCTCGATATAGAACCGCCGGATGAACATGGCCGTATCCGTCGCTTCGTTCTGGGCGCTGAAGGCCGAGAACCCACGAATATCACAGAATACGGCGATGATGAACTCGGATCGACCTTCCGCATCGACCAATTTCTTCTTCAACGTCCTCATCATGGGACGCTGAAGCTAGACGAAATCTCAAATCGCCCCCGCCCCCAGGAAGAGCACCGGCTCCTCCAGGTAACTGCGCAGGGTGCCCATGAAAGCCGCGCCCGTAGCGCCATCCACCACGCGGTGGTCGCAGCTCAGCGTCAGCTTCATGATGTGGCCCGGCACGATGGCCCCGTTCTTCACCACGGGCTTTTCCACGATGCTCCCCACGGCCAGGATGCAGGCGTCCGGCGGGTTGATGATCGCGGTGAACTCGTCGATGCCGAACATGCCCAGGTTGGAGATGGTGAAGGTGTTGCCCTCCCAGTCCTGCGGCTGCAGCTTCTTGTCCTTCGCGCGCTTGGCGTAGTCGCGCACCTCGGCGCCGATGCGGCGCAGGCCCTTCGTGTTGGCGAAGCGCACCACGGGCACCAGCAGGCCCTCTTCCACCGCCACGGCCACGCCGATGTGCACGTGCTCGTTGTAGCGGATGCGGTCGCCCAGCCAGCTGCTGTTCACCTTGGGGTGCTGCATCAGGGCGTGGGCCGCGGCCTTGATCACCAGGTCGTTGAAGCTGATCTTCTCCGGCTCGATGGCCTTGTTCACGCTCTCCCGCATCTGCATCGCGCGGCCCATGTCCACCTCGATGGTGAGGTAGAAGTGCGGCGCGGAGAACTTGCTCTCGGCGAGCCGGCGCGCGATGGTCTTGCGCATCTGGCTCACGGGCACCTCGGTGAAGCGCTCCTCCTGCGGGATGAAGCCGGAGGCTTCGCCGCCGCCGGTGTAGTTCTCGATGTCCTTGCGCACCACGCGGCCTTCGTCACCGGTGCCGCGCACGCGGGCGATGTCGATGCCCTTCTCGTCGGCCAGGCGCTTCGCCAGGGGGCTGGCCTTCACGCGCCCGTTGCTGGTGGGCGGCTCCGCCAGGCGTGCCGCCGGGGATGCGCTGAACGCAGGGGCGGGCTTGGGGACCGACGTGCCTTGGGCGGGGGCCTTCGCCACGGGTGCGGGAGCGGCCTTCTCCTCCGCAGGCGCGGCGGCCGGCTCCGGCTTCGGGGCCGCTGGGGCCTCGGCCTTGGGCGCCTCCTTCTTGGCCGGTGCGGCGGACGACGCCAGCAGCGCGCTGATGTCCTCCCCTTCCTTGCCGATGATGGCCAGCAGCGCGTCCACGGGAGCGGCCTGCCCCTGGGGGACGCCGATGTGCAGCAGCGTGCCGTCGCTGAAGCTCTCGAACTCCATGGTGGCCTTGTCCGTCTCGATCTCCGCGAGGATGTCCCCGCTCTTCACCTTGTCGCCCACCTTCTTGTGCCAGGCGGCCACCACCCCTTCGGTCATGGTGTCGCTGAGCTTGGGCATATGTACGATCTCGGCCATCCGTCAATGCTTGTAACCTGTGAAACTGGAATTCCACGACGCCATCGGGCTGGAGCTGTTCGAGCTCACCTGCAGGACGATCGTGTCACCGGGAACGAAACGCCCGGTGCATGGGTTGGAAGGACCGCTGTGGTAGAGCGGTGAAAGTCGAAAGGTCAGATCATCCGCCAACAGCAGGTGGTCCCGATACCCCACGATATTGAAGCACCCTTCAACAGCGTCCAGCTCGACCACGAACGTCCGTTCCGCCATGGAGCTGTTGCTCCCCCATTCAGGGTTGTAGCTCGACGAGGAAAGTGTCCCCGTGTACGTACCCATGAGGGCCGCACGCGGGTCCGAAGCGCTCGTGGGCGGTGCCGGGACCTCCTCCTCCTTGGAGCATCCCGAGAGCAGGACAGCGACCAGCATAGGGCACAGCGCGCTCCGCATGGGTCAGTCCTTCACGAACGGGTAATCCTTCTGCTTGTACACGTCGATGTAGAGCTCGTCCACCGGGGGATAGGGGCTCTCTTCCGCGAACTTCACCGCTTCGCCCACCTCGGCCTTCACCGCCTCGTCCATCGCCTCCAGCTCGGCCTCGGTGGCCCACTTGTTCGTGAGCAGTTTCCGGCGCACGTCCTCGATGGGGTCCTGCAGCTTGTACTCCTCCACCTCCTCCTTGCTGCGGTACTTCTGCGGGTCGCTCATGCTGTGGCCGCGGTACCGGTAGGTCTTGATCTCGAGCAGGTACGGCCCGTTGCCGGCGCGGCAATGGGCGGCGGCCTTCGCGATGGCGGTATGCACGTCCTCGCAGCGCATGCCGTTCACGGGCTCGCCGGGCATGTCGTAGCTCTCGCCCAGGGTGTAGAGGTCGTGCACGTTGCTGGTGCGCTCCACGCTGGTGCCCATGGCGTACTCGTTGTTCTCGATGATGAAGATCACCGGGAGCTTCCACGTCATGGCGATGTTGAACGTCTCGTGGAGGATGCCCTGCCGCACGGCGCCGTCGCCCATGGAGCACAGGGTCACATGGTCCTCGCCGCGGTACTTGTCGGCGAAGGCGATGCCGGCGCCCAGGCCGATCTGCCCGCCCACGATGCCGTGGCCCCCGAAGAGGTTGCGGCCCTTGTCGAAGTAGTGCATGCTGCCGCCCTTGCCCTTGCTGGTGCCGGTGATGCGGCCGAAGAGCTCGGCCATCACGTTCTTGGGGGGAGTGCCCAGCACCAGCGGGTGGGCGTGGTCGCGGTAGCCGGTGATGATGCGGTCGCTGGGGCGGATGGCGGTGATCATGCCCGCCAGGATGGCCTCCTGGCCGATGTACAGGTGGCAGAAGCCGCCGAACTTCTGCATGGTGTAGAGCTGGCCGGTCTTCTCCTCGAAGCGGCGCATCAGGAGCATCTCCTTGAACCAGCGGAGGTAGGTGTCCTTGCCGAAGGTGGCGGCATCCCCGGACTTCTTCTTGGACGGTGCGGTCTTCGTGGTCATTCAGCAGCGCATCAGGGCGCGCCAAAGATAGACCGCGGAGCCGAGGCGTTCAGGCCTTGCGGCGACGGGCCAGGTGCGAACTGTCGAAGGACAGGGGCAGGAGGGTGTCGGCGCTGAAGGTCTCGATCACCGGTCCGCGCATCACGCCCATGAGCAGGCGGATGGGCCCCTTCTGGCGGCGCTCCTGCTCCACCAGCGCCTGCCGGCAGATGCCGCACGGCGTCACCGGGCGCGAGCCGCGCACCTGGGGCACCACGATGGCCATGCACTCCACCGTGCTGTCGGGCATCACGGCCAGGGCCGCATGCAGGGCCGTGCGCTCGGCGCAGATGCCCGCGGGGAAGCTGGCGTTCTCCTGGTTGCTGCCGGGCACCACCTCGCCCTCCTCCATCCGCAGGGCCGCGCCCACCTTGAACTTCGAGTACGGCGCGTAGGCGTTCCGCGCGGCCTTGGCGGCCAGCTCCAGCAATTGGCGGTCCTCCTTGGGCAGGGCGGACCAGGACGGGTGCTGCAGGTAATGCAGCGCGATCTTGCGGTTGGCGGCCATGGGCGAAAGGGCGTCGAAAGTACGATGCCCGGGGCCTCCGCGGGCCCGCGGAGACCCTAGATTTGGCCTTCCCATGCCCGCGCACGACCTGGACGCGATCATCGCCCGCTTCGACCCCATCGGCCTGGCCGAGATGGACGGCGTGAAGCTGCAGACGCGGATGGACTCGAAGTACCTGTTCGAGGAGGCCCGGCTCCCGGCCATCCTGGAGGCCCTGCTGCCCGCATACCGCATCCTGGAGGTGGACGGCGTACGCGGCGCCGACTACCGCACGCTCTACTTCGACACCGCCGGGCACAAGCACTACCTCGACCACCAGAACGGCCGCACGTTCCGCAGCAAGGTGCGCTACCGCGAGTACGTGGGCAGCGGGCTCTGCTTCCTGGAGGTGAAGCGCAAGACCGGCCGGGGGGGCACCGACAAGGTGCGCAGGCCCGTGGCGGGCATCCCCGGGCAGCTGGACGTGGAGGCCCAGGCCTTCGTCCGCGAGGCGAGCGGCTGCACGGAGCCCCATGCGGCGGTGCTCTGGAACGGCTTCTCGCGACTCACGTTCGTGCACCGCACGCGCCCGGAGCGCCTCACCATCGACCGCGACCTGCGGTTCGCCGACGGCACCGCCTCGGCCGCGCTGGAGGGCATCTGCGTGGCGGAGCTGAAGGAAGGGCGCACCGGCCATGGCTCCCCGTTCACCGCCCTGATGCGCGCCGGCGGCATGCGGGCCTCGGGCCTCAGCAAATACTGCATCGGCCTGGTATTGCTGGGCCGCACCACCAAGTACAACTCCTTCAAGGCCACCCTGCTGCAGGTGGAGCGCCTGCGCCGCGCGGCCTGACCTCGTATACTTGGTCCCATCATGGTGAAGATCTTCGGCATGCGCCTCTTCCACGAGGACCTGTGGGAGCTGCTGTTCAAGTTCACGCTGGACGCGCTCGTGCTGTTCGTCCTCATCCGGCTCATCTACTACCCGATCCACCGGAAGAAGGAGAACCTCTTCACCTACTTTGTCTTCAACGTCCTCATCTTCTTCCTGTGCATCCTGATGAACAACGTGAAGCTGAGCATGGGCTTCGGCTTCGGCCTGTTCGCGGTGTTCAGCATCATGCGCTACCGCACCGAGCAGCTCTCGGTGAAGGACATGACCTACCTCTTCGCCGTGATCACCCTGGCGGTGATCAATGCATTGGTGAGCAAGAAGGTGAGCCTGGCCGAGCTGGTCTTCACCAACGGCATGATCCTCGCGCTGGTGTACGTGCTGGAGCACGTCTGGCTCACGCGGCACGAGGCCATGCGGCAGCTCATCTATGAGCGCATCGAACTGATCAAGCCCGAGAACCGCGCCCTGCTCTTCGAGGACCTGAAGCAGCGCCTCGGCATCAAGGTGAGCCGGGTGGAGATCGGCCGCATCGACCTGCTGCGCGACACGGCCCAGCTGCGCGTGTTCTACTTCGAGGACGAGCAGGCCCACACCACCTTCGTGGAGCTGCCGCCGGACGACAACGACGATTGATCGTTCGATCCTAGGAAGCCGCCTTCTCGATCAGCGCCACCGCGTAGGCGCACACCCCTTCCTCGCGGCCCACGAAGCCGAGCTGCTCATTGGTGGTGGCCTTGATGGAGACGGCGCCCAGGTCAATGCCCAGCAGCGGGGCGATCACGGCGCGCATGGCCTCGATGTGCGGCTTGATCTTCGGCCGCTCCAGCACCAGGGTGCTGTCCACGTTGCCCACGCGCCAGCCGCGCCCGGCCAGCAGGGCCATCACCTGCTTCAGCAGCACCTTGCTGTCGGCATCCTTCCAGCGCGCGTCCGTATCGGGGAAATGGTGGCCGATGTCGCCCAGTCCGGCCGCGCCGAGCAGCGCGTCGCAGATGGCGTGCAGCAGCACATCGGCGTCGCTGTGCCCCAGGGCGCCGGTCACATGCGGCACCTGCACACCGCCGAGCCAGAACGCTCGGCCTTCCACAAGGCGGTGGGTATCGAAGCCGAAGCCGACGCGGACGGTCATTCCGTGACGCCTTCCGCCTTCTTCTTCGCCTTGCCGTCGAACTTGAAGCCGAGGGTGAACCGCAGCGTATTGGCCAGCGGGCTGCGCTGCGTGTTGGCGATCAGATAACTGAAATCGAGCGAGAAGATGCTGTACCGCACGCCCAGGCCCACGGTGAAGTACTTGCGGTTGCCCTTGGTGGCGTGCTCCCAGAAATAGCCGGTGCGGAAGGCGAACTGCTTGGCGTACCAGTACTCGAAACCGCCGCCGAAGTAGAACTCACGCAGCTCCTCCTTGAAGCGGCTGCCGGGGGTCACGTGCACGGCGCCGTTCTCGTCCACGTACACATCGCCCGGCGCGTCGCTGAACGAGCCGAAGATGCCCGCGGCCACGCCCCGGTTCGGATCCTCGCCGCTGGCGATGAGGTAGTTGCCCTGGTCGTCCTTCACCGGGGTGCCGGTGCTGTCCTGGAAGTACACCGGCGGGGTGGGCACCAGCAGCTTGTTGATGTCGGCGTTGAAGGTGATGCTGTTGTACTCGTCCAGCTCCACGGTCAGGGCCGGGCCCAGGCGCATATTGATGGGGATGAAGTCCACGCGCGAGGTCTCGCTGTAGGACATCCGGTTGCCGATGTTCGAGATGTTCAACCCGAAGGCGAAGGTGGCGTCGCGGTCGCCCAGGGTCATGTCGTCCTTGTGGTAGAAGAACGAGACATCGGCCGCCACGGCCTGGCCGGCCTTGGTGTTGGCGCCGTTCACGTTGAGGCCGCCGGTGAGGTTGCTGTTGATGTAGCGCAGCGCGATGCCGCCCGAGAAGCGGTCGCTGAACTGCTGGGCGAAGGCCACGTCCACCGCGAACTCAGCGGGCTTGAAGTCGCGGATGACCCCGCCGTTGATGTCGGTGAAGGTGATGCTGCCCAGGTTGAAATACCGCAGCGAGCCGCCGATGGCGCTGCGCTTGTTCTTCAGCTTCTTGAAGCCCGCCAGGTAGGCCAGGCTCATGTCGGGCACCAGGTTGCGGAGCCAGGGCGAGACCGAGATGCTGAACTCCCCTTCGTTCTCGGCGAACGCGAGCTTGCTGGGGTTCCAGTGGATGGCATTGGCATCGGCCGGCAGGGCCACCCCCGCGTCGCCCATGCCGCCCGAGCGCGAGTCGGGGCCGATCATGAGGAAGGGCACCGCCGTGGTGATCGTGTTGAGCCGCTTGCCGCACTCCTGGCCGCTGAGCTCGGTGAGGCACCCGGTGCCCACCTGGGCACGCATCAGGGAAGGCAGGGCCAGTGCGGTGCCGAGCACGGCCAGCGAGCGGGTAACGGACGTCATCGGCAGGCGAAAGGGGTCGTTCGAGGAAAGGGCGGCAAATATACGCCGGTCCACCCCCGCTTATTGTCCGGTCAGCGCAGGATCACCAGCTTCTCGAACTTATCGGCGGACTCTCCCGAGGGGGTGGCGATGCTGAGGCGGTACACGTACACCCCCCGCCCGATCCGGTCCCCGTTGTCGTCCAGGCCGTCCCAGGCCAGCGGCTCGGAGCGGAACCCGTCGCAGTCCAGGCGGCGGCTCAGGGTCTTCACCAGGCGCCCGCCCACGGTGAACACCTGCACCTGGCAGTCCAGGGTGGTGCAGGGGCGGTTGTGCTCGAAATAGAACTCGGTGTGGGTGGTGAAGGGGTTGGGGTAGTTCAGCACGTGCTCCAGGGCCAGCTCCGCCGAGGGGGCCACCACGAACTCGGTGCTCTTCTGGCTGCTGTTGTTGAACACGTCCCAGGCCTTCAGGTCCAGGGTGTGGCGGCCTTCGGCCACCTTGCTCAGGCGGTAGCGCACTTTCCCGCTCTTGTAGGTGTCCTGGTCGGCCTCGTACACGTCGTTCAGCACGATGGCGTTCTCGGTGTTGGCGTCCAGGGTGGCCACCAGGTCGTGCCCGATGCTGCTGCCCAGGGTGTTGATGCCGTTGTCGTCGAAGAGCTTGGCGTACAGCAGGGGGGTCTCGTTCGTGATCCCGCCGGGGACGAACCGCTCATCGTTCAGATACAGTTCGATGCGCGGGCCCTGCTCATCGACCACCACGTTGTTGTTGGAGCCGCCGACGAGGGGCGTCTCCGTGTAGCCGCAGGCATTGCGCGCCAGGCTCTCCGCGTACACCCCGATGCGCCCCGGTCCCACCTGGTAATTGATGTCCTTGGGCACCACGAAGGTGAAACTGAACACCCCGTTCACCACCGAGGCCCGGCCGCGGTAGATGATGCTCTTGCGGAGCAGGAAGCTGAAGGGTTCGCCCGGGGGGTCGTTCATCAGGGCGTTCACCGTCACCTTCTTGTCGAACACCGTGGGCACCACCACCCCGTTGAAGCCCGCATCGGGCACGCCGCCCTCGCCCACGTAGCCGTTGACCCGCACCGTGGACAGGGCCGTGATGGTGTCCACCGGGTTGCCCAGGGTGTCGGTGATGGCCGTGATGTAGGCATTGTCCCGGGCCATGGCCAGGCGCGTGGTGGGGTCGCCCAGCAGGGCGAAGTTGCGGTGGTTGGTGCTCGACGGGTTGCTGGTGGAGATCGCCACCTTGGTCTGGCGGTACACGTCACCCAAGCGCTGGTCGCGGCCCTGCTCGTCGTGCTGCTTGAACACGTTGTCGTAGAAGTCCATCGAGAGCGTCTGGTTCTGGGCGCTGAAGGCGATGCGCGTGGTGGTCATCAGCGCGATGCCGCCGCCGTTGGGGTTCAGGAACACGTTCTCCCCCGCCGAGGTGCGGGCCGGGTCGTCCCAGCGGCTGAACTCGCAGGTGGCCGTCATGAACAGGGGCAGGCGCTCCAGGTTGGTCCAGCCCAGGATGGTGCTGTTGTCCAGCAGGTCCTCATGCGCCCAGCCGGTCTCGCCACCGTGGCCCACGTAGTTCACCACCAGCATGCCCTTCTGCACGCGGTCGCGCAGCTCGTTCTCCGCATCAGGATAGCGGTCGCCGCCCAGGCCGCCCGTCTGCACGTAGGCGTCCAGGTAGATCTTGCTCTGGTCCAGGCAGGGATGCTCGCTTTCCACCTTCCGGGCCAGCCGGTCGCTGTTGTCCATGTGCAGGTCGCCCTCGAAGCCGTCCCCGTTCTGGTCGTCGCTGCAGAAGAGCACCCAGTTGCGCCAGTCGCCCGCGCCCCCGTCGCTGCCGGTGGTGCACGAGGTGCCCGCCGGCGACAGCAGGGTGAAGCGGTCGTAGGCCAGCAGCTTGTCCACCGCCTGCTGCGCCTGCGTCAGGTCGCTCACCGGCAGGCGGCCGACGCCGATGTCCACCAGGTCGCCGGTGCCTTCGCCCTCCGTGTCGTCCAGCAGCCCGAAGTAGTCGTCCGAGGTGTAGGTGGCCGAGCTCCACGAATCGGCGGTCTGGTAGGTGGGGATCAGGTTCTGGTTGCTGGGCAGCAGGTTGATGTTGTTGTACGAGCCGTCGCCGAACAGCAGCAGATAGCGCGGCATCAGCGCCGGATCGCTGCCCGCGCGGTCGTACAGCATCTTCATGTAGCGCTTGATCGCCGTGCCGTCACGCTGGCCCGAGGAGAACTCGTTGAAGACCTGCTGCGGGCTCACCATCACCACCGAGAGGCCCTCGTTGGCACGGGCTTCCGCCAGGCGCGCCGCCTGCGACTGGAACTGCGGGGGGCACACGATCACCAGGTCCGTGGGCAGCGGGGTGCCGTGGAGGTCCTGCGGGGCCACGCGGCCCACGGCCGTCGGCTCCAGGAAGCCGGTGTTCTTGAAGGCGATGAACTCGTGCAGGTCGTCCGTGGCCATGCGGAAGACCTTCTGGTTGCCGTTGTCCGTGAAGGGCACCGCACGCGCCTCGGTGGGGTCGGTGATGTCCCAGATGCCCTGCACCCCCGCCGCGAAGTCCAGCGTGAACTCCCCCACCCGGCCCGGGCCCGCCGTGCGCGGATCGCGGAAGGCCAGCTGGTTGCCGGCCATCTTCAGGTCGCGACGCGCGTTCACCTCCAGGTAGTTCATATACCCCAGCGACGTCACCGGGTCGAACTTGTTGAAGGTCACCGTCACCAGCAGGTTGTTGTCGGTGTGCAGCACCGGGATGGTGAGCTTCTTCACCACCCCATAGGGCGAGGCCGGGCTGGTGCCCACGCCGGTCACATTGATGTTGGTCACCGAGCTGCCGGCCTGCACGCGGAACGAGCTCGTGGCATTGATGGTGCGGCCGAGCACTTCCACGGTGAGGTAGAGCGAATCCGCGGTGTGCAGGAAGGGCAGGGCGAAGTTGTAGTTGTAGGTGGTCACCAGGTCGTACACCTCGGCGAACCACGTGCGGCCCGACTTCAGCAGGTTCACCGCGTCCTTGTCGATCGTCTGCCGGTCGCTGAAGGCGGTCACCTGGTCCGTGGCCGGGTCGGCGGTCAGCGCCGCGGTGCCGATGCGCTTGGGCAGGTCCGTGTCGATGCCCACGAAGTAGCTGGCCGAATCGGAGTACACGTTCTTCACGTGGGTGAAGCGGTCGGTGCCCGGCGTGCGCTCCCAGCGCTGGCCCCCGGAGGCGTAGAACAGCACGTAGTCGTCCGGGCCGAACTGGCCGTCCCCCCCGTCCACCACGGTGATCGCGTTCTGCCGCAGGTCCGTGGGCAGCAGCGGGGTGTTCTTGAAGGGCAGCATCCCCGCGTGGTTGCCGTAGACGTTGATCGCGTTCGAGCTCAGCCCGCTCACGTCCACCCCGAGCCGTTGCAGGAAGGCATAGGACAGCTTGTACACGCCGTCCTGGGGCACCGTGAAGCGGAACCAATCACCGGAGGCCAGCTTGGAGTGGTCCGGATAGGTGTTGGCCTTCGTGTGGCCCACCGCCCCCACCTCATCCACCAGCTGCAGGGTATAGTCCAGCAGCTGCTCCACCCGGCCCGTGGCGGGGTCGCGGCGGTACGGGTAGATGTCCACCTGGGCGAACGGCTGTTTGCGCGAAATGCCCAGGCCGGTCCGGATCTCGGGCTCGGGGCCGGGCGTGCCCAGGCCGGGCAGGGCGGCCAGCTCGGCCGCGGAGAGCGGGGCGTAGGTGGCGCCCGTCAGGTGCGCTGTGAAGCTCCGGGTGCCTGGCGTCAGGGGACGCACTTCGTGGATGAAAGGCAGGTCCTGTCGGGCCGCGTCCAGCATGCGCCGATCGGCCCAGGCGACCTGCGGCCCGGCGGCGGGCGCCGTGGCCTGGCGGCCTGCGGGCTGGGGGGCGGTACCTGCCGGCGATGCCTCACGCGCGGCCGTCGCCGTCCGCTTCGCGGAAGGGGCCACCTGGGCGGCCGCCGGGGCGGAGAACAGCAGGGCCAGACAGGCGATCGGGGTCAGGTAGGAACGCATGAAAGAGTATGAACAGGTTTTCAACAGGCAAGGACCGAAAGTACTATCTTCGGCCCTCGTGTTCAGGGACACGCGAACAACGACCTCGACCAAGCCTTATTGCGGGATGATGGGAGGCAACCTGTGCGTGTGCACTTCGTATACTTGGCGCTCGCACAGCGACTCAGAACGACCGGGAGCATGATGAGATGGACCGTTAGGCGTGCATCCCTCGGGATCGCACTGGGGTTGATGGGGACCCTCTCCGCGTTCGCGCAGGACCCGCAGTTCACGCAGTTCTATGCGAACCCGCTGTACCTGAACCCGGCCTTCGCCGGTACGGCCCGCTGCCCGCGCGTCTCGCTCAACTACCGCAACCAGTGGCCGGCCCTCAGCGGCACCTTCGTCACCACCAGCGCCAGCTATGACCAGGACGTGCGCGGCATCATGGGGGGCCTGGGCCTGCTGGTCACCAACGACCAGGCCGGCAAGGGCACGCTGAACACCACCACGGTGAGCGGCATCTACTCCTACACGCAGGCCCTCACCCGCAAGTTCTCCATCAAGGCGGGCTTCCAGGCCACCTACTTCCAGAAATCGCTGGACTGGAACAAGCTCACCTTCGGTGACATGATCGACCCGCACCGCGGCTTCGTGTACACCACGAACGACGTGCCGCGCGGGGGCAACGTGAGCAACGCGGACTTCTCGGCGGGCCTCCTGGGGTATACGGACGTCTTCTTCGTGGGTTTCGCCGCGCACCACCTCACGGAACCCAATGAGTCGCTTATCGTAGGAACGAGCAAGATGCCCATGAAACTGACGGCGCATGCCGGGGCGGCCATCCCCCTGGGCATGAAAGGCAAGTACGGCACGCCGAAGACGCGACTGTCGCCGAACATACTTTACCAGCAGCAGGCGGCGTTCCGCCAGTTGAACCTGGGGATGTACGTGGACCATGGGCCGATCATGGCCGGTGTATGGTACCGCTCACGCGATGCGTTCATCGCATTGATCGGCTTCCACACCGAGCGATTCAAGTTCGGCTACAGCTACGACATCACCACCAGCAAGCTCACCACTGCAACGGCCGGCTCCCACGAGGTCAGCCTGACGATGCAGTTCGACTGCAAGAAGAAACGGCGCCGGGTAAGGACCGTGCCCTGCCCCACGTTCTAGGACCATTCCCTGCAAGGAACCTGAAGGACCGATCAAGCGAAGGACCATGAAAACCGAACGAAACCTCGGCCTCCTCACCCTCGGCGCCGCCGTGCTGCTCAGCAGCTGCCGGTTCGAGCAGAGCGGTGCCACGGGCTGGAACTACAACGACTCGAAGAACGGCGGCTTCGAGAAGGCCCCCTTCGAGGACCAGGAGACCGGCCCCGGGCTGGTCCTGGTGGAAGGCGGCCAGTTCACCATGGGCCGCGTGGTGGACGACCTCACCCACGAGTGGAACAACATCCCCCGCACGGTGACGGTCTCCTCCTACTACATCGACGAGACGGAGGTCACCAACTTCTACTGGCTGGAATACCTCTACTGGCTGGACCGCGTCTACGGCGCCGACTTCCCCGAGATCTACACCAAGGCCCTGCCCGACACCCTGGTGTGGCGGAGCAAGCTGGCCTTCATGGAGCCGAAGGTGGAATACTACCTGCGCCACCCGGCCTACCGCGATTACCCGGTGGTGGGCGTGAACTGGCTGCAGGCCAATGACTACTGCGCCTGGCGCGGGGACCGCGTGAACGAGGCCATCCTCATCCGCGAGGGCCTGTTCGAGCACTACCCGAACCAGATCAACGAGGACCACTACACCACCGACAGCTACCTCGCCGGCCAGTACGAGAGCGGCAAGAAGGTGGACGGCATCCAGGACTTCAACCCCAACCGCGACACGCGCAACGTGCGCATCGAGGACGGCATCCTCCTGCCCCGCTACCGCCTCCCGACCGAGGCCGAATGGGAGTACGCCGCCTATGGCCTCGTGGGCAACACCGTGGACGAACGCATCGTGGAGCGCCGCATCTATCCCTGGAACGGCCACTGGGTGCGCTACGACAGCCGCAAGAAGGGCGGCGCCTTCTACGGCGACTTCCGCGGGAACTTCATGCGCGGCCGGGGCGACTACATGGGCGTGGCCGGCAGCCTGAACGACAACGCCGACATCACCGCACCGGTGTTCAGCTACTGGCCCAACGACTACGGCCTGTACAACATGGCCGGCAACGTGAGCGAATGGGTGATGGACGTGTACCGCCCGCTGAGCCCCGAGGACAAGGACGACCTGCAGCCCTTCCGCGGCAGCGTGTTCAAGACCAAAGTGCTGAACAGCGACGGGGCCATCGCCGACAAGTACGACAAGGTGATCTACGACGTGGAGGGCATCAAGTACTGGCTCACCGAGTTCCAGACCAAGATGCAGGGCCGCGCCTCGGACGAGGAGGCCAAGCTCATCGACGACCTGATGACCAAGATCGATCAGGCCGTGGAGTTCCACAACGCCCGCAAGTTCGACCCCTCCAACCAAGCCGTGCAGGAGATGGTGGACATGATCAAGGGCCAGGACCTGGAGATCTGCCCGAAGCTGCTCGCCGGCCTGAGCGAATACCAGGACCAGCAGCCGGGTGAGGTGAAGATGCGCAACGTGACGGTGGAGGAGAACATCGACCGCCGCAACTACCGCCAGTCGGACAACATCGACTTCCGCGACGGCGACATCGAGAGCAGCATCTACTACGACCAGCCGGACTATGAGGGCAACCCGATGTACGACTGGGGCAAGACCTCGCTGATCAACGACCACGCCCGCGTGTACAAGGGCGCCAGCTGGGCCGATCGCATCTACTGGGCCAACCCCGGCACGCGCCGCTTCCTCGACGAGCGCCAGAGCACGGCCACCATCGGCTTCCGCTGCGCGATGACCCGCGTGGGCTCGCCGGTGGGCCTGGGCGACGAGAAGCGCCGCAAGAACCTGAAGAAATAACGGCGGATCGTTCACGATCCCTCGATCGACGAAGCCCCGGACCACCGGGGCTTCGTTCTTTTGGTGCGATGATCGGCACCGAAGCGCTGCACGCCCGCTTCCTCGGCACCGCCGGGGCCTGCACCGATACGCGCGCGCTCGTCCCCGGCGGCATGTTCTTCGCGCTGAAGGGGCCGAGCTTCGACGCCAACGCCTTCGCGGCCCAGGCGCTCGACGGGGGCTGCGCCTGCGTCGTGGTGGACGCCCCCGGCGTGGTCCGCGACGAGCGTTACCTGCTGGTGCCCGACGTGCTGGCGGCCTTGCAGGACCTGGCCCGCCACCACCGCCGGACCTTCGCGCAGCCGGTGATCGCCATCACGGGCACCAACGGCAAGACCACCACCAAGGAGCTGGTGCATGCCGTGCTGGGCGCGGACCGTCCGGTGCTGGCCACCGCGGGCAACCTGAACAACCACATCGGCGTGCCGCTGACCCTGCTGCGGCTCACCCCCGCGCACCGCATCGCGGTGATCGAGATGGGGGCCAACAAGCCGGGCGACATCGCCGAGCTCTGCGCCATCGCGGAGCCCACGCACGGGCTCATCACCAACATCGGGCGCGCCCACCTCGAAGGGTTCGGCAGCTACGAAGGCGTCATCGCCACCAAGACGGAGCTCTACGCCGACCTCCGCAAGCGGCACGGCACGGCCTTCGTGCATGCGGACGATCCCCTGCTGATGGACCGGAGCATGGGCCTGCGGCGCGTCACCTACGCCGCGACCGCCCCGGCCGATACCAATGGTGGCACCGCGGACCACGGCCCCTTCCTGGGCGTCCGCTTCACCGGCGCGCAGGGCGGCGGGCCACACACCGCGCATACGCAGCTGATCGGCGCGTACAACCTGCCCAACGCCCTGGCGGCCATATGCATCGGCCAGCATTTCGGCGTTCCCGATGCCACCATCGTCCGTGCGCTCGAAGGATACCGCCCCGGCAACAGCCGCTCGCAGTTCCTGGACACGGGCCGCAACCACGTGGTGCTCGACGCCTACAACGCCAACCCCAGCAGCATGAAGGCGGCGCTGGAGAACTTCGCCGGCATCCGCACCGACCGGCCCAAGCTGGCGATCCTGGGCGACATGCTCGAACTGGGCGCGGAAAGCGCGGCCGAGCATCAGCGCATCGTGGACCTGCTGGGCACGCTCGGCCTGGAAGCCATGCTCGTGGGACCCGAATTCCAGCGCACCAGCGGCGACGGACCGACCCGCCATGCTTCCGCACAAGCGGCGCTCGCCGCGCTGGAGCAGCAGCGGCCCGAAGGACGGCTCCTCCTGGTGAAGGGGTCGCGCGGCATCAAGCTGGAGACGGTGGTCCCGGCGCTTTAGCCATAAGGCTGCCGGCCTGAGGCCAGCGGCCGGATCACTTCAGCACGCTGCGGCTGATCACGATGCGCTGCACCTCGCTGGTGCCCTCGTAGATCTGCGTGATCTTGGCGTCGCGCATCAGGCGCTCCACGTGGTACTCCTTCACGTAGCCGTAGCCGCCATGGACCTGCACGGCTTCCACGGTGGTGCGCATGGCCACCTCGCTGGCGAACACCTTGGCCATGGCGCCGGCCTGGTCGTAGTTGAGGTGCTGGTCCTTCAGCCACGCCGCGCGCAGGCAGAGCAGGCGCGCCGCTTCGATCTCCGTGGCCATGTCGGCCAGCTTGAAGGCGATGGCCTGGTGCTCGCAGATGGGCTTGCCGAAGGCCTTGCGCTCCTTGGAATAGGCGAGGGCCAGCTCATAGGCGCCGCTGGCGATGCCGAGCGCCTGGGAGGCGATGCCGATGCGGCCGCCGCTGAGCGTCTTCATGGCGAAGGTGAAGCCGAAGCCGTCCTCGCCGATGCGGTTGGCCTTGGGCACCTTCACGTCCTGGAACATCAGCGTGTGGGTATCGCTGCCGCGGATGCCCAGCTTGTCCTCCTTGGCCCCCACCACGAAGCCGGGCATGCCCTTCTCCACGATGAGGCAGTTGATGCCCTTATGACCTTTGGACGCATCGGTCTGCGCCATCACCAGGTAGGTGCTGGCGGTGCCGCCGTTGGTGATCCAGTTCTTGGTGCCGTTCAGGAGGTAGTGGTCCCCCATGTCGATGGCGGTGGTGCGCTGGCTGGTGGCGTCGCTGCCCGCCTCAGGCTCGCTCAGGCAGAAGGCCCCGATCACCTCCCCTTTCGCCAGGGGCACCAGGTACTTCCGTTTCTGCTCCTCGGTGCCGAAGGCCTCCAGGCCCCAGCATACCAGGCTGTTGTTCACGCTCATCACCACCGAGCAGCTCGCGTCGATCTTGCTGATCTCCTCCATCGCGAGCACATAGCTGATGGTGTCCATGCCGCCGCCGCCGTACTTCGGGTCCACCATCATCCCCAGGAAGCCGAGCTCACCCAGCTGCTTGATCTCCGCGGCGGGGAACTTCTGGTCGCGGTCGCGCTCGATCACACCGGCTTTCAACACGTTCTGGGCGAAGTCGCGGGCGGCGTCCCGGACGGCTTTCTGTTCTTCCGACAGTTCGAAGTTCAATCCGGACAGGGTGGCGGTCTCTTGCATGATGCGGTACGGTCGATGTGCTGGCCAAATGTAGCCGATACCTTCGCCCGACGCTGGGAAAGCGCATGACCATGGACCGAACGATGCGGGTGATCGGAGCGATGAGCGGCAGTTCATTGGACGGGATCGATGTGGCCCGCTGTGCCTTCCACCAGGACGACGGGCGCTGGCACTTCACCGTGGAGGCCGCGCTGACCGTGCCGTACGCGGAGGATGTGCGCACGCGCCTGCTGCGGGCGGCGGACGCCACCGCACTGGAGCTGGCCCGCCTGCACCGCGACATCGGCCGCCTGATCGGCGAGGCCTGCCTGCGACTTCCGCCGGGCAAGGTGGATCTGGTCTCCTCCCACGGCCATACGGTCTTCCACCAGCCCGGCGAAGGCCTGACCACGCAGGTGGGCTGCGGCGCGCGCATCGCGGCCATCACAGGCCTTCCGGTGGTCTGCGACCTGCGCTCGAAGGACGTGGCCCTGGGCGGCCAGGGCGCCCCCCTGGTACCCCTCGGCGAGCGCCTGCTCTTCCCCGGCCTGCATGCCTTCGTCAACCTGGGTGGCATCAGCAACATCGCCGTGCACCGCGGCGGGCGAAGCACCGGCCATGACATCGGGCCCTGCAACCAGGCCCTGGACGTGCTGGCGCGCGAGGGCGGCCAGCCCTACGATGCCGGCGGGCGCATGGCGCGGGCCGGCCGCGTGGACGAGGACCTGCTGGCCCGGCTGGACGCGCTGGACTTCTACCGCCTGCCGCCGCCCCGCTCCCTCGGCCGGGAATGGTTCGATGCCGCGATGCGCCCTTTGATCACCGATGCGCGCATCGCCCTGGCCGACCGCCTGCGGACCGTCACCGAACATTGCGCGCGCAGGGTGGGCGCCGCCCTGGAAGCCGCCGGTATGGACCGGGCGCTGATCACCGGCGGCGGGGCGCACAATGACCTGCTGGTGGAGCGCATCGGCGCCTGGACCCGGACCGGGCTCGTACGACCCGAAGGCGGCCTGATCGACCACAAGGAGGCGCTGGTCTTCGCGCTGCTCGGCCTGCTGCGTTACCGGGGCGAACCGAACGTGCTGGCCAGCGTGACCGGGGCGGCGCACGACAGCATCGGGGGGGCGCTGTACCTGCCCAATTAACAGGCGGTGCATGAAAACCCCAGGTCCGGCGGGGGCCGCCCGGGTGGGGTGCGGCTACTTTTGACCCCATTGTGGCCGCGACCGGCATGAGAGAGGCACTGAAGAAGTTCGAGGAGCGCACACCGGAGATCGTGTTCGAGTGGAGCGATCCGCCCACCGGCGCGCGCGGGTGGGTGGTGATCAACAGCCTGCGGGGCGGCGCGGCCGGCGGCGGCACACGCATGCGCAAGGGCCTCGACCGCCGCGAGGTGGAGAGCCTCGCGAAGACCATGGAGGTCAAGTTCACCGTGAGCGGTCCCGCCATCGGTGGCGCCAAGAGCGGCATCGACTTCGACCCCGCCGACCCCCGCAAGCGCGAAGTGCTCGACCGGTGGTACAAGGCGGTGATCCCCCTGCTGAAGACCTATTACGGCACCGGCGGCGACCTCAACGTGGACGAGCTCCACGAGGTGATCCCCATCACCGAGCACTACGGCCTGTGGCACCCGCAGGAAGGCGTGGTGAACGGCCACTTCGCCAACGAGAAGGGGGCCAAGGTGCGCATCCTGGGCCAGCTGCGCTCCGGCGTGAGCAAGCTGGTGGAGGACCCCGCCTTCACCCCCATCGTGGGGCGCTATGCGGTGGCCGACATGATCACCGGCTGGGGCGTGGCGGAAAGCGTCCGCCACTTCTACGGCACCTATGGCGGCGAGCTGCACGGCAAGCGTGTGATCATCCAGGGCTGGGGCAACGTGGCTTCCGCGGCGGCCTATTACCTGGCGCAGCGCGGCGCGCGCATCACCGGCATCATCGACCGCGCGGGCGGGCTCATCGCACCGGAGGGCCTGGACGCGGAACGTGTGCGCGACCTCTTCGTCAACAAGAGCGGCAACGCCCTGAACACCCCGGAGATGATCCCCTTCGCCGAGGCCGACCGGCGGATCTGGGACAGCGGTGCGGAGGTGTTCCTCCCCTGCGCGGCCTCCCGCCTGGTGACGCAGGACCAGATCGACCGGCTCTGCGCCAACGGCCTGGAAGTGATCGCCTGCGGGGCCAACGTGCCCTTCGCCGATCCCGAGATCTTCTACGGCCCCATCGCCGAATACGCCGACGGCCGGGTGAGCGTGATCCCCGACTTCATCGCCAACTGCGGGATGGCGCGCGTGTTCGCCTACTGCATGCAGGACGGATCGGCCCTGACGGACCAGGCCATCTTCGCCGACGTGAGCACCGTGATCGGCCGCGCGCTGGAACGCACCTTCGCCCGGCACCAGGGGCGCACCGCGCTCACCCGCACGGCCTTCGCGATCGCCCTCGAACAACTGAACTGAAATTTCCGGGGCCGCTCCACCGTTCCCCAGTAACCGACCAGACCGATGCCCTTCCCCCTCTTCGCCCAAGTGCAACAGACCGTGGACGCCGCCCGCCAGGTGGCGCAGCAGGCCGCGGCCGCGCCCGCCGTGGTGAACACCCCCACGCAGGACACCCTCACCCTCTGGGACCTCATCAGCTTCGGCAGCTGGTGGATCATGGGCCCGCTGGCGCTGATGAGCCTGGTCACGGTGTACGTGGTGATCGAGCGCTCCATGGCCCTGCGCAAGGCCCTGCGGCAGGACAAGGACTTCATCCCCAAGGTGCGCGACTACATCCACGATGGCAAGATCGACAGCGCCCTGAACCTCTGCGCCCAGAGCGGATCGCCCAGCGCACGCATGGTGGAGAAGGGGATCCAGCGCATGGGCAAGCCCTCCAAGGAGATCGAGAGCGCCATGGAGGCGGCCGGGCGCCTGGAGATGACCCGCTTGGAGCGCGGGACCTCGCTGCTCAGCCTCTTCGCCAAGCTGGCGCCGATGTTCGGCTTCATCGGGACCATCATCGGCGTGATCAAGATCTTCTACGACATCTCGCTCACCGACAACATCAGCATCTCGGTCATCTCCCAGGGCCTCTACCAGAAGATGGTGACCAGCGCCGGCGGCCTCATCGTGGGCATCATCGCCTTCACGGGCTACCACATGCTGAACAGCCTGCTCGACCGCGTGAGCGCCCGCATGGAGGAGACCAGCCTGTCCTTCATGGACCTCCTGCACGCCCCGACCAAATAAGCCGGTCCCATGCAACTGCGACGCAAGTCCCGCGAGCATGCCGAGGTGAGCACGGAGTCGCTCAACGACATCATGTTCTTCCTGCTGCTGTTCTTCCTGATCATCAGCACGCTGGCCAACCCGAACGTGATCAAGTTGATGCTGCCCAAGAGCGCCAACAACGAGACGGCCTACAAGCTGCCCGTGAACCTGTCGGTGACCAAGGAGAAGCAGTACTTCATCAACAAGGAGCCCGTACCGTTCGATGGGTTGGAAGCCGCCCTGCAAAGCGCGGTGAACGGGATGGACGAGCCGACGGTCATTTTGAACTTCGACCGGGAACTGAGTGTACAGGACCTCGTGGACGTGATGCAGATCGGCGCCAAGCTGAAGATCAAGATGGTGCTGGGCACGCAGAAGAACGCCTGACGCATGTACATCGCCGCAGCACCACCGGACGGCCGCACCGAACGCCGCAGTGTGGCGCTCATCGTCACCCTGGTGCTGCACGGCGGCCTGCTCGCCTTCCTGCTGCTCTGGAAGATCATCACGCCCATCCCGCCGTTCCCGGACAACACCGGTGGCGGCAGCGGCCTGGAGCTGGCCCTGGGCTTCACCGAGCTGGGCATGGGCGACAATGCGGCCAGCCAGGACCCCAGCCCGCCGGCCTCGCAGGCCCAGCCGGAAACGCAGCCCGAACAGGAGGAGACCACCCTCACCGGCGTGGACGAGGAGAGCGTGCCGGTGAAGGAGCAGCCGAAGCCGGAGAAGCCCAAGACCGACAAGCCCAAGCCGAAGGAACCGGTGAAGCCCAAGGAGCCCACCGTGAGCAAGGGCCTGCAGAACGCCTTGAACGCCTGGAACACCACGGGCAACGGCAGCGAGGGTAAAGGCGCCTCCGATACGCCCGGCAATGCGGGCGGCCCCACGGGATCGCCCACCGGCAATGGCATCGGCAACGGCTCCGGTTCGTACCGCGGCGACGGCTGGAGCGTGGACCTCGCCGGCCGCAACATCCGCAAGAAGCCGGTCATCAACGACAAGCCCAGCGTGGGCGGCAAGGTGGTGATGGACATCTGGGTGGACGCGGACGGGAAGGTGATGCGCGTGGTGCAGAACACCAGCAAGAGCACCACGCTGGACCAGAACCTGGTGAGCATCGCCAAACGCGCCGCGCTGGAAAGCTCCTTCTACCCGAACCCCAAGGCCACGGGCGAACAGAAGGGCACCATGACCTTCATCTTCACGCTGGAGTAAGGTGGACTACGAACGGACGCTGGCGTACCTCTACGCCCGGCTTCCGATGTTCTCGCGCATCGGCAAGGCCGCCTACAAGGCCGACCTCTCGAACACGCAGGCCCTCATGGACGTGCTCGGCCATCCCGAGCGGGACCTGAAGTGCGTCCACGTGGCCGGCACCAATGGCAAGGGCAGCACGAGCCACATGCTCGCCAGCATCCTCCAGGAGGCCGGCCTGCGGACCGGCCTGCACACCTCCCCGCACCTGAAGGACTTCCGTGAGCGCATCCGCATCAACGGTGAAATGGTCCCGCAGGAGGCGCTGGTGGAGTTCGTGGACCGCTACCGGGACCGCTTCGAACCGATCCAGGCCTCGTTCTTCGAATGGAGCGTGGCCTTCACCTTCCATTGGTTCCGCGAACAGCAGGTGGATATCGCCGTGATCGAGACCGGGCTGGGCGGCCGGCTGGACAGCACCAACGTGGTGACCCCGGAGGTGAGCGTGATCACGAACATCGGCTGGGACCACGCCGACCTGCTGGGCGGCAGCCTGGCGGCCATCGCCACGGAGAAGGCCGGCATCATCAAGCCCGGTGTTCCCGCCGTGATCGGGGAAGCGTCACCGGACCTCGCGGACCTCTTCCGGGCCAAGGCCGCAGCCGTCGGGGCACCGCTCCATCCCGTGGACCAGCAGGCCCCCCTCCCCTATGCCCTGGACCTCGCCGGCCCCCACCAGGAGCGCAATGCCCGGACCGCCCTCGCCGCCGTGCACCTCCTCCAGCAGCGTGGCTGGCCGATCACCGAGGAGGCCATCGCCCGGGGTCTGGCGCACACCCGTGCCAACACCGGCTTCGCCGGCCGCTGGCAGACCATCGGCCAAGGGCCGCTGACCATCGTGGACGTGGGCCACAACGAGGACGGCCTCCGGGTGGTGAACGACATGCTGGGCCGCACCCCGCATGAACACCTGCACATCGTGCTCGGCACCGTGAACGACAAGGACATCACCCGGATGTTCGCCCGGCTGCCCCGGAACGCGACCTATCACTTCTGCAAGGCCGACATCCCCCGCGGGCTGGACGCCATGGAACTGCGCGACCGCGCGCGGGAAGCGGGCTTGCAGGGCGAGGCCCACGCGAGCGTGCGGACGGCCTTGGAGGCGGCCCGCGCACAGGCCGGGGCGAAGGACCTGGTGCTGGTCACCGGCAGCGTGTTCGTGGTGGCCGAGGCCCTGTGAACGAAAAAGCCCCGGATCACCGGGGCTTTTGTGGGACGTACTGGATTCGAACCAGTGACCTCATGCGTGTGAAGCATGGACTCGGGCTTTTCCAGCAGTACTCCTTGCTCTTCCTATCCTTCGATTAACACTCAAAAGCAGCGCCCATAGGGTAAAATGGGTGAGCGCTTGATCTTCCCGTTTTTCACCTCTACATTTACCCCATCATTTACCCCGCATCATGGCAGGCGCAAGTATCAACCTGAATCCGAAAGCCAAGGCTCACGGTTTCAGCGCCCGATTCGTGTGTCTCACCGGAAAGGACGTGAAGGGAGGGAAGCATCCGATACGCCTCCAGCTGATCCACAACTTGAAGGTGAAGCGATTCAGCACAGGTGAGGCCTGTGCGATCGACCACTGGGATGCAGAGGCGGGAAGGATGAAGCCCCGAGCTGTAGGTGCTGCTCAAATCAATGGGGTCCTGAATGCCCTCGAGGCACAGGTCGTTGGAATAGTGGACGCCTTGGTGGTGCACCGCTCCTTGACTTTGGACGGCTTCGAGGCACGATATCGAAGACCCAAGGCCTCAGAAGATGTGCTGGCCTTCATGGATGAGGTGGTCGATGAGATGGAAAGGGCGGGCAAGGTCGGGAACGCCGCCACCTATCGCAACACTGCACGTATCCTTCGCCGGTTCACCGGACGCAAGCCGCTGCCCTTCGTGGATCTGACGCCTGCTAAGCTTGAGAAGCTTGAATATCAGTTGCGATCGGAGGGATGTACCGGGGGGGGCATTTCCGTCTACATGCGAACCCTCCGAGCAGTGGTCGGCAAGGCGATGAAGGCAGGGCTGATGCACCGCGACCAGTACCCGTTTGAAACGGGTACCCAAGCAGGCTACTCGCTGACCGACCTGAAGAGCGAACGTAATCCGCGAGCGCTCACTGAAGAGAATATGGACAAGCTCAAGCGGTTTCCCTTCGCAGATCATCCGCATTTGGAGCAGGCTGTCCGTCTCTTCCTGTTCAGCTACTACGCCCGAGGCATGAACTTCGCCGACATCGCACGATTGAAACGGTCGGATGTCTACGACGGCCGCATTTTCTATCGCCGGAGCAAGACCAAAGAGCCGTTCGCTATCCCGGTGAGTGCCCCCTTGGCCGAAATCCTGGCCAACTTCGATAGCAGCGATCCGACCTATTTGTTCCCGATCTTGACGGGAGACCATGCAACTGAAAAGCAACAGTGGTACCGGATCCAGAAATGCCTGAAACGAATGAACCTTGAGCTGAAGGAGGCTGGCGACATCGTGGGCATCACTGTTCCATTGACCTCATACGTGGCCCGGCATACGTTCGCCACCACGTTGAAGCGTAAGGGCGTTGACGTCGCGGTCATTTCAGAGAGCATGGGTCATGAGAGCATCAATACGACCCGCGCTTACCTCAAACGATTCGGTAGCGAGGTCCTGGATGCTGCCGACACTCTGCTTTGAACCCTGGATGGGACCCCTTTCCCAGCGGCGGCATGAGGCACAAGACACATTTTACCCCTCCCCGGGTGGGTGCCGGGATAATAGTGGGTACCCTTCCCAGCAGGTGGTTTTCAGGTTTCTCGGCTCGCATGCACCGCGCGCACGCGCATACAGCTGGCCAGATAACCAGTGGTGTGAGGCGGTTCGAAATTCTCATGCGGAGTTCACAATCCTCTACCCCCGCGAAGTATTTCTCCCCGGGGGGGAGGGAGCCCGACGGAGATGATAATCACGTTGCAGTTCTGTCAGCGGTATGAAGCAACCCGAAAGGACGTTTGAGCGCGAGCTGGACCGACTGACCCTAGCTCTATCACGTCATTTTACAGACATCTACACTGCCTCTGTTCGATGGTCCAGGTATCAGCATGAAGGTGGTAACATCGTTGTAGAGGTGGCTTTTGGCGCGTTTCTCCCAGACGTCCAACAATTCGCTCGACGCTTTGAACATTCACCTGGGCTGCCAGATGCATTGGAACTACTCGAGATCATGGTCGACGACTATGAATTCTTGGACGCTCCTGTTTGGAATGAAGACGGCACCTTGAACGTTGGGCTCGGTGGAAGCTCCGTGCGCCATGGTTTTCGATCCGGCGATCCTTCAAGAGCGCAGATCGAAAAGAATGGCATCGAGGATGTGCGCGACCGTGAAGTCGTCCTACTCCAGTATCGCAACTCTCTCGCCCAGAGCATTAAGGCTATACGAGTTGCGTTGCCTGATTGGGGAGATGTCCAGAAGACCGGCTTGACATCGAAGACAATCCGTGCACCTGAAGCTCCTCCTCTGATCCCGTTACGCGATCGATTTCGATCTCCTCAACAGTTCGAGAGGTTCATTGCCCTCTTGGTGGAACGCCGGATAGTCGATGTCGATGGGGCGTTCCTTGCAGGTCATGGCCAGAAGAGCCGGTTATGGGGCGCGTACGAAGGCGCGAGTGAAAACCGGACGTTGAAAATCGCGATCGGGACAGATGCTGAGATCGTAGCTACGTTGAACGACGCCTTCCCCTCACTCACGCTCTCCGCTGCACGCCCTCAGGACTTGCGGGGAACCAAAGCGCATGCAGCGATGCGGGCCGCCTTTCAAGTGGCTCGCTTTCCTCCATAAGTTCCTCAGTTCCCTCTTTGCTGAGGATGATGTAGGAACTGCATGTGCTGCGCCGGCATCCTTTGCCCAGCCATCGGCCATTTCGCCGTGGCAGGAGCAAAATGAACAATCCATTTGAGGAGATCACCGCCAAGTTGGAGGCCTTGGCGGCAGACGTGCGGATCCTGAAGGCCAGGACCACTGGTGAGAAGCCTGTTGATGAGTTGGGGGGATTGGACTTGGCTGTGAGCGTCACAGGGCTCGCACGCCGTACGATCTACAAGTTGACCCATCGACGGTCCATACCACATCGGCGGGTAGGTGGGCGTCTGTATTTCCGCCGTTCCGAGTTGGAGCAGTGGATCGACTCCGGGCGTCGCCAGACGGCTGAGGAAGTTGCGATCGACCGAATGGAAGGCAGCAGGTAGGTCGAACTATGACTTCAGACCGGCAACTACTCCGGGCTTATGTTCGACGGGTTGAAGCTTCGTGTGTCGTCGGAGAGGGATCAACGACGTTTGCGCGACCACCCACGGCTGGATTTCGTTCCCGACCGAACTGGAAGGTTCCAGGCGCGCTGGGGGCACCTTCGCCTGATCGGCGATGAGATTCGGTGCTGGGAGATACGCGGCTCGTTCCACCATCTGCATCACGGCAACAACGCGACCGATTTCCTGCATGGTGAGTTCGTGCAGGTCGTCACGGATTTTTGTTTGGACTTGGGTCTCCATGCCTCAACATTGATGCTGACGAATCTGGAAGTCGGGGTGAACATCGTCCCCTCAGTGCCCACCCGACAGGCCCTTCAGCAGATCATCCTGCATCGGACGAAACACGCTACTGGAATGGGGAGGGGTGCCGTGGGGATAGAGTTCCGGCACGCGATGTACCTCATCAAGATCTACGACAAAGCGCTCCATGCCAATGTCGAGGGAGAGATACTGCGGTTCGAGGTCGCCGTGAAGAAGATGCGCGAGCTGGAGATGTTCAATATCAGGACCTTGCATGATCTGTTCGAGGTCAGCGTTTGGGCTGATATGAGGACCTACTTGCTCCGCCGGTTCGATGAGCTATTCATCGCAGAGCCGGAGGTGCCACTGCATGGGCTGCGTCCGGCGCAGCGGATGCTGGTGGAGCTAGGTCGGGATCCCCAAAGGTTGATCGGGTTGGACCCACGCCGCAGGTGGGAGAAATTGAGGGTGCTCCGACGGATATACGCCCGTCATGCCACCAGCAGCTTGAGGGCTGAGCTGCGTGCAGCCATCGAAGCGAAGGCAACGGCCGTTGGACCGCCTATGGGGGCACATTGCAGGGTTGTGGGCCCTGCACTCGGAGGGGCGGGGGCACGAGGGGCATACCTCGGATGAACGCACCGCTAGCAGTAAGAGGTGAGAACATCCGGGGTACTGTCCTGCAGCGAGTGGTCCCTGCCACCCATGGACTGCTCATTGCTTTGTTCCAAAGCGTCCATGGCCACGGCGGAAGAGGTTATCGTCAGCCAGAACGGAACGGCAGTATGACCACTTGGGTGGCGCTCTAGTGGGGCTCCATCCTTCACATCGCACGGAAGCCTCTAAATTGGGACCACATACAGGCGGGTAACCGCCGGTCCTCTGAGACGGAAGTAGGACACCATCTCAAAGCGGAGGATCAATGCACGGCTGTGCCTATGGCGCGGGCCGCTGCCTTGGTCCATGCTTAGGGCTGTCCTACGCCCCGTCTCGTGGCCTGGTGGTGTGTCCGCGCCACCACTTGAAGTCACAGCCAATGCGAACTCAACTCTTGCTCGCCACTCTCCTTTTTGCCGCGTCTGTCACCGCCCAACAACAATCCACATCCATCTACGGGAACGACGCCCAAGAGACGATCGTGAACAAGCAGGTCCCAGCGGATCAGAAGTGGGCGCTCATCTCCGTAGGTGCAGGGAGCGCCGTCTACCTCAATTATGGAACGGGAATGGAGGTCATGGTCTCTCAGTTCCGTGGAGGATGTGGTGAATCTTCTCCTGTGGAATGGACAAGATGACAAGAACGGGATGCACTTGACCGTGAAGCTGCCCATGGGCCTTGCAGCAGGCACGCCCGTATCAATAGTCTGTAGCATTGATTCATATGTGGTGGTGGGCGAGTATGGGAAATAGCTTGGCCAGCGACGACGGGGCCTCACATGACGCGATAACCCAAAGGGTGAAGAGGCAGATGAAATCTGCATTCGTGAGCGAAGTAGACTCCATTACTCCGAGCAGAAATGAGAAGGACCTGCAAACGAAAAAGCCCCTTGAGGGGGCTTTTTCTGAAAGGACAGAGGACTACTGGTCGTCAGGTTTCTTTTCACCGGCGAGCCGCTTGGCAAGTTCACGATGCCGCATCGATGTGAGTTGGTCAAAGTTCTTTTTATGGTCTGCGGGTGCCTCAATGCCCAAGCTTATGCACAGCTTGACCACGAAGGGGAATAGGTAGCGGCTATGCAATGGCATGGGAAAGGTGACATCGCCCTTTTTCAGGATCAGCCGATCGAAACGCTCCCAGTACTCATCCGAGCAAACTGTCCAACCGTGTTGGGCAAGAAACTCTATCAGTTCCTGGTGGGTGAATAGAGGTGCTTGCATTTCACGCTTCGATTAGGTCCAGCTTCAGGTCATTCTCACAAGGCTCCTCATCTTCTACCTGAGCATGCTCACTGAGCATCTTGCTTTTCAAGTCGTCAATCTTCAAACCGTAGTCGTAAGCAATCTTGACTTTCAACGATGTGATGAGTTCTTGCTTGGCCTCCTCAATCGAAGCCGCTTGGACTACTAGCCCCGGCATAGATGGGATGGAAGCGATGTAGCCGTACTCACCCACCGGTTCGATGTGGGCTTTGACAAGCATTTTCATGTCCATGGTGTGGTTGCGTTGGTCACCAGGCGGTGGTTAAGGCGAATATAGCCGCTCCATTTTGCTGGCGAGAGGTTTGTTGAAAGACGACGATGCACAGGGTCTTGTTCGCGGCAAGGACCGAAATTCCGGCTAACAGGGCGCGAGTTCAAACTGAGACACTACCCCAAGCACGCCGTGGAATACCTTGTGCTCATGCATCGCACGAGCCAATTGGTCCTCGTACAATCAATGCTGTTGTTCGGCTCTGCGGCGCATGCGCAAAACCTAGTGCCCAACCCAGGGTTCGAGGAGTATACGAAGCGCCCAAGCGGGTTCTCACAATCCAGCTTGGATTGGAGGAGTGTGAAGGGATGGCGCTCACCCACTCAGGGAACATCCGACCATTTCTGTCGCAATGCCGCGAGCTGGACCTCTGGCGTTCCGCGCAACGCGGTGGGAATACAAGAGCCCGTGTCTGGTGCCGCCTATTGCGGCATCCTCCAAACCAAGGCGGGATGGCGTGAATACTTGCAATGCATCTTGACCGAGCCCCTAATGGGGGACAGCATCTACACACTGGACCTTTGGGTGGCCCTGGCGGAAGCGAGTACGCACAGCTTCACGGGCCGTATGGGCCTCCTGTTGCTTGGTGAGGACGAGGAACTACCGTACAAGACCCGCCTTAGCGCACGCTGCATCGGTCTACCGCCACAGGTGATACTGGAAGGCGTCATACCGGAGGACCATGGCTGGGTGCACTTGTCGGGCACCTATCGCGCGCGTGGAGGTGAGCGCAAGCTGATCCTCGGGTTTTTCTGTGGTCGCTCGTCGCGCATGCAGCGTCTTAGCACGAAGCCGCGCTTACCGAAGCAGAAGGGTGCCTACTACTTGGTGGATGATGTCTCGGTGGTGTTGCGGCATGCTAGTCGGTAGCCTGCCCGCAGGGTTCCCGTCTAAGGCCATGCATACCACGCGTGTACTGGCCGTCCTGGTCCTGTCCGTTCTCGCTCATGAGGTCTGCGCCCAAGAGCTTGTTCCGAATCCGGGGTTCGAGATATACCTCAAATGCCCGACCGGAACCACCCCATATGGTGAGCGGATGACAAACGCCCCTGGCTGGACCAGCGCCACTTCTGCCACGCCCGACCATTTCCACCGTTGCGCCAAGCGGTGGGAGGCCAAGGTGCCGATTAACTTTGCTGGTCGCCAGGAACCGCATGCAGGCGATGCTTATGCTGGTATACTGCTAGAGAAGAAGAGCGGCTGGAGCGAGTACCTGACCTGCGCGCTCGCAGCCCCATTAGTGAAGGACAGCACCTACGAGGTATCGTTCTGGTTGTGCCTGAGCACGGGCAGCAAGTACCGTTGGACCGGTATGGCTGGGATGCTGTTCACTTCCACTGTTCCAGAGCAGGACGCCATCCTGAAGACGCCATACACCTGCATAGACCGGCTTCCTCAGGTGAGCGCCAGCGAAGTGCTTCAGGAGCGAGGCCGCTGGGTGCGCATCCAAAAGACCTACACAGCCACTGGTGAAGAGCGCTTCCTCTCAATTGGTTTCTTCTGCACCGATGCAGGCGCCTGGGAGAAGAATAGGGGCACACTCCAAAGGCCTGTAATGAAGCGCGGTGCTTACTACTATCTGGATGATGTTTCGGTTTTGCCCCAGGCTCCAAGACGCTGATTATGCGTTGACCATCGGGCCGGAAATACACGGATGAGGACTTAGCGATGGAAGGTCAAGTTTGGTGATATCCGATATTCTATCATCAAGGTTGCTTCGGGTCACCAACGACATGCGATGACCGAGATGTACTCACTATCCACGCCCACGGCTCGATTTATCTCCCCCAACATCTTGAGCCTGAGGTGGGCCTCCATGGCATTCTTCCTTCGGCGAGCATGGTGAACACACACACGCACAGCCTGAGACTACCTCAGACGCGTTTCACCGCCAAACAATTCTAGGAAATGAAGAAGCCTCATCGGTCAGATGAGGCTTCTTTTCGACGCGCGGTTGAGTTATCAACCCCTTAGTTACTCGACCTCCAAGGCTGTCGTCAGGTTGTCCATCAGTTGTGCATTGATGGCCTCGTAGCCCATGCCGCTCTGCGTGGTGAGCATATCCACCCCGGAGACGATTACGTTCATGCGGACTTCCATATGCCCCTCCAAAATGCCACCTGCAGCTGCGGAAGCGTTGAACGGTAAGGTGATGTTCCGCAAGGCATCGTCCGTTGCGCAGTGGTAGGTGAATACGGGGTCATTGTCATCGACGACACCATTTCCGTCATCGTCGATGCGTCCCTCCAGCACAAGGAATTTGTATCCGACCTCAGGGTTCCATGACCAGTGCATGTCGGGGTCGTTTAGGGGTGCCTCGGCCAGCGTAGGGTCCGCGTGATTGGTGGCGCTATCCAGACCGATCACGATGCCCAGTTCATCATATGAGCCCGCAGGCACGGTGCCTATGGTGTACTCACCTTCTTCTGCGGCGTCGGCTAGAATGAAGCTGTGATGAAAGTCCGCTATCGTACTTGCTCCATTGTTCAAGTGGGTCTCGCTCAGGTAGAACCGAACGGCCGTGAACTTGATCGCGTTGCCAGCCCCATCCGCGTAGGTGTTGGCGATGTCGAAATCGTCGCCCTGCCAATGGAATCCAATGCCCAGCCTGAACGTGGCCGTGGTGGAGTCGGATGGTGTGGGCTCGGGCTCCTTGTCCTTCTTGCAACCGGTCGCCAGCACCAAAAGTGCAGCAGACAGGATCATGTTGTTCTTCATGTGATGTCGTTGTTCAGTTGTTCTTGAGGAAATACGAAAGCCCCGCGACCACCCGGGTGTCCGTGGCGGTCATCTCATCGCCGATGTTCCACCCAAGGGCTTTCTGGTAGGTGGCGGAGAGCATCCAGTTCTTCCAATATGCGCGGAGACCGGCGCTTCCGAACCAAGTGGTTCCGCCGGTCTGCTCCTGCTCCGTTCCTTTCAAGTCGTCGTGACCCGCTGTTTCCAAATAAGCCCCAAGAGAGGGCATCACTTGCACGGCCCCTAACTTGAATGTCCGGAACAGCTCCAAGGTCCCGCTGGCGGTATGGCCTAGGCGTACCCCGTGCGTATCGGCCGTATTCAGCCGCCCGAGAGCGGTGAAGAGCAGGCCGTTCCGGCCGCTGCGAACCGCATACTCCAGGCTCACCAGAGCATCCCACGAGCCGGTGCCCGGTTGGGCGTCGGGATGCAAGCGCTCGCCCAAGTAGGTCACATCACTTCGTCCTAACGGAGCTTTAACGCCTGCACCCACGAGGAGCCGGTGTATGAGCAGGCCGGTAGTATCCGGCGACAGGCACTTCGTGTTGACCAATTGATAGCGCAGGATGGCGAATGGGTCGCCGAGGCCATATGCGTCGTAGCGGACATAGCCGTTCACGCTCTGGTACGTGTTCACCACAGGCGCTGCAGCCAGCAGCACCCAGCGCTCAGCCAAGCGGATGTCGGCGCGCAGCTCGAGCGCCTGCATCAATTCGCGCACCTTGCGTTCTTCGAGGGGTGCGACGGTGCCGCCATGTTTGAGCAATGTGATGCCGGCAGCACTGAAATCGCGGGATAACGCCCGAGTGCGATAGAGAAGACCGAACTGCGTGCTTCGGTCGTTGGGCTGGACGTTGAGGAAGATTCCGCACACGTCACAGCCCATGGATCGGAGCGCTAGACAAAGCAGCGCTCCGATCATGAGAGATCGGATCATGGGTTCAGGTTTGAGGTTTGAGAAAAGCGGTCCAAAACCGTGCTTAGCTCAAACCCATGGGACAACTCTCGGGCTTGCAGGATAACCAGCGAGCAAACCTGCATTCCATGCCAAAGGACCGATCGCGGGCAATCCAGCTGGAACGCTCATCGCAAAATCCATCAGAGCTTCTACAAATTCCTGTTCAAACCGCAGCATGGGTAAGGCGCGTGTCCCTTCATCCTTATCGCCTTGGGCTTCCTTGAGCTGTCGGGCCAAGTGGCACTGTCCGTGGCAGGTACGCCGCCCTTCGGGCACCATACGCTGCACGCAAACTTCACGTACGATACGGTCCCGCTGTGCAAGGAAGTTCACCAGTATGGCAGCTGGCAAACACACGGACATCAAGTAGGTCACGAACAGCAAACGGGCGGCGGTCAGCATCTGGTGGGGATGATCTATTCCGCCTCTGTGTAGTGATCGCGGAACATGCGACGCATCCCCCACCAACCAGCAACGATCAAAGGCAACGCCGTTGCCATTCCAGGGAAGTAGCTGTATGTATCATCTCCAAGGAAAGGGAACACGAGAAAATGCGCCAGCTCAGTAATGCCCATCGAAGCGAAGAAGGTCCAGGCGAAATAGGCAGACCACGCCGGTGTGCGGCGCCAAAGCAACGGTACCAATAGCCACGGCAGCACGCCGAGAAGGAGCAAGCCCAGAAGAGCGGGTGAGGTGAGTTCGGGAACCGGCATTCCGGTCAGTGTAGCCACCACATCCTGGAACCGGGTCCGGTTCTCCTCCACCTTGTGCAATGCGAAAAGCAGCAGCGTCACCAAGAACGGTGTGCGTATCGAACGGACATCGAGGCCGAGGCCGAGACCGAAGAAGCACCACCCGATGAGCCCGGCCACATAGCCCGATGCGAGCACGGAGCCTGTAATATGGCCGAACGCCGTGTACGCAGCAATGACGACAGCCAGCGTCATAGCCGTGGCGAGCACTGCTTCATGCGCCTTCATCGGTCGGTGGCTTGCCTTTGGGCAGCTTGTCGCGAAGGAGCAGCAGGCCTCCGATGATGAGCGCGGTCAGCGCGCCCAGCACGTACATGCCGTAGGCGATGGACATTCCCATGGCCGCGGTCGCCCAGACGGTGGCCGCCGTGGTCAGCCCCGCGATACGGTCGCTCTGTTTGATGATCATGCCCGCCCCGAGGAAACCAACCCCGACGACGATGTTGGCCGCGATGCGTGTGTCGATGGTCTGGCCGCCCACATGCACGCCCACCAGCGCAAACGTGCAGGCACCGAGCGCTACGGCCGCATAGGTGCGAACGCCTGCGTCCTTGCCCTTCAGCTGCCGTTCCAGTCCGATGAGCGCTCCCAATCCGCTGGCGATGAGCGTGCGGACGATCAGGGTCGATTCCGTACCCCAATCAATGGTATGTGCATCAAGGTCCATGGCGTTATGGTTTGCTGATGGATGGACGACCGCCCCAACGCAACAACTGTAGGCTGGTGAGGATGACGATGAGCGTGACTCCGACATCGGCGGCGATGGCCAACACCAGGTGACTGCGTCCAAAGAGGGCCAGTACAAGGAACGTGAACTTGACCAGGACCGCCAAGGTGGTGTTGATGCGGATGCGCCGTAGCGTGGTCCGGGCCAGCCGCACGAGATACGGGATGGTGCGCAGGTCGTCATTCATCAAAGCAACGTGCGCCGTCTCTATCGCCGTGTCGCTGCCCAAGGCACCCATGGCGATGCCGACCGTGGCCGTGGCGAGCGCAGGCGCATCGTTTACTCCGTCGCCGACGTGGGCGGTAGGCCCCATGGAGCGTTGCAGATCGGCTATCAGAGCCGCCTTGTCCTCGGGGAGCAGTCCACCATACGCTCTTTTGATACCCACCGCCTGCGACACGTTGTTCGCCGCGAGCTGATTGTCGCCCGTCAGCATCACGGGCACCAGGTCGGCCGCTTTCATGTCGGCTATGGATACGACGCTTTCCGGCTTGATGGCGTCCGTGAGGCCGAGCACGCCAGCCACTTGGTCGGAGAAGCTGACAACCACGGCGGTCTTGCCTTCCTTCTCCAGTTCCTCGACGGTGCGTACCGCCTCGGCCTGCGCCTTCCGGTGGGCGGTGATGAACGCCAGCTTGCCGATGAGGATATCGTCGTGGTCGCAGACCATGCACTCTGCTTGGATGCCTTTGCCCATGGCGCTACTGAACCCCTTCACTTGGTGGGGTGTGTAGCCGCGCTCCTTGCTCTTCTCCACAATGGCCTGCGCGAGCGGATGCTCACTAAAAGCCTCCGCCCCTGCGGCGCAGGCCAGCAGTTCCTCCTCGCTCACCTCGCCGAAGGGGACCACATCGCTCACTACGGGCCGTCCGCTGGTGAGGGTGCGCGTTTTGTCCAGCCCGATGACCTTCAGTGAAGCGAGCGCCTCGAGGTATTTCCCGCCCTTGACCACCGCACCGTGCGCGCCCGCGTTGCCGATGGCGCTGTAGATGGCCACGGGGGTGCTGATAACCAGGGCGCAAGGACAGGCGATCACCAGGATGGTGATCGCCTGTTGCAACCAGATGTCCAGCGGGCGGCCGAGCAGGAGCACCGGCACCACCACCAATGCCACGGCGATGATGAGGATGCTCGGCGTGTAGATACGTGCGAACTGCTCGATGAACTTCTGTGTGTCGCTGCGGTTGGCCTGCGCTTGGAAGGTGAGCTGCACGATGCGGGTGAGCGTGGTGTCCTTGTATGCCTTCGTGGTACGCACTTCCAGGACACCGTGCTTGTTCAAGGTGCCGCCATATACCGTATCATCGGCTCGCTTGTCCTTGGGCAGCGGTTCGCCGGTGATGGTGGCCTCGTCCACCGCGCTCTGCCCGCTCACCACCACGCCGTCCAGCGGTACCATATCGCCGGGCTTCACCACGATAAGACTGCCCACCGGCACCTGGTCGATGGGCATGTCCGCTCCACCGTCCTTCAGCACGACGGTCTTCGGCATGCTACTCACCAAGCGGTCCAGCGCGCTCTTGCTGCGCTCAATGCCGATGTCCTCCAACTTCTCACCCAGTGCGTAGAGCGTGATCACCACGGCGGCCTCGGGGTATTCACCCAGGTAGAAGGCGCCGATCACCGCGATCACCATCAGCAGGTTGATGCTGCTGAAGCGCAACTTCACCAAGGCTTGCAGCCCCTTCCACAACACCTGCCAGCCCACGGCCAGGATGAAGGCGCCGAATACGATGGGCGCCCAAGGCATGGGCAGATGATACCCGAGCAGGCTCAGGACCTCCATGGTCACGACGATGAGGACGGCGGTCAGGAGGAAGAGGAACTTACGATCGCGCAGCATGGGGTTCAGTGTTCGTGTTCGCCAGTGTTCGTCATCATGCTCATCAGGTAAAAGGCTCCACCCGTCACCACCTCGGCATTAGAAGGTACCGGCTGTAGGAAGGTGATGGCGGTGTAGCCGCCCTTAGTGACGCCACGTTTTACCTGCACACGCTGAAAGTGCATGGGTCCAGTATGGTCGTGGCCTTCGCCATCGGTATGCTTGGAACCTTCCTTCGCATGGTCGTGCGCGTCACTGCTCGTGTGCGCTTGGCCTTGGGCATGCGCATGGGCCGCTCCGTCAGCGTGCTCATGAGCCTCGTCCTCTTGGTGGCCCGTCCCTTCCTTAGCGTGGTCGTGCTCCTCCGCATGGGCATGGCCTTTCTCACCGCCGTGGCCATCGCCTTCCTCTGCCTCGGTGTGCAGGAAGACATAGTCGTTGCCGTTGTTGCTCACGATGGCCTCCGTGGGCACTGCCGGTACCTTGGCATTGCCCAGGTCGATCATGGCCGTTACGCCCATGCCCTCGATCAGCCCGCCCTTGTCACCGGTAATGCGCGCATGGACGGGCAAGGTCTTGGTCTCGCTCTCGAAGGCGCTGCCGATCGCGAACACTTCTGCCGTGTAGGTGCGCCCGGGCACATTGGTGAGGACAAGATCGATCTGCTGGCCCGCCTTCACCTTGGCGATGTCCTGCTCGTACACGAACACGTCCACGTGCAGCTCCTGGTTGTTCACCACGCGGATCATGGGAACCTCGCCACCAACTCTGCTCCCCACGTTCACGTCGATGCTCGCCACGGCCCCGTCGATCGGGCTGGGCACGTTGATGGTGGTGCGGATGTCGTCCGCCGTGAGCTTCGTTGGATCGAGGCCCCAGAGACGAAGCACCTGCTCGTCGGACCGGACGTCGGCCAGTAGACCGGCATGGTCGGCTGTCGCCTGTTGCAGGGTCTTCTGGGCGTTCACGTTCGTGCGCGCCAGTTCCGTCTGCCGTTCGAGGTCGGCCTGTGCATAGGTGAGGCGCGCGCGGGCGTCGAGGTAGTCGCGCTGTAGTTGAGCGATTGACTGGTCGGCGAGCGTGACCAACGTTTGACCCTTGCGCACATGGTCGCCTTCCTGAACCAGCACTTCCCGCACGGTGGCGGGGACCGAGGCGCTCACGTCGGCGATGTTCTGCGGTGGCACTTTCAGGAAACCCGTGGCTTGCAGGGACGTGGCGAGGTCCTTCATTTCCACGAGGCCCAACTTGCCTTCGATGGCCAAGAACTGCTCGGGGCTCACCTCGGGCGACTCCCCCAGGTGTTCTTCATGGCCGTGGCCATGGCCCTCTTCCTCTTCGCCCTGTTCCGGGGGAGCGGCGGCGCCTCCGCAGGCGGCCAGTGAGAAAAGGAGCAGCACAGCGAAAAGGGAGCGGACATGCGGCAGGGCCTTGATGCCCCGGTTGAAAAAGGTGACGTTCATGGTGAACGGTGGTTTAGGGATTGAGGAGGTAATTGAGCTGCACCACGGCCCGGTCGTACTGGTGCAAGGCGCCGAGGTAGCGATCGCGCAGGCCGATGGCCTGGGTGATCAGCGCCGTGTATTCGATGTATCCGATCTCGCCGCTGGGATAGGCGATGCCCGCCGAGCGTAGTAGTTCGTCCGCCTGTCGCAGGCCGTTGCCTTCAAGGGCGGACAGGGCTTGGCGATCGGCCTCCAGCCGTTGCTGGGCAGCCGTGGTCTCACTGGTCAACCGCAAGCGGGCGTTGAGCGCTTCCTGTTCCGCTGCCTGCCGGGCGAAGTCCGCCGAGCGTATGCGGCTGCGGAAGCTCCAGAAGCCGAGCGGTATGCCGATACCCACGCTGTACCCGTAGAACTCTTCCTGCACGCCGTAGAGACGCTGGTCGAACACACGGGCGTTCAGGTCGGGCAGCAGTCGGTTCTTCTCCACGCGCTTCTGACGGTCGAGCAGGTCCACGTTGCGCTGATACACGTCCAGCATCGGGTGGGATGCCGGAGGACCGGTACTGGCGGGTGCTTGCAGCTTGGGCAGATCGGCTTCCACCGGCACCACGTCCATGGCGCTGTTCATCCATTGCCGCAGTGTGGCTTGGGCGATGTACATCTCGGCCTGGGCTTGGGCCATCGCTACGGTGGCTTCGCTGCGGCGGGCTTGCACGCTGAGCCGCTCCAGCCCGCTGCTCTCGCCGGTGCTGAAGCGCAGCTCGCCGCTGCGTTCCAGTTCGGCCATGGTGCTGTCCTGCCGTTGCATCAAGCGTAGACGGTCGGTGGCGTACAGCAGGCCCAAATAGGCCAGACGCACCTCGCGTGCCAGCTCTCGCTCGGTGAGCGCTTGGCGGCTTTTCGCCAGCTCGATGCCGGCCTTCGCAGCCTTGCTTTGGGCCATGTACACCGTGGGGAAGCGGATGGATTGCGCGAGGCCCACCTTCAGGATGCCGTCGCTCTCGGGGTTCGCTCGCGTAAGGTCCTCGTTCTCGTAGAACAGGGTTGTCTGTCCGATATCCACCGCGTTCCCCTTCGCCGCCTCGGCCTGCCGGACTTGCAGGCGTGCGGCTTCGGCCATCGGCGCGTTACGCAACGCCATCGCCACGCAACTATCGATGGTCAAGGGTACCGGGGCTTGAGCGTTTGCCTTCGAACCGATGAGCACCGCGATCATCGTAGCTACGACAACGGCCGCTTTGGGCGCGCGCGGTCGGCCGATGCGCAGGAAGAGGAGATAAAGCACAGGCAGCACCACCAAGGTGAGCGCGGTCGCGCTGACGAGACCGCCGATGACGACGGTGGCCAACGGTCGCTGAACTTCCGCACCGGCACTGCCGCTGAGGGCCATGGGCAGGAAGCCGAGCGAGGCCACGGCCGCTGTCATCAAGACCGGGCGCAAGCGCATTCGGGTACCCTTGAGCACGCGCTCCTTCAGATCCGTAATGCCTTCCTTCTCCAATTGGTCGAACGTGGCGATGAGCACAATGCCGTTGAGCACCGCCACACCGAAGAGCGCGATGAAGCCCACACCCGCGCTGATGCTGAACGGCATGTCGCGGAGCAAGAGCGCGGCCACCCCGCCGATGGCGCTCATGGGAATGGCGGTGTAGATCAGCAGCGCCCGCTTCGCACTGGCGAAGGTGAAGTACAGCAGCAGGTAGATGAGCGCCAGCGCCACGGGCACGGCCACCATCAGCCGCTTGTTCGCGGCGCGCAGGTTCTCGAAGGTGCCGCCGAAGGTGTAGTAGTAGCCGGACGGCAGTTTGACCTCCGCATCCATCTTGCGCATCACCTCCTCCACGAAGCTCTCCACGTCGCGACCCCGCACGTTCACGCCGATCACGATGCGGCGCTTCGCGTTCTCCCGGCCGATCTGGGCCGGTCCGCTCACCAGTTCCACGCGGGCCAACTGCTTCAGCGCTATCTGGCCGCCACGGGGCATGGCCACGAGCAGGTTGCTCACGTCATCGATGCTTTGGCGCTGCTCTTGGGGCATGCGTACCACCAGGTCGAAGCGTCGTTCGTTCTCGTAGATCGCCCCTGCGGTCTCGCCCGCGAAGGCCGTGCGCAGGGTCCGGTTCAGGTCGCGCACGTTCAGGCCGTACTGCGCCACGCGCGCACGGTCGTACGTGACGGTGATCTGCGGAAGGCCTGCCACGCGTTCCACTTGGGGCTCGCCCGCACCTTCCACGCCCCCCACGATTGCAGCGACCTTGTCCGCCACCACCGCTAGGCTGTCCATGTTCTCGCCGTAGATCTTCACGGCCACGTCCTGGCGGATGCCGGTCATCAGCTCATTGAAGCGCATCTGGATGGGCTGCGTGGCCTCGAAGAAGACGCCCGGCACCTGGCGCAAGGCGTTGAGCATGGTGTCCTGCAAGGCCTCGCGGTCGTGTGCCGTCACCCACTCGTCCTTCTCTTTCAGGATGATTAGCAGGTCGGTAGCCTCAGGAGGCATGGGATCCGTAGGGATCTCTGCACTGCCTGTGCGCCCCACCACCTGCTTCACCTCGGGGAACTTCATCAGAATCTTCTCCACCTTCTCGTTGTTGGCGATGCTCATGCTCAGCGAGGCCCCTTGTGGCAGGATGCTGTGGAAGGCGAAGTCGCCCTCCTCCAGTGTGGGGATGAACTCGCCGCCCATTCGCGAGAACGCGAACGCGCTGGCGATGAAGAGCAATACGGCTACCGTGATCACCTTCAACTGATTGCGCAGGGCGAACCAGATGATGGGGTCATACCAGCGCTGGAAACGTTCCATCATGCGGTCGCTGAAATTCCGCTTGTGCGATGTGTTGCGCGAGAGCGCCAATGCGCTCATCATCGGCACGTAGGTGAGGCTCAGTAGCAGGGCGCCGAGGATGGCGAAGCTGACCACCGTGGCCATCGGGCGGAACATCTTGCCCTCGATGCCGATGAGGGTGAGGATGGGGATGTACACGATGAGGATGATGATCTCACCGAAGGCCGCGCTGCTGCGGATCCGGCTCGCGCTCACGTAGACCTCGCGGTCCATTTCCTTGCGCGTGAGCGTGCGGCCCTTGAAGTGCGTCTGCAAGTGGTGGAGGGTGGCCTCCACGATGATGACCGCCCCGTCCACGATGAGGCCGAAGTCGATGGCGCCGAGGCTCATCAGGTTGCCGCTCACCCCGAAGAGGTTCATCAGGATGATGGCGAACAGCATGCTCAGCGGGATCACACTGGCCACGATGAGGCCCGCGCGCCAGTTGCCCAGGAAGAGCACCAGAACGAAGATCACGATCAAGGCCCCCTCGACCAGGTTCTTCTTCACCGTGCCGATGGCGCGGTCCACCAGGCTGGTGCGGTCGAGGTAGGGCTCGATCATCAACCCCTCCGGCAGGGACTTCTGGATCATTGGGATCCGTTCCTTCACGGCCGCCACCACGTTAGAGCTGTTTCCGCCTTTCAGCATCAGCACCATGCCGCCCACCACTTCGCCTTCGCCGTTGCGGGTGAGCGCACCGTAGCGCGGTGCGCTGCCGTAACCCACGGTGGCCACGTCGCGCACCAGCAAGGGCACACCGTTACTACCGTTCTTCACCACCACTTGGCCAATGTCTTCAGGCGTACGCAACAGACCATTACCACGGATGCTGTAGCTGTTCGGGCGCTTGTCGATGTAAGCCCCGCCCGTGTTTTCGTTGTTGCTTTCCAGCGCGGTGAAGACCTCGCCGATGGTCACGCCCATACTCTGCAGCCGCTTGGGGTCCACGCTCACCTCGTACTGCTTCACCACCCCGCCGAAGCTGTTCACCTCGGCCACGCCGGGCGTGCCGATGAGCTGCCGCGCCACCACCCAGTCCTGGATGGTGCGCAACTCGGCCGGGGAAAACTTCTCCTCGAACCCCTCTTGCGGATGAAGCGCGTACTGGTAGATCTCGCCCAGCCCCGTGCTCACCGGCGCGAGGAACGGGTCGCCCACACCGGCCGGTATTTGCCCGATGGCTTCCGCCAGCCGTTGGTCCACCAACGTGCGCGCGAAGTAGATGTCCACCTTCTCATCGAAAACGATGGTGACCAAGCTGAGCCCGAAGCGGCTGATGGAACGGATCTCCACCAGATCGGGCAGCGAGGCCATGCTGCGCTCGATGGGCGCCGTGACGAACTGCTCCACCTCCTGCGCCGCGAGGGTGGGTGTGTTGGTGATCACCTGCACCTGGTTGTTGGTGATGTCGGGCACCGCGTCGATGGGCAGCTGCGTGAGCGAATAGCCGCCGTAGACGAGGAGCACGACCGTGAACAGACCGATGATGGCCTTGTTCCGTATGGAGAACTGGATGATCCTGTCGATCATGGAATGAGGTCGATTGCCCGCAATACGACGGGCTGGTGGAACAGGAAAAAACCGAGAACGCACGGGGCGAAGCCTCGCCGTGCGGGAGCGCTCAGCGCCGTATCAGGCGCGAGGCGGGTTCCACTTGGAACCGGAGAAAGAAGCGATGTCTCCTGATTCTTGGAATGCTTCCAAGGTCATCAGCGGACCACGCAAGTCCGTCACGATCAGCTGCGGCCGCGTGGCGATCAGAGCTGGGACATTACATGCACAGAAATGGTCCCGGCAATCCTTACTCATAGGCTCATGGCCATGTTGGTGCTCCTCCGACTGTCCGGTATGAGCAGCATCGTCATGATGGCCGAAGTCGCTATGATGCTCCACGAAGTGGATCACCACCTCTGGAAGACGCACCCATTCATGCAGCTCGAGCGCACTCCAGGCATAGAGCCCGAGGGTGAGGAGGAATAGCGCTCGTCGCATGGGGGCAATCTACGACGAGTCCAAGGTCGAAGTTTGCAGCCCCCCAGAGAGCGTTAACAATTAATATCGAAAAGGAGCTTTGCTACCGAAGCTAGTAAGGCGACGATGGACACGAAAAGGGCCCAACCCGAGCGCACAGAAGCTTGCGCTGCACGGCGCTCATCCCGAGCGGAACGAGTTGCTCGAATAGCGTATCGCTGGTCAAGAGTGTCATCTCCGGCCAACGCAGCGACCCATGCCGCTGTATCCAAATCCTCATTGAGTTCGATCCACTTGTCATCGTACAGTTCCTTGCATACAACCAACACCTCGTGGGGGCGTCTGCCCAATGCATTGGTGACCGAGGATACGGAAGCCCAGCTACCATTCGGGCCAAACCCCCTCCGTAGCAGGTGAGCTAGCACTTGCTGCCTTAAACGCTCCGCACCACTAAGTTCATCGGCCTTTGTCATAATCATGAAGCTAGTCGTACCGCAAGCCGGGATTGGAGTGCCGGGCTGGCCCGATTTGCTCCATTATTTACCCCTGGCTGAAATAGGCAGGCCCCCCATTTTGGCTGGAGGGCCTGCTGTTCTAGGGAGTGGGACGTACTGGATTCGAACCAGTGACCTCATGCGTGTGAAGCATGCGCTCTGAACCAGCTGAGCTAACATCCCATGGGTGCAAAAGAACGGAACTTTGTGGAAGCAGCCGGATTCGAACCAGCGACCCTCTGCTTGTAAGGCAGATGCTCTGAACCAGCTGAGCTATGCTTCCAAAAGGGCCGCGAAGATAGATCTTCATCCGACTTGGTGACGGGAACGTTCCAAGATGTCCGGGAAAGCAGGCGGGCCCTGATCTTCGCGTCGCCGTTCCCATGCTGCTGGCCCGCCTCCGCCCCTTCCTGCTCATCGCCTCGGCGCTGCTGCTGCTGGTGCTGGCCCTGGAGCACCTGAACGGGCGCTTCTGGCTGAACGACTTCCGGGTGTACTACATGGCCGCCGACGCCATGTGCCACGGACGGCCCATGTACGGCGTGGCCTTCGGCGAGGACACCGGCCTTTACAAGTACGTGCCCGTGGGGCTGTACTTCTTCGTGCCGTACACCCTGCTGGAGTTCCACACGGCGGCGGTCATCCACTTCCTGCTCATGGGCGCGGTGCTCCTGGCCTGCTTCGTCGTGATGGAGTACATCCTGGGCCGTTACATCGTGGGCGACTTCCTGCCGCGGTCCTCGCTGCGCGCGGGCCTGGGGCTGCTGTGCATCGTGGTGCTGCTCTCGCGGGAGCTCCACCTGGGGAACATCAACCTGGGCCTCGTCCTCCTGGTAGTGGCCGGCACCGAGCGCTACCTCGCGGGCAAGCGCTGGCAGGCGGGCATCTGCTTCGGCACCATCTGGCTCATCAAGCCCTACCTGTTGCTGATGCTGGTGCCGCTGGTGGTCCGGCGCGACCGGCGGGTGCTCGGCAGCGCGGGGATCACCATGGCCGTGGGGTTGCTGATCCCCATGCTCTTCGAGGGCCCTGTCGGATGGGTCGAGCAACTGCAGGCCTGGGTGGCCTCGATGGCCCACCACACCAAGGTGCTGGACAGCCCGGACCGCGTGGGCGCCCTCTTGGGGCATGCGCTGGGCGCGCTGCCTCCGCTGATGGACCGCCTCTTCATCGCCCTGGCGGGACTGGCGTTGGCGGGATGGACCCGGCACCACGTCCGTACGGCCCCCACGGTGCAGGCCATGCGGATGGACCAGGCCGTGGAACTATGGATGGCGTTCGCCTGTGTGCCCAACCTGGTGATCACCGACCAGGAGCACTTCCTGTTCGCCCTGCCGCTGATGCTCTTCGTGCTGGCCTATCTCTTCACCCATCGCGACCGGACGGTACTTATGGCCTTCATAGGGGCCATGCTGCTGCACGCCACCCGGAGCACGGACCTCTGGGGCTCGCCGATCGAGAACAAGCTGGTGGGGTGGGGCGTTCTCGGAATGGGGAATATTCTCCTGATGGCCACCGCGCTGCTGGCGGGCCATCGCTGGCGCAGGAACGCCGCCGCCCCGCTACGGTCTTGAAGGCGGGCGGGGGACCCGTGACCGGACGGCCGATAGAGCACCCAGGGCAGGAATGCCCTTTGCTGCCGATGCGGCAATCCGACCGACCATGTCCACGTTCGAGTTCCAGCAGCAACTGATCGGCCTTCACCACCAGCTCTACTACTTCGCCCTGAGCCTGACGCGGGACCGGGAGAACGCATCCGACCTGGTGCAGGAGAGCATCCTGCGGGCGCTCACCTACCGCGACAAGTTCCGCGACAACACCAACTTCAAGGCGTGGCTGTACACGATCGTGAAGAACACCTTCATCAACGGCCATCGGCGGAACAAGCGCACCGATGCCTTGATGGGCCGCGTGGAGCGTGAGCGCGCCACCGTGAGCCGCGTGGAGACGCCGGCCACCGCCGAATCCACCGTCCGCATGGGCGAGATCCAGGGCGCCCTGGGCAGGCTGGAGGACATCTTCCGCCAACCCTTCGAGATGCACCACGACGGGTATAAGTACCACGAGATCGCCGAGCATCTGGAGATCCCCGTGGGCACCGTCAAGAGCCGCATCCACCAGGCCCGGCACCGGCTGATGGGCATGCTGTCCGACGGCCCGTACAACTGATCCCTCCCGATAGGCGCATCGCGCGCGGAGTACCTTGCCCGGGGAATGGGCAAGCGCTGCGTGGTCATCGGTTCCGGCTTCGCCGGGTTGGCGGGTGCCGCAGTGCTGGCACAGGCCGGCCTCGACGTCACCATCGTGGAACGGAACGCCACGCCGGGCGGCCGGGCGCGCACGTGGACCGCGGACGGCTTCACCTTCGACATGGGGCCCAGCTTCTACTGGATGCCCGAGGTGTTCGACCGGTTCTTTGCCCGCTTCGGGCACCGCACCGCGGACCAGTACCGGCTGGTGCGCCTGGACCCGTCCTACCGCGTGATCTTCGGCCGGGATGACGCCTGGTCGCTCCCCGCCGGCACAGCGGCCGTGGCCCGCCTGTTCGAAGCCGAGGAACCCGGCGCCGCGGCCGCCTTGGGGCGGTACCTGCAGGAAGCACAGGCGAAGTACGACCTCGGCATGGGCGACCTCGTCCACCGTCCGTCATTGAGCTGGGCCGAATACGCCCGTCCCCGCGTGCTCACGGGGCTGATGCGCACTACGGTGTTCCGCTCCTTCCGCACCCACGTGCGGCGCCACTTCCGGAGCGAGCGCATCCGGCGGGTGATGGAGTTCCCGGCGCTCTTCCTTGGCGCTTCGCCGCAGCGCACGCCAGCGCTCTACAGCCTGATGAGCCATGCCGACATCGCGCTGGGCACCTGGTACCCGATGGGCGGCATGGGCCGCGTGGTGGATGCCTTCGCGCGCCTGGCGCAGGAGCAGGGGGCGGTGCTGCGAACGAACGAGGCCGTTCACCACATCCGGGTGGCGGACGGCCGGGTCGTGGGCGTCGACACCGCCAATGGCCCCATCGACGCGGACATCGTGCTGGCCACCGCCGACCACCACCACGTGGAGACGGCCCTGCTGGAACCCGGACAACGCATGTACGACGAGCGGTACTGGGCTTCGCGCACCATGGCCCCCAGTGTCCTGCTCTTCTTCCTCGGCCTGGACCGCCGCCTGGAACAGCTGGCCCACCACACGCTCTTCTTCGACGCATCGCTCGACGCGCACATCGCGGCCATCCATGAGCGCCGCACCGGACCGGAACGGCCCCTCTTCCATGTGAGCCGCACCTCCGCCACGGATCCCTCCGTGGCCCCGCCCGGTGGCGATGCCCTGGTGGTGCTGATCCCCATCGCCAGCGGGTCGCCCGACGACGAGGCCCTGCGCGCGCGTTACTTCACCCGCGTGATGGACCGCATGACGGAGCACCTGGGCATCGACCCGCGCCCGCACATCGTGGTGCAGCGGAGCTACGGGGTGAACGACCTCGCCCACGACCACAACGCCTACCTCGGCAACGCGTACGGCCTGGCCAGCACCCTGCGCCAGACCGGCCCCGGGCGGCCGCGCATGAAAAGCCGAAAGGTGGCGGGGCTGTACCACGCCGGCCAGCTGAACGTGCCCGGTCCGGGCGTGCCGCCCGCCATCATCAGCGGGCAGGTGGCGGCGGACCTCATCCTCCGCGAACACGCCGGGGCATGAACACGATGGCCCTGTACGATGCGGTATGCCGGACGGCCAACGGCCAGGTGGTGCGCGGCTACAGCACCACCTTCTCCCTGGGCATCCGCCTGCTCGACCGCCGGTACCGCGCGCCGATCAAGGCCATCTACGGCTTCGTGCGCTTCGCCGACGAGATCGTGGACACCTTCCATGGCCATGACCAGCCTGCGCTCCTGGCCCGCTTCGCAGAGGACACCGACCGCGCGATCGCCGAAGGCATCAGCCTGAACCCGGTGCTGCACAGCTTCCAGCAGGTCGTGCACCGTTATGGGATCGCACCCGCCTGGATCGCCGCCTTTTTCCGGAGCATGCGCATGGACCTGCAGCGCCGCGAGCACGATACCGAGAGCTTCGCCGCCTACGTGCAGGGCTCCGCGGAAGCGGTGGGCCTGATGTGCCTGGCCGTGCTCGCCGATGGGGACCACGCCCTGCAGGAACGGCTGCGGCCGGCAGCGCAACGCCTGGGCGCCGCCTACCAGAAGATCAATTTCCTGCGCGACCTCCGCGACGACCGCGATGCATTGGGGCGGAGCTACTTCCCCGCCTTCGGCCCGGGCGCGAAACAGCGCGTGGAGGCGGATATCAGGGCCGACCTGGAGGCGGCCCTGGACGGCATACGCGCCCTGCCGCGCGGGGCCCGCTTCGGGGTGTACATGACCTATGTGTACTACCGTGCGCTCCTGCGGAAGATCCAGCTGGCCCCGCTGGACCGCCTGCTGGCCCAGCGCATCCGGCTCACGGACCGGCGCAAGTTCTCCCTGCTCACCGCGGGCTACCTCCGCCACCGGACCGGCCTGCTCTGACCCCCATGCATCCGCACAGCGAGGAACTGGTGGTGTTGGTGGACGAGCAGGACGAGCCGCTGGGCATCCTGGGCAAGCTGGAGGCGCACCGCCAAGGCCTGCTGCACCGCGCCTTCAGCGTGTTCCTGTTCGATGGGGAAGGGCGGCTGCTCCTGCAGCAGCGGGCGCTGGGCAAATACCACAGCGGCGGCCTCTGGACGAACACCTGCTGCAGCCATCCCCGTCCCGGTGAACCGGTGCGGCAGGCCGCCGAGCGCCGGTGCCGGGAAGAGATGGGCATCCGCTGCATCCTGGAGGAGCGCTTCTCGTTCATCTACCGCGCCGAGCTGGCCGACGGCCTCATCGAGCACGAGTTCGACCACGTGCTGTTCGGGCGCTTCGATGGAACGCCACGGCCCGATCCGCAGGAGGTGATGGCCACCACCTGGGTCCACCGCGATGCCCTGGGTGCGGAACTGCACGGAACACCCGAACGCTTCACCGCCTGGCTGCACCGGTGCTGGCCGGAGATCGCCCGTCACTGGCCTCCCCGATGAGCCAGCGTCCCGCCATCGCCGTGCATTGGTTCCGCCGGGACCTCCGCCTGGAGGACAACCACGGCCTCTTCCGCGCACTGACGGAGCACGGCCGGGTATTGCCGCTCTTCATCTTCGACACGGCGATCCTGGACCGGCTGGAGGACAAGGCCGATCGTCGGGTGGACCTGATCCACCGCACGCTGGGGGACCTGAAACGGAAGCTGGAAGCCGCCGGCAGCAGCCTCCTGGTGGAACACGGTGACCCGGAAACCATCTGGACCCGGCTCGTGCAGCGGTACCGCATCACCGCCGTAACGGCCGCACGCGACCATGAGCCCTACGGACGCAAGCGCGACGCGGCGGTCCACGCGCTCCTTCAACGCCATGGCATCCCTTTCCGGACCTACAAGGACATCAGCATCTTCGAGCGCGATGAGGTGGTGAAGGACGATGGGCGGCCGTATTCCGTCTTCACGCCCTACAGCCGCAAGTGGAAAGCCCTCTTCACGCCGGACCACGCGAAGGCCTTCCCGAGCGAGACCGGCCTGGACGCCCTGTTCCCCTCGGATCCCTTGCCGTTCCCCTCGCTCCGCGCCCTCGGCTTCCAGCCGACGGACCTCGTCGTTCCCCGCCCCGTCCTCACCCCACGATCGCTCCAGGCGTACCACCGCACCCGGGACCTCCCCGGCCTGGCGGACGGTACTTCCCATATGAGCACGCACCTGCGGTTCGGGCTGGTGAGCGTCCGGGAACTGGTGCGGCAGGCACTGCGCCACAGCCCGGTCTACCTCAACGAATTGATCTGGCGGGAGTTCTTCATGCAGATCCTCTGGCATTTTCCGCACGTGGAGCATGGTCCGTTCCGGCCTGCCTTCGACAGGATCGCCTGGCGGAACGACGAGGCGCACTTCCAGGCATGGTGCGAGGGGCGCACGGGCTACCCCTTGGTGGACGCAGGAATGCGAGAATTGAACGCCACCGGCCTCATGCACAACCGGGTCCGCATGGTCACGGCCAGCTTCCTGACCAAGCACCTCCTGACAGATTGGCGGTGGGGCGAGGCTTATTTCGCGCAAAAGCTGCTGGACTTCGAGCTGAGCAGCAATAATGGCAATTGGCAGTGGGCCAGCGGAAGCGGCTGTGATGCGGTGCCGTGGTTCCGCATCTTCAATCCAGCCCTGCAGATCCAGCGGTTCGATCCCTCGTTAACGTATGTTAATCGGTGGGTGGAAGAATACGGTGGTACGAACTATGCATCGCCGATCGTCGTTCACAAGGAGGCTCGCCACCAAGCCCTACAGGCCTACAAGCAAGGAATGGCCGGGGTGGAATGATGGAACCAACTGACGATCAAAAGATTAAAGAAAATGCCACGTAAAAAGCCCCAGCTCATCCTCACCCAGCCGGTGAAGGTGGGTGTCAAAGCCATCAAAGTGAGGTTGGATGCCCGAACGGTCATCACCCTCTCCGATCTGAAGAAGCTGGCGTTCTGGAAGGAGCGCTACCCGCACGCGGTCGTCATCAGCTGATCGCCGTCACCGTACCACGCACCAGGCGCGTACCACGTCCCATCCATGGGCTTGTGGTACGCGCCTGGTGCGTTCAGGCCCCGCAGGCCGCGCTGCCTAGTTTTGCGAAGCATCATGGACGCCTGGACGATCATCCCCGTCGTGCTGCTGGCCTTCGTCGCCATGGAAGGCGTGGCCTGGGCCACCCATAAGTATGTGATGCACGGGTCGCTCTGGCGCCTGCACAGCGACCACCACCGGAAGGACCACGGCGGCTTCTGGGAACGCAACGACCTCTTCTTCCTGGTCTTCGCCCTGCCCTCCATGACCCTGTTCGTCGTGGGCGCACGCACGGGACCGGCCGCCCCCTGGGGCTGGATCGGCCTGGGCATCCTGCTCTATGGCGTGGCCTACGCCGTCGTGCATGAGGGGTTCATCCACCGGCGCATCCCGGGACTTCGGAACACGCGGAACGCCTACCTCCTCGCGCTGCGGCGCGCGCACAGGACCCATCACCGGCGGACGACCCGGGAGGACGGCACCTGCTTCGGCATGCTGCTGGTGCCCCGCAAGTACTTGCGCGAAGCGCGGCAGCAAGCGGATGCCCTGCGCGCACGCACCGCCTGAGCGCATGTCCACCTACCTCTGGATCGACCTCGGCACCATCCTGCTCCCGTTCCTCTTCAGCTTCCACCCCCGGCTGCGGTTCCATCGGCACTGGGGGGCGCTCGGGTCCGGGATCATCGCGATGGCGCTCGTGTTCATCCCGTGGGACATCCGCTTCACGGCAAGCGGCCTATGGGGCTTTTCCCCGACCCACCTCATCGGCGTCCGATGGCTGGGGCTTCCTGTGGAAGAGTGGCTGTTCTTCCTCTGCATCCCTTACGCCTGTGTGTTCACCTACCACAGTATCGGCGTTCTGTGGCCACAGGCGGCACCCGGGCCGCGCACGACGCGCACGCTCGCCATCGCCCTGATCGGGCTCGTTCTGGTGACCGCCCTCGCGAACACCCATCGCGCATACGCCGCCACCACGGGGTTCCTGCTCGCGGGCTGGCTGGCGTTCGTCGTGTTCGTGCTGCGCGCGCCGTGGCTGGGCCGCTTCCTTCTTGCCTACGCGGTGCTGCTCGTGCCGTTCACCGTGGTCAATGGGTTGCTCACGGGCATGGGCCTGGAACGGCCCGTGGTGTGGTACGATGCGACCGCCATCCTTGGTCCCCGCCTCGGCACCATCCCCGTGGAGGACGTGTTCTACGGCCTGCTGATGGTGGGGATGACCGTGACCGTGTACGAAGCCGTGGATGCACGTGCCCACCGAACAACCGATCGTTGAAGGCGGGCCGCACGCGCCGCGGAAAGGGCCCGGAGGGGGCGGCTATCTTCGCCGCATGGCCCAGCAGTTGCAGCGCATCGGCAGCTACCTGAACCACCTGGTGAAGGCACGGACCCGGCACGGCGTCCATTCCCCGTTCATCTACCAGCTGGCTTCGGAGGTCCTGCGCGTGCAGGGGGAATGGCCGGAGTTCGCGGCCATCGAGCGCTTGCGGGACGACCTGCTGGCGAGCGACCAGACCATCCGGGTGAACGACCTCGGCGCGGGCTCCCGCGTGCTGGACCTGCCGGTCCGCCAGGTGTCCGACATGGCCCGCACCGCGTTGAAATCGCCGCGGCAGGCGCAGCTGCTGTTCCGGCTGGCGCGCTACTTCGATCCCACCACCGTGCTGGAACTGGGGACGAGCTTCGGCATCACCACGCTGTACCTGGCACGCGGCGCCGAGAACGGCCGCGTGCACACCATCGAAGGCTGCCCGCAGACCTTCCGCATCGCGCAGCACCACTTCGAGCAATTGCGGCAGCGCAATGTGGAGCCCCAGCTCGGCAGCTTCCGCTCACGCCTGCCCGAGCTGCTCCGCCGCACGCCGGTCCTGGACATGGTCTTCTTCGACGGCCACCACCTGAAGGAACCCACCTTGGAGTACTTCGATCTCTGTGCAAGCCGGGCGCATAACGACAGCGTCTTCATCTTCGACGACATCCACTGGAGCCGCGGGATGGAGGAAGCGTGGGACGCGATCAAGCGTGACCCACGCGTGACCGTGACCGTGGACCTTTACGACCTGGGCCTGGTGTTCTTCCGCCGGGAGCAGGAGCAGCAGGACTTCCGCCTGCGCTATTGATCGCGGGCCGCATGAAGATCTACACCCGCACCGGCGACAAGGGACAGACCAGTTTGCTGGGGGGCCAGCGGGTGTCCAAGGACAGCCTGCGCATCGAGGCCTACGGCACCATCGACGAGCTGAACAGCCACCTGGGGATGCTGCGCGACCTGGGCGGCGCGGCGAAGCAGGAGCTCCTCATCGGCATCCAGACCAAGCTGTTCGACATCGGCTCGCGGCTGGCCTCGGGTACCGAGGAACAGGCCGAGCGCTTCAAGGTGCCGCAGGTGACCGACGCGGACATCGCCGGGCTGGAGCAGGAGATGGACGCCATGGACAAGGAGCTGCCGGAGATGCGGCACTTCATCCTGCCCGGCGGCCACCCCGCCGTATCGCAGGCGCACATCTGCCGCACGGTATGCCGGCGGGCGGAGCGCGGCGTGATCCGCCTCGCCGCGGAAGAGCCCGTGCCGGAGGCCATCGTCCGCTACCTCAACCGCCTCAGCGACCTGCTTTTCGTGCTGGCCCGCTGGACGGCCCTCCGATCGGGGGCCGAGGAGATCCCCTGGAAGCCCCGGGGGTGACCCCTCGCGAGCCCTTGCGTCCCTAGGGAAAGCGCCCGTCAACACCGGTTGAAAGAAAGCCGCGCCACGGATCCCTATCCGTCTATATTTGCGCCCCGAACGAAGGACGCTAACACGGCCTGACATGTATTGGACACTGGAACTGGCCTCGTATCTGGAAGACGCCCCCTGGCCCGCCACGAAGGACGAGCTGATCGATTTCGCCATGCGCACGGGCGCTCCCCTCGAGGTAGTGGAGAACCTGCAAGGCATCGAGGACGACGAAGAGGTCTTCGAGACGATCGAGGACATCTGGCCGGATTATCCGAGCAAGGAGGACTTCTTCTTCAACGAGGACGAATACTGACCCCCTTCTTCCGCAGCACCCCAAGCCCCGCCTCCGGCGGGGCTTTCGCTTGGGTATCCGCACGCACGCCTGACGCCTTGGCAGCGATCGGCGAACGGCAAGGTCTGTGCACCCGCGAGGGCAGCTACCTTTGGCGGCCTTTTTCCAAGAACCGACCGGTGGGGCCGCGCCCCGCTCCCACCCCCCGACCTCCGCACCCATGCTCGGCAACCTCATCAAGAAAGTCTTCGGCGACAAGGCCACGCGCGACCTGAAGGACGTACAGCCCGTCGTGGAGAACGTCAAGGCGGAATACGCCAAGCTCAACGGGCTCAGCAACGATGAGCTGCGCGCACGGACCGCCGGGTTCAAGGCCCGCATCGCCGAGCGCACGGCCGAGCAGCAGGGCGAGGTGGAACGCCTGCGTAAGGAGATCGAGGAGGACCCGCGCATGGCGATCCACGAGCGCGAGGAGCGCTACCAGCGGATCGACAAGCTGGAGGAGAAGATCGTGGAGCGCATCGAGGAGGTGCTCCAGGAGATCCTGCCCCAGGCCTTCGCCGTGGTGAAGGAGACCGCGCGCCGCTTCAAGGAGAACGCCGAGATCACGGTGACCGCGTCCGAGCTGGACCGCGAGATCGCCGCCAAGCGCGACAGCGTGCGCATCGAGGGCGATCAGGCCATCTGGAAGAACACCTGGAACGCCGCCGGCAACATGGTGACCTGGGACATGGTGCACTACGACGTGCAGCTGATCGGCGGCACCGCGCTGCACAAGGGCAAGATCGCCGAGATGAGCACCGGGGAGGGCAAGACGCTGGTGGCCACGCTGCCCGTCTACCTCAATGCCCTCGCAGGGCGCGGCGTGCACCTGGTGACGGTGAACGACTACCTCTCCAAGCGCGATAGCGAGTGGATGGGGCCGCTCTATGAGTTCCACGGCATGCGCGTGGACTGCATCGACAAGCACGAGCCCAACAGCCCGCAGCGCCGCGCGGCCTACCTGGCCGACATCACCTTCGGCACCAACAACGAGTTCGGCTTCGACTACCTGCGCGACAACATGGCGCACGCACCGAACGCGCTGGTGCAGCGCAAGCACCACTTCGCCATCGTGGACGAGGTGGACAGCGTGCTCGTGGACGACGCACGCACGCCGCTCATCATCAGCGGCCCCACGCCGAAGGGCGAGGTCCACCAGTTCGACGAGTACAAGCCGCGCGTGGAGCGGCTCTACAATGCGCAGCGCCAGCTGGTGACCAGGCTGCTGGCCGAGGCGAAGGAGGCCCTGAAGGACGGCGAGAAGGCGGGCAAGGAGCAGCTGGAGAAGGGCGGCATGGCCCTGCTCCGCGCGCACCGCGGCCTGCCGAAGAACGGCGCCCTGATCAAGTTCCTCAGTGAACCCGGCGCACGCGCACTGCTCCAGAAGACCGAGAGCTACTACCTGCAGGACCAGCAGAAGGAGATGCCGAAGGTGGACCAGGAGCTCTACTTCGTCATCGACGAGAAGCAGCACAGCATCGAGCTCACCGAGAAGGGCATCGACCTGATCAGCGGCGACGTATCGGACGACCAGTTCTTCATCCTCACCGACGTGGGCAGCGCCATCGCGGAGATCGAGAAGAGCGGGGCCAACGTGGAGGAGAAGGCGCGCCGCAAGGACGAAGTGCTCCGCGACTTCGGCATCAAGAGCGAGCGCGTGCACACCGTGAACCAGCTGATCCGCGCCTATGCGCTCTACGACAAGGACGTGGAGTACGTGGTGATGGACGGCAAGGTGAAGATCGTGGACGAGCAGACCGGCCGCATCCTGGAAGGGCGCCGCTACAGCGACGGGCTGCACCAGGCCATCGAGAGCAAGGAGCGGGTGAAGGTGGAGGCGGCCACACAGACCTACGCCACCATCACCCTGCAGAACTACTTCCGCATGTACCACAAACTCGCGGGCATGACCGGTACGGCGGAGACCGAGGCGCAGGAGCTGTGGGACATCTACAAGCTGGACGTGATGGTGATCCCCACCAACCGCCCAGTGGTGCGCAAGGACAACGAGGACATGGTCTTCAAGACCAAGCGCGAGAAGTACAACGCGGTGATCGACGAGATCGTGAAGCTGCAAGAGGCCGGCCGCCCGGTGCTGGTGGGCACCACGAGCGTGGAGGTGAGCGAGCTGGTGGGCCGGATGCTCACCATGAAGGGCATCAAGCACAACGTGCTGAACGCGAAGCAGCACCAGCGCGAGGCCGAGATCGTGGCCCACGCGGGCCTGCCCGGCACGGTCACCATCGCCACCAACATGGCGGGCCGGGGCACGGACATCAAGCTCGGGCCCGGCGTGAAGGAGGCGGGCGGCCTGGCGATCATCGGCACGGAGAAGCACGAGAGCCGCCGGGTGGACCGCCAGCTGCGAGGCCGCGCCGGCCGCCAGGGCGACCCCGGGTCCTCGCAGTTCTACATCTCCCTGGAGGACGACCTGATGCGGATGTTCGGCAGCGAGCGCATCGCCAAGCTGATGGACCGCCTCGGCCTGAAGGAGGGCGAGGTGATCCAGCACAGCATGGTGACCGCCAGCATCGAGCGGGCGCAGAAGAAGGTGGAGGAGAACAACTTCGGCATCCGGAAGCGCCTGCTGGAGTATGACGACGTGATGAACAAGCAGCGGCAGGTGATCTACAAGCGCCGCCACAACGCCCTCTTCGGCGAGCGCCTGAAGCTGGACGTGCTGAACATGTTCCACGACGTGGCCAGCGACATCACTGAGCAGTACCACCCGGAAGGCGACTTCGAGGGCTTCCAAATGGAGCTCTTCCGCAAGCTCTTCATCGAGAGCCCGGTGGACGAGCAAGGCTTCAAGGAAGGCAAGCCCGCCGAGATCGCCGACAAGGTGTTCGAGCAGGCCATGGGCGCCTATCAGCGCCGCACCGCACAGACCGCCGCCCAGGCGCTGCCGGTGATCAGCGACGTGTTCCTGACCCAGGGCGCGCAGTACGAGAACATCGTGGTGCCCATCACCGATGGCATGAAGACCATGCAGGTGGTGACCAACCTCCAGCGCAGCTACAAGACCGAGGGCCGCGACCTGATCGACAGCGTGGAGAAGTACATCACGCTGGCCATCATCGACAACGAGTGGAAGGAGCACCTCCGCGAGATGGACGACCTGCGCCGCAACGTGCAGAACGCGAGCATCGAGCAGAAGGACCCGCTGCTGATCTACAAGCTGGAATCGTTCAAGCTGTTCGACGCCATGGTGGCCCGCATCAGCGGCGAGGTGGTGGAATTCCTCGTGCGTGCCGGCCTGCCCACCGCGCAGCCGAACGTGCAGCAGGCCCCTGCCCCGCGTCCGCCCCAGCAACGCGTGCAGACCAGCCGCACCGAAGTGCCGCAGTACGCCGGCGCTTCCACCGGAGCGGCCCCGCCCCCTCCCCGCCCGGCCCCCGCAGCGGCCGGCTCACGCCAGCCGCTGCCTCCGCAAGGCCCGCCCCGCCCCGTGCAGCCGATGCGCGTGGAGAAGAAAGTGGGCCGCAACGACCCCTGCCCCTGCGGAAGCGGCAAGAAGTACAAGCAGTGCCACGGGAAGGACGCCTGACGCGTCACCCCCGCCCCATGAATGCCGAACGCCCCGATGACCGGGGCGTTCCTGCTATGTGTATGTCGGTGGGTTCTACTTGAGGGGCACGCGCATCTGCACGCGCACGGGTACGCCGTCGTTCACGCCGGCCTGCCAGCGCGGCGAGGCTTCCAGGGCCTGGACGAGCTGCTCGGTGGTCCGGTCATCGGCACCCAGGACCTTCACGTCGGAAAGCCCGCCGTCCTTCTCCACCACGAACGTGGCGACGACCTCGCCCTTGGTCTTTCCGCACTTCTCGTGCACGTACTTCACCATCGCCCGCTCGCCACCGGGATAGGCCGGCATGGTCTGCGCCATGGTGTAGACGATGTTCTCCAGCGGGGTGGGGTCGTAGACCTTCTCGGCCAGGGCCTGGCCCCAGCGGTCATAGCGCTTCCACACGCCGCTCTTCTTGCCGTTCTCGTAATCGCCCGTGCTCTCCACTTTCCCGTCGGGGAAGTAGAACACGAACAGGCCTTGTTCCACCTGCAGCTCGGCGTCCGCATAGCGCCCTTCGGCCTTGAGGACCCCGTCCATGGTGTAGATGCGCCCCAGGTGGAGCGCACCGTCCATGCCGGCCGGCTCCTTGTAGTATGCGGCCCTGGCCTTGGTCGAAGGCTCCAGGACCCCGTTGAGGTAGGTGCGCTGCCCACTGGCCGCAGCGGAGGCGACCAAGCTGGAGCAGACCGTGGTGGCGAGCAGGAGAGCGTACATGGTCGATCGGGAGGTTGTCCGATCGTTCGTACGGTGGGTACCGCAGCAAGGTTACGGAAGGCGCTGGCCCTCAGCCGGCCCAACCCTCCCGGTCGAGGCTGCGGTACTGGATGGCCTCCGCCAGGTGCTCCGTGCGGATCTCCGCGCTGGACGCCAGGTCTGCGATGGTGCGGGCCACCTTCAGGATCCGGTCGTAGGCCCGCGCGCTCAGGCCCAGTCGCTCCATCGCCTTCTGGAGCAGGGCCTGTCCGGTAGCGTCGATGCGGCAGATGGTACGCAGTTGCTGGGGTCCCATCCGGGCGTTGCAGTGGATCCGCTCCCCGGCGTAGCGCTCCTCCTGGATGCGGCGCGCCCGGACCACGCGCTCCCGGATGTCGGCGCTCTTTTCGCTGACGCGCTCACCGGCCAGCTCACCGAAGGCCACCGGCGTCACCTCCACGTGGATGTCGATGCGGTCCAGCAAGGGCCCGCTGACCTTGCCCAGGTACTTCTGCACCAGGCCGGGCGCGCACGTGCACTCCCGGTCCGGATGGTTGTAGTAACCGCAGGGGCAGGGGTTCATGGCGGCCACCAGCATGAAGCTGGCCGGATACTCCACGGTGAACTTCGCCCGGCTGATGGTCACCACCCGGTCCTCGAGCGGCTGGCGCATCACCTCCAGCACCGTTCGCTTGAACTCCGGGAGCTCGTCCAGGAAAAGCACGCCATTGTGCGCCAGGCTGATCTCGCCCGGCTGGGGGAACGAGCCGCCTCCTACGAGCGCGATGTCGCTGATGGTATGGTGCGGTGAACGGAACGGGCGCGCGCTGAGCAGGGCATCGTCCTGGCGCAGCCGCCCCGCCACGCTGTGGATCTTGGTCGTCTCCAGCGCCTCCTCGATGTTCAGCGGTGGCAGGATGGTCGGCAGCCGCTTCGCCATCATCGTCTTCCCGGCGCCCGGCGGGCCTATCAGCAACAGGTTGTGGCCGCCGGCCGCGGCGATCTCGAAGGCGCGCTTGATGTGCTCCTGGCCTTTCACATCGCTCAGGTCCACCGGATGGACCCGGCTGCGCTGGTCGAATTCGGCGCGGATGTCCACTTGCGTGGGAGCCAGGTCGGCCCGCCCGTCAAGCAGGTCGACGACCTGCCGGATATGCTCCACCCCATACACGTCCAGCCCTTGCACGATGGCCGCTTCGCGCGCGTTCGCGCTGGGCACCACGATGCCCTTGAAGCCCTGCTTCCGGGCCTCCAGGGCGATGGGCAACGCCCCCTTGATCGGCCGCACCTCCCCGTCGAGCGACAGCTCGCCCATGATCACCAGTTCGGCGAAGCGGTCCGTGGCCATCTGCCCGCTCGCCCCGATGATGCCCAGGGCGATGGGCAGGTCGTAGGCCGTGCCTTCCTTGCGGATGTCCGCCGGGGCGAGGTTCACCGTGATCTCACGGCCGCGGGGCATGTGCAGCCCCACGTTCTTGATGGCGGCGCCCACCCGCTGGTGGCTCTCTTTCACCGCGCTGTCCGGCAGGCCCACCAGGAAGAAATTGCTTCCCTTCCCGATATCGGTCTCCACCGTGACGATGGTGGCGTTGACGCCGAAGACCGCGCAGCCGTAGTTCTTGACGATCATGTCCCGGCCAATGCGCGCTCGATGTGGTCGATCCAGGCATGGATCACCTTGATGTGCACTTCCTGGATGCGGTCGGCATAGCCGGCGTGGGGCACACGCACTTCCACGTCGCACAAGGCCGCGAGCCGCCCCCCGTCCTTGCCGGTGAGGCCGATCACCTGCACCCCCTGGGCCTTCGCACGCTCCGCGGCCCGGAGCACGTTGGGGCTGTTGCCGCTGGTGCTGATGGCCAGCAGGACGTCACCCGCCTTGCCGTGGGCCTGCACGAAGCGAGCGAACACCTGCTCGAACCCATGGTCGTTGCCCACGCACGAGAGGTGCGAAGGGTCGCTGATGCTGAGCGCCGCGATGGGCATCCGGTCATCGCGGAACTTGCCCGTGAGCTCCTCCGCGAAGTGCATCGCGTCGCACATGCTGCCGCCATTGCCGCAGCTGATCACCTTGCCGCCGCTCCGGAGGCTCGATACCATCCGCTCGCCCGCACGCTCGATGGCGGCGATGGCAGCGGGGTCTTGGCGGAAGCGCTCCAGGACGGAGGCCGCCTCTTGGAAATGGTGTTGGATGCGGTCGGTGCTCATGCGATCAAAGGTCGTTCCCACGCTTCATACCTCATCGCCACCGCGGTAGCCGAGGCGCTTGCGCGGCTGCTCTTTCTCCTGTCCCAGCCGCTCCACATGCTCCAGCAGCTCCTGGATCGCCCCTTCGTGCACGGCCAAACGGCCCTCCATCTCCTGCAGCTTCCGGCCGAGCTCGATGTTCCCCGCCCGCAGCCGGTCCAGCCGCACGAAGACCCGCATGATGTGGATGTTCACCTGGATGGCCCGCTCGCTGTTCAGGACGCTGGACAGCATCAGCACACCGTGCTCCGTGAACGCGAACGGCAATGTGCGCCGGCCACCGTGGTCCTCCGCCGATCTTGCGGTCACAATTTGTGACCTCAAGCGAGCGAACTCACTGGCTTTCAGCTGGAACATGAAATCCTTGGGAAAGCGCGCCGCATTCCGTTTCACCTGCTGGTTCAGCTGCTTGGTGGGCACGCCATACAGCTGCGCGAGGTCGGAATCGAGCATGACCTTTATGGTGCGCACCACGTGGATGCGGGCCGCAATGGTCTCGTCAGGAAGCATGGCTACGGCGGACATCGGCATCGTTCCGTGACAACATATACGTCACAGGCATGACGACAATATAATCCGACCGTTCCTTTCTTCCTACACGGGTCTCCCTACTTGCTCGCCCGCAGATCGAGCACCCGCATCGCCTCCAGCCCACGCTGCAGGAACGCCTGGTACTCGTCCGCATCCGGGGTGTACGGGACCGGATCGGTCAGGAGCTCGCCGTCCGGGCTCAGCAGCACATAGTACGGCTGGCTGTTGTTGACGAAGGTCTCCGTCTGGAGCGTGCTCCACTTGTTGCCCTTGGTCACCAGCCGCTTCTGCTTGCCGGTGCAGGTGGTGTAGTCGCGCTGCTCGGTGGTCGGCAGTTCCTCCTTGTCATCCACGTACAGCGAGACCAGCACGTAGTCCTTGTCGATGAGGGAATGCACGGCCGGCACCGGCCACACGTGCTCCTCCATTTTCCGGCAGTTCACGCAGGCATAGCCCGTGAAGTCCACCAGGATGGGCTTGCCGGTGGTCTTGGCCTGTGCCAGCGCGGCGTCCAGGTCGTGGTAGCAATCGAGGCGTGAGGGGCATTCCTTGGGATGGATCCAGCTGTACCCGACCGGCGGGGCCAGGCCGCTCATCAGCTTCAGCACGGAGAAGGTCCTCGCCTCCTCGTTGTAGCGGAAGCCGAAGCACATATAGACGGTGAACGCGGCGAACACCCCGATGAAGCCCCAACGCAGCGGAGCGATCCGCTTCACCGGGCTGTCGTGCGGGAAGCGGATGATACCGAGCAGGTACAGCACGATGCCCGCCCCGCAGATGATCCAGACGATCATGAACAGTTCGTAGGGCACGATGCGCCAGTGCTTCACCAGATCGGCGTTGCTCAGGAACTTGAAGGCCAGCGCCACCTCGGCGAAACCGAGCACCACCTTCACGCTGTTCAGCCAGCTCCCGGAACGGGGAAGTGAGTTCAGCCATCCGGGGAACATGGCGAACAAGGCGAACGGCAAGGCCAGCGCCAGGCCGAACGCGCCCATGCCCACGGTCAGCTGCCACGCGCCGCCATCGGCGGTCAATGCGCCGGCGAGCAAGGAACCCAGGATGGGCCCCGTGCAGGAGAAGGACACCAGGGCGAGCGTGAGGGCCATGAAGAAGATGCCGATCCACCCGCCGAAGCGGCTCGCATTGCTGTCCATCTTGTTCACCCAGCTGCTGGGCAGGGTGATCTCGAAATAGCCGAAGAACGATACCGCGAACACCAGGAAGATCACGAAGAAGAAGATGTTCAGCCAGGGGTTGGTGCTGATCTCGTTGAAGATCTCCGGGTTCACCGACCCCAGCAGGTGGAAGGGCAGGCTGAAGAGCAGGTAGATCGCGAGGATGAAGCCGCCATACGTGAGCGCGTTGCGCATCCCCTTCGCGCGGTCCTCGCTGCCCTTGGTGAAGAAGCTCACCGTCAATGGGATCATCGGGAACACGCACGGGGTGAGCAAGGCCAGCAGGCCACCCAGGAACCCCAGGAAGAAGATGCTCCACAGCGAGCCGCTGTTGCGGACCTGCGTAGCGGTGCCTTCCTCGCCGGTGGCGCGCAGCACCGGGTTGTCCAGGTCCACCTTCGCCAGCTTCAGGTCGCAACCCGCACCCGTGGGCATGCCGGAGACCGGCCTGTCACCGACGGTGACGGCGCCACTGGCCAGGTTGACGGAGAACGTGAGCGGCTCCGGGAAGATGCATTTGGTGTTGTCGCAGGACATGTAGTTGATCACCCCGGTGATGTCCTTCGTCACGTCCGTCACCACCACCTCCTGCATGAAGGTCGCGCGGTGCTTGTACTTCCGCACGTTGATCCCGAACATCTCGTCCAGGCCCTCGACCTTCTCCGGACCCGTCTCGGTGGGCTTGCCCGCAGCCTGCGCGTGCGCCAGCGTATCGAACGCGATGCTCGTGGGGATCGGCCCGTCACCGAAGGATTCCTGCGAGTAGATGTACCAGCCCTCCTGCACGGTGGCATCGAAGCTGAGCTTCCACCGCCCGCCGCCCAGGTCCTCGCTGAGGACCGCCCAGGTCACCGGCTCCTCGATGCCCGGCTTCGCCTTCCCGCCCTTCGGGAAAGGCAGGCTCCCCAGGTCGCCCGCCCCCTGGGAGAGCATCACGCTGAAGTAGACCGGATCGGGGAAGATGCAGGCCTTGTCGTCGCAGGTCTGGTAATCGAAGCGGCCGGTGATCGGCTTGTCCGGCGCGTCGGTGACCACCCGCTGGGTGAACAGCGCATGGCCCTTGAACTTCTTCACCTTCATGTCGAACACCGGGTCGACGCCTTCCAGCACTTGCGCGCCGGTCTCCGACGGCCGGCCTTGCAGCGTCACGTGCGCCAGCGTGTCGAACGCGAACACCGTGGGGAGCGGCCCCATGTCGCCGAAGCTTTCCTGCGAGTAGACGTACCAGCCGTGCTCGATGTCCCCGCGGAACAGGATGTCCCACGTGCGGGCATCCACCTGCTTGGTGCTGATGGACCACTTGACCGGATCGATCGCGGCAGGGGCAGCGGCACCCGGGAGCTGGGCCGTGGCCAGGAGCGGGCAGATGGCGAGGAGCGCGGACGCGAGAAGGATCTTCATCGAGCTGTCGGAGATGCAGGGATGGGGACGGAGAATGCCACCACCTGCGGCGGCAGGCAGGTGCGGTCGTTGCAGGCCATGAACTCCACTTCGCCGGCGACCGCGAAGGCCTCGTTCGTGAGCCGTTCGATGGGGATCCGGAACGTGAACGTACCGGAGTGGTAGCGGACGCGCATGCCGAAGTTCGGGTCATCCACCTCTTCGGCGGCAGGCTCTTCGACGGGGGCCGGCTTGAACGTTCCGGCGGACGTGGTACGGATAAGGGTGGGCAATGGGCCGTCATCGCGCGGGAGGGCCAGCGCATAAATGTGCCAGCCCTCTTCGCATGTGGCGATCAGGTCCACGTGCACCCGGCCATCGGTGATGCCGGACGTGAACGTCCACTTCACCGGTCCGGCGGGCGTGGGGCCGCCCGCATGGCACAGGCCGCGGAGCATCATCAGGGAAAGGAGGAGGAACGTACGCATCATCTCCGGCGCCAGGCGCGCCGCGCCCAAAATTAGAAGGGCGGGGATGCGTGCCTCCGGCGCGATGGCAGGATCATGGAAGTCCTATCGGAACGGGCCTAGACCAGGTCCACGTCGATCACGCGTGCAATGGGGACCGTGATGCCGGACTTCAGGATGATGCGCTCCCGGTCGAACGACCACACCGTGGTCTCCACGTACTTCATGCCTTCATCGTCCTTGAACAGGATGCGGCATTTGCAATGCTCGCTGTTGCCCAGCGTCATCGCGTTCTGGATCTTCCGCTCCAGGGCCTTGCGGTGCGGAGCGTTCAGGTGCACGGGGCGATTGGGGAAATGCAGGGAGGGCACTTCTTCCTTCGGCACTTCCACGGCGAGGGATGGCAGCATGGGCGCGGGTTCGATTGCTTGAAGGTAACGGCTTCCCAGGGAAGCAGGTTGCGCGCCGTTCGCGAAAAAATGTGAACCCCGTAGAGGGCGTCCCTCAGGGCACATGCGCGATCCGCAGCACGCGGGCAGTGGCCGCCGTGGCCGCATACCCTTCGGCGATGCGATGGCCCACCAGCCAGACGATGGCGCCACCGGAGACCAGCACGTACACGCCGGTCTTCGCAGCCCGCGGCACCTTCGCATCGATGAGGATGTCGCTGATCGCCTTGCTGCCCTGCAGACCGAGGGGGCGCATGCGATCGCCTTCGCGCCAGGGCCTTAGTTCCAGCGGGAAGGCCAGGGCATCCCCATCGAGCCACGCCACGTCCATTCCCTGGGACACATCGATGGCCGAAGCGTCCACCCACGACCGATCGAAGGGGCCCGTGCGGCGCGGGGTCCCATCCTCATCGATGCGGAAGCTGGGAAAGCCATCGGGAGCGTGGTCGACCAGCACGGCTTCCCGGTCCACGGTGATGCGCCGGTCCCCCGCGTGGAACAAGGCCCCGGTGGCCCGTTGCGCGATCGCCTCCATCAGCCGGTCGAGGACATCCGGATGAAGCTCCGTGCCGTGCAGCAGCTGCAGCAACAGCAGCCGGGGCGTGCGCGAGGCGTCCAACACCGCGAAGGGGATGCGCCGTCCATCACCTTCCTCCGGGGAAAGCGCGTTCAGCTCGCGGTGCACCTGGGCCTGGGCGGCCGTCGTCAGCTCGCGGAGCAGTTCCATGGACCGGCCCAGGGTGCGCCGGGCGCCGGGCCGCAGCCCTTCCAGGAAGGGCATCAGCTCGTGCCGGATGCGGTTGCGCAGGTATTTGGGATCGCGGTTGCTGCCATCCTCGCGGAACGGGATGTCGTGCGCCTGCGCATAGGCCAGGATGCGCGCGCGATCGATGCCGATCAGGGGACGGACATAGGCTCCGCTCGGATGGGCCTGATCGAAGCTCACGGGGGGGATGCCGGACCAGCCGCGCAGGCCCGTGCCCCGAAGGAGGTGGATCATCAGTGTCTCCACCGCATCGTCGCGGTGATGGCCCAGGGCCATGGTGGAGGGGCCTTCGCGCAGCAGCGTGGCGAACCAGCCGTAGCGCGCCTGCCGTGCGGCCATCTGGAGCGAGATGCCCTGCTCGTCGGCGATGGCCTTGGGATCCACGCGCATGGTGCGGAACACCAGGCCCAGCCGCCGTGCCTCTCCCTCCACGAACGCCCGGTCGGCATCGCTCTCCGCGCCGCGCAAGCCATGGTCCACGTGAACGACGGCACAGGAATGGCCCAGGGTATGCAGCACGTGCAACAGCACCATGCTGTCCACCCCTCCGCTCACGGCCACCCAGAGCGGCGCACCCGGCGGCAGCATCCGTTCGCGCCGGATGGTCCCGCGGACCTCAGCAAGCATGGCCGAACGCGTTGAGCACCGAACGCGCCTTCAGCTCGCACTCCTCCCACTCCTGCAGCGGGTCGCTGGCCGCGGTGATGGCACCTCCGGAGATCAACGAGGCATGGCCGGTAGCGGCATCGTACATGATGGTGCGGATCACCACGTTGAGGTCGACCGTGCCGTCGGGAAGGACGAAGCCGAGGCTGCCGCTGAACAGTCCCCGGCGCATATCCTCCGCCCCATCGATGAGCTGCATCGCCCGCCGCTTGGGCGCACCCGTCATGCTGGCCATGGGGAAGGTGGCGCGCAGCACCTCCGGCAGGTCGTTGCCTTCCCGGAGGCGCGCCCGCACGGTGCTGACGAGCTGGTGCACGTTCGGGTAGGTCTTCACGCTGCAAAGCTCTTCCACCTCCACGCTGCGCGGTGCGGCGATGCGGGAGAGGTCGTGCCGCGCCACGTCCACGGCCATGATGTTCTCGCTGCGTTCCTTGGGGTCGGTCGCCAGGTCGGCCGCATGGCGCAGGTCCGTGGCCGGGTCGACGGAGCGTGGCCGCGTGCCCTTCATCGGCTGGGTCACCACCACATCGCCCTCCAGCCGGAGGAAGCGCTCCGGGCTGGCGCACAAGGCGAAGCGCGCCCCCGCGCGCTGGAACGCGGCGAAGGGGGCCCGGGCATGGGCCACCAACCGGGCGAACCCGGCATAGGGATCGAAGCGCTCCAGCGTGGCCGTCCGTTCGGTGCAGTAGTTCACCTCATAGATGTCGCCCCGCTGGATGTGCCCCAAAAGGAGCCGCACATGGGCGAGGTGATCCGCCTGGCTGGTCCGGCGTGTCCAAGTGGCGGGCGGAACGGGCGGAAGCGCAGCGGGCGGAGCCAGCAACCGCTGGAGGAACGCCCTTCCCTCGTCCATCGGACCGTGGCCTGGGAACAGGGCGGCTCGTCCAGGCCGCAGCAGCACCCACCACCGTGGGGCCCACCACGCGCTTGGGGGGCCCTCCCCTTCCGCCGCCGCATGACGGCTGGTCAAGCCCTCCAGTTCGTCCTTGAGGTCATAGGCCAGATACCCGAACAGGGTCGTTCCCGAGCGGGAAGGGAAATGCGTGCTCCCCTCGGACGCTTCC
>JAFDZF010000150.1 GCA_018267055.1 Bacteroidota bacterium
ATCGTTGTTGTCCAGGCCGTCCACCATGATGTTGTTCACGCGGGGGTTCTGGCCGAGGAAGGAGAGCTTGGAGCCCGCCGCCGCGCCGCCGCCGCTGCTGGTGGGGCTGTTGTCCTGGGCCACCAAGGGCGTCGTGAGGCTGAAGCTCGTGAAGTCGCGGCGGTTGATGGGCAGGTTGGTGATCGCGTTGGTGTCAATGGTGTTGGACACCTGCGTGCGGGTGGGGTCCACCACGCTCGTCTGGCCCACCACTTCCACCGTCGCGCTGGCCTCCAGGGCCTGGAGATCCACGCGCACATCCTGGGTGGAGGCGAGGCGCACGGACACGGCGCTGATGCGCTTGGTGGAGAAGCCCGGCGCTTCCACCGTGAGGGTGTAGCTGCCCGGCGTCAGCAGGCGGAAGGCGAAGGCGCCGTCGCCATCCACCGTCACCGTGCGGGTGAAGGCGGTGGCGTCATCGGTGAGGGTCACCTTGGCGGCGCTGATGGCCTTGCCGCCGGAGTCGCGCACGAGGCCCTTCAAGTCGCCGGTCGTGACGCCCGTGCTCTGCGCGGCGAGCGTCATGGATAGGGCGGAGCAGGCCGCCAGAGGTAGGAGGGAAAGAAGGCGACGCGAGGCCATGCGAACTCCCGGATGGAAGGGCTTCAAACCTAGGAAGAAGTGGCCTGAGCATAGGAAGAAAGCCAAAGACTGGCAAGGCGATACGGTGATCCGGGAAGCTACCCGGAGTCAGGCAAATAGCTCACCAAGATATGTCACCGCTTCCCGGAGGCGGGCGGGCGGCGTACAGAGGGGCGGCAGCAGGTAGAGGCAGTCCCCCATGGGGCGCACGAAGAGGCCCTTGTCCAGGGCGCGGGCGCGCAAGTCCAGTCCGGCTTTCCGGGGAGGCGCCGTGCCCGTGGCGGGGTCCACCAGCCGCGCCGCGGCGATGACGCCCCGGACGCGCAGATCCTTGAGCCGCGGCGAAGCAGCGAGGTCCGCCCAGGCTTCCTTCAGCGCCTCGTGGATCGCGGCCGCGCGGGCCATCACCGGCTCCTCGTCGAAGAGGGCGAGGCTCGCCGAGGCGACGGCGCAGGCAATGGGGTTCGCAGTGAAGCTGTGGCCGTGGAGAAAAGCTTTGCCCTCCTCCCAGGCGCCGAGGAAATGGCCGTAGATTTCTTCCGTCGCCCAGGTGAGGGAGAGGGGCAGGATGCCACCCGTGAGGCCCTTGCTCAGGCACATCAGGTCCGGCGCCACGCCCGCCTGTTCGCACGCGAAGAAAGTGCCTGTGCGCCCGAAGCCGGTCATCACCTCGTCGGCGATGAGGTAGACGCCGTGAGCGTCGCAGGCCTTCCGCAGCTCGGCGAAGAGTTCCGGCGGCCAGAAGCGCATGCCCCCCGCGCCCTGCACCAGGGGTTCGGCGATGAAGGCGGCGAGGCGCGGGCCGTGGGCCTCGAAGAAGGCGTGGAGATCCGCCGTGGCCTGCTCCAGCCGAGCGGGCCAGTCCGCATCGGCTCCGCCCAGGAGGCAGCGTGGATCTTCCGGCACCTCCAGGCGGTCGCAGGCCAGGAGCAGGGGGCGGAAGAGGCCCGTGGACCAGTTGTCCAGCTCGCCCACACCCACCGCGCCGAGGGTGTCGCCGTGGTAGCCGCCCGCGAGCGCGCCAAAGCGGACGCGGCCCTTCTCGCCCCGCTGGAGCTGGGCCTGGAAGGCCATCTTCAGCGCGACTTCCACCGCCGTGGAGCCGTCATCGGAGAAGAAGGCGCGGGTGAGCCCCTTCGGCATGCGCGGCGCGAGGCGCGCCAAGAGATCCAGGGCGGGCTCGTGGGTGAACCCGGCGAACATCACATGATCTAGCTTGGCGGCCTGGCGCTCCATCGCGGCGACGAGCTTCGGATGGCCGTGGCCGTGGAGGTTCGTCCACCAGGAGCTGATGCTATCCAGCACGCGCCGCCCATCCGCCAGGAGCAGGTCGCAGCCTTCGGCGCCCAGGATCGGCAGCGGCGGCCAGGCGGCCAACTCCGCTTCCTGGGTGAAGGGGTGCCAGGCGTGGGCGCGGTCCACCTTCAGGCGTTCGGTCCAGTCGTCGTCGGAGTGGCTGGGAAGGGGGCTCGGCAGCATCCGATCAGTCTAGAACCTCGACCGGCACCGGCAGGAAGCGTCGCAGCATCGCGGCGTTGGCCTGCGCGGCGCCGTGGCTCCGGTCCGCCCCGGCGTTCACGACAACCCGCTCGATGCGCCAGCCCCGCAGCATGAGCGCCTCCGCGCTGAGGAGGGTGTGGTTCAGGGTGCCGAGCCCGCCCCGGGCCACGAGGACGCACGGCACCTTGAAGTCGCTCGCCCAGGCGAGAAAATGCCGCCCTTCGGCGAGGGGCACCAGCAGGCCGCCGACCCCTTCCAGCAGCACGCGGCCCGCGAAGGGCCGTTCGCACCAGGCCCGCGTGTCGTCCAGATCCACGGTCGTGCCTTCCAACTCCGCCGCGGCCAGGGGCGCGAGCGGCGCGCGGAGGATCGTATGGCTTTCCACCGTGATACCCGTGCCGCGTACGGCGGAGGCGTCGCTTTCGGGATCGTCGAGTCCCGTCACGCCCGTCTGGAAGGGCTTGCGGTAGGCCACCGGGCCTTCCGCCGCCCAGGCCCGCGCGATGGCCGCGCTGACGAAGGTCTTGCCCACGCCGGTGTCGGTGCCCAGCACCCACAGGGGCGAGGGGAGGTCGTTCCAGGTCATGGGCGGGCCGCGGCCGTTGGGCTTAGGGCCTCGGGTTTCGGGCCTCGGGCCTCGGGAAAATCGGGCATCAGAGCAACTCCTTCAGGGCGGAAATCAGCGCGTCCACATCCTCGACCCGCTGGTGGGCGCCGGTGCTGATGCGGAGGCGGCTCTGCCCTTCGGGGACGGTGGGCGGTCGCACGGCGCGCACATCGAAGCCTTGGGCCTGGAGCGCGCCCGCTACGCGCAGGG
>JAFDZF010000151.1 GCA_018267055.1 Bacteroidota bacterium
CTTCATGGGTATCAAGAACTGCGACCAGAACGCCACGCTCATGCTGTACATCAGCAAGATGGTGCCGACGGCGGACAAGGGCCGCTTCTTCGCGTTCGGTCGTATCTTCGCCGGTAAGGTGCGCAGCGGCCAGAAGGTCCGCATCATGGGTAACAACTACGTGTACGGCAAGAAGCAGGACCTGTACGAGGACAAGCCCGTGCAGCGTACGGTGCTGATGATGGGTCGCTACCAGGAGGCCGTCGAGGACATGCCGTGCGGTAATGTGTGCGGTCTGGTCGGCGTGGACAAGTTCATCGTGAAGTCCGCCACGATCACCGATGAGGGCGAGGAGCCGTACCCGCTGCGCGACATGAAGTACTCCGTGTCGCCTGTCGTGCGTGTTGCCGTCGAGGCGAAGAACCCCGCCGACCTGCCCAAGCTGGTCGAGGGTCTGAAGCGTCTGGCCAAGTCCGACCCCCTCGTGGTGTGCTCCATCGAGGAGTCCGGCGAGCACATTGTGGCCGGTGCCGGTGAGCTCCACCTTGAGATTTGCCTGAAGGATCTTCAGGACGACTTCATGAACGGCGCGCCGCTCAAGATCTCCGAGCCCGTCGTGTCGTTCCGCGAGACGGTGACCGCGATCTCGTCGGTTCAGTGCCTGTCCAAGTCTGCGAACAAGCACAACCGTCTGTTCTGCAAGGGTGCCCCGCTGACGGAGGAGCTCTGCTTGGACGTCGAGGAGGGCAAGGCCAGCGCTGACGCTGACCCGAAGGTCCGCGCTCGCTTCCTGGCTGACACGTACGAGTGGGACGTGGCGGAGGCGCGTAAGATCTGGTGCTATGGCCCCGACGGCCGCGGCCCGAACGTGGTCGTGGACGTGACGAAGGGTGTGCAGAACATGAACGAAATGAAGGACTCGTTCGTTGCCGCATGGCAGTGGGCGACCAAGGAGGGCGTGCTCTGCGACGAGAACATGCGCGGTGTCCGCATCAACGTCGAGGACGTGACGATGCACGCCGACGCGATCCACCGTGGTGGTGGCCAGATCATCCCCACGGCCCGCCGTGTGTTCTACGCGTGCTGCCTGACTGCCCAGCCCCGCCTGATGGAGCCCGTGTTCTCGGTCGACATCCAGACGGTCGAGCACGCGATGGGCGGCATCTACGGTGTGCTGACCCGCCGCCGTGGTATCATCATTGGCGAGGAGAACCGCCCCGGCACGCCCATCTACAACGTGAAGGCATACCTGCCCGTCGCCGAGTCGTTCGGCTTCACGGCCGACCTGCGCGCCAACACCGGTGGCCAGGCCTTCCCGCAGTGCGTCTTTGACCACTGGCAGCAGTTCCCCGGCGATCCGCTGGAGGTCGGCACGCTGGCCAACAAGCAGGCACTTGCTGTCCGCCAGCGCAAGGGCCTGAAGCCCGAGATCCCGGCGCTCGACACGTTCATGGACAAGCTGTAAGGCGGATCAACATTCGCACAGCTGAGAGAACAGCTACTAAGAAGTGGGGGAAAGCAACCAATGGGATGATGGGCCGACTAAACAAAGACAAAACACAAAGTGAAAGTTAATACCCGCGAAAAAAAAATTGCTAAAAGTAACCTATATAATTCGGACAAAGAACCAAGGACGCCCGGACCAACACTTTGTTTCTTTGTTTGAGCTAATACTGCTAAATAACCCTTTCCACAGCGCCTGCGTTCGTTTTGGGAAGCTCCTGTATGGGATGTCGGTGGTTTGCTCCGTGCACAGTGTTGTTCAGGCTTTCTTTGCGACCCAAGGGATACACACGAGGAAAAAGTAGTAAGGTTTTAATACCCCATTCAAAATGGTGAACTTCACTGTGGACCAGGTCCGTGGTCTCATGGACGTTCCGGACCAGATCCGTAACATGTCTGTGATTGCCCACGTCGATCACGGTAAGTCGACTCTGTCGGACTCCCTCGTTGGTGCCGCTGGTATCATCAAGATGGAGGACGCCGGTGACAAGCGTATCATGGACACCCGCGCGGACGAGATTGCCCGCGGTATCACGATCAAGTCGACTGCCATCTCGATGCACTACCACGTTGGTGCGGAGATCGTGAAGGACCTCAAGGAAAACGAGCGCGACTTCTTGATCAACCTGATCGACTCGCCCGGGCACGTTGACTTCAGCTCCGAGGTGACTGCCGCCCTCCGTGTGACGGACGGTGCGCTGGTCGTCGTCGACTGCGTGGAGGGCGTGTGCGTGCAGACCGAGACGGTGCTGCGCCAGGCCCTGACGGAGCGTATCCGCCCCGTTGTGTTCATCAACAAGGTGGATCGTGCCATTCTGGAGCTCCAGCTCGACCCCGAGGAGGCCTACCAGGGCTTCGTGAAGACTCTGCAGAACGTGAACGTCGTGATTGCGACGTACAACGACCCCTGCATGGGTGACCTCCAGGTCTCGCCCGATAAGGGCACCGTCGCCATCGGCTCCGGCCTGCAGGCGTGGGCCTTCTCCGTGACCCGCTTCGCGCGCATGTACGCCGCGAAGTTCGGCGCGGACGAGGCGAAGATGTGCGAGCGCCTGTGGGGTGACTCGTTCTTCGATGCCAAGAACAAGAAGTGGATCCGCACGGAGACGAACTCGGATGGCGAGCGCGTGCGCCGCGCCTTCTGCCAGTTCTGCCTGGACCCCATCTACCAGATCTTCGACGCCGTCATGACGGAGAAGAAGGAGAAGGTGGACAAGATGCTCAAGTCGCTGAACGTGCAGATCACGACGGAGGAGCGCGAGCAGGTCCCCAAGAAGCTCGTGAAGACGATCATGATGAAGTTCCTGCCGGCCGCCGAGACGCTGCTGATGATGATCGTGCAGCACCTGCCCTCCCCCAAGAAGGCGCAGGCGTACCGCGCGGAGATGCTCTACTCCGGTGAGCCCAAGGAGGACGACAAGTACTTCATGGGTATCAAGAACTGCGACCAGAACGCCACGCTCATGCTGTACATCAGCAAGATGGTGCCGACGGCGGACAAGGGCCGCTTCTTCGCGTTCGGTCGTATCTTCGCCGGTAAGGTGCGCA